>JBIIGG010000007.1:0-29542 GCA_044236575.1 Polynucleobacter sp. | reverse complement strand
AGATCGCCTGTTTGCTAAATAAGCAACTGCTACAATTTTAGTTTCAGTCGGGGCGTAGCGCAGCCTGGTAGCGTACATGCATGGGGTGCATGTGGTCGGAGGTTCAAATCCTCTCGCCCCGACCATCGATCTTCTTCCTTCGCCTTTTAGCGAGCACATTCATGAGCCTCTCCCAAACCCAGCCCACTTCGTATTTTGGGCTCACCATTCCATTCCTCGACTTCATTGGCGTAGTTCCAGACTTTGCTGAGAACGGCAAGTCGCGCATTTGCTTAGACCTGCGACCAGAGCATCTGAATAGCTTTCAGGTAGGTCACGGGGGTCTTTCCATGACCTTGCTTGACTTTGCCATGGCTGCGGCCGCTCGGAGCGTTCATCCCGACGCTAAAGGCATGGTGACGATCGACATGACCGTCAGTTTTATGCGCCCATCCACCGGCAAGCTGATTATTGAGGGCAAACTCCTCAAGGCAGGCAAAAACATCAACTATTGCGAGGGTGAGGTCATCAATGAGGCTGGAGTGGTTACTGCCAAGGCTTTAGGCAGCTTTATGATGCGCCGGTAATCATTATTAATCTGAAATAAATAATAATATTTATAACGATTATGTATTAAATCTTGTAATTAATAAGCATTAATCTTATATAAATAGTTTTACGAATTATCCCCTTACCGTTAACTTTATTATTAAATTCCATTCATTTATTAAATAATGCGTTTATAATTAATTAACCATAATTTATATGGCTTATTCATTATTAACCAATGCCGGAGATATTCAGACTATGGCTTCCTATCAGGAATTATTAGCCCAGCGGGAACAGCTGGACAAGCAAATTAAAGAAGCAGTGCAGCGGGAAAAAGCCGATGGCATAGCCAAGGCGAAGGTAATTATTGAGCAATATGGCTTAAATGCAGCAGATTTGTTTAGCCGTAAAGCTGGCAGTAGCCGTGGTCCGAGCGGCAAGGTGGCCCCAAAATACCGCGATCCTGCAACCGGTGATACGTGGACTGGCCGAGGTAAGGCCCCAAAATGGATCGAAGGTAAAAATCGAAGTTCTTTTGCTATCTAGTTGATTTAATTTATTTTATTCAATAAAAAGGCCGTCTTTGACAGCCTTTGTTTTTACTTTTAATGTTTTAGATTAAGTGATGGCATGCTGGCTCCATTCGCATTTACGGCCCATTCCCTCCAAAAAGACCGATTCCAGCGCAGCAAATCGGTTTGGGTTGAGATTACTCAATCCTGAATCGACGCTGGTTGCTGGATAGCCTAATATCAGTGGGTTTTCGGTAATCACCATTTCTTCGGCCTCCAAGGCTTCTTTTTCGCTAGGCGCTGGCTTCAGAACCCCTGCGTTTTCACCGGCTAACTGCAATACCCCAGGGTGCAACTGAATAAATCCCTCATCCACTAATATCGGGATGCGCTGTGTACGGCTATTTTTACTTAAATAATGGATTAAATGGACCTGTTCTACTGGCGGAATTAATGCATCGAGGTAAATCAGATCGGGAGCAATGGAAACGGCCTGCATTAAACCCTCAAGGCTGTCCATGGATATCTCCATATCGACTTTGAGTTGCCAGTCGAGCATGGCGTTGGCTAATTCCAGGCTATTTTCGGTGCGGCGAAAGATGCCCATTAAAACGCAATGCGTACTTGCCTTTTGCCGCATGGTGCGTTGCCGCCGCTGCAATTGCTGCTCAAGCGAGCTTGCCAAGATACGGCGATGACCGCCACGGGTTTTCCAGGCAATTAATTCGCCCAGTTCCACCATTTTTTGAACGGTACCGAGGGATACATTAAGTACTTTGGCGCTTTGACGGGTGCTGAGGTATTCCAAGTCAGGGGTGATGGCTTTCATTTTTCCTTAATTTGCTAATGTTGTAGGAGATTTAAAGCATAAAAAGCATTTCAACTTGGATCTATCAGGATCGGATGAATTAAATGTAGGAAACATCCTATTTACCGGTCAGGAAATTCCATAATTCATTAAGAAAATACAGAGGGATAGTTGGAGGGCGGCGGTATTCGTGTTAAATTGAACTTGTAGTTGAGTACGCAATGATCAATCTGTAGAGGGTGAAGCCCTTGTGCAGACGGTTTAATCCACAGTTTTTTTCGGGAAACCCGATGAAAGGTGAGCATCATGATTCAATCCTCTAGGGGAAGTTCGTACCTGTTTGGCGGAAACGCCCCCTACGTAGAAGAACTCTACGAATCCTATTTGTTAGACCCAACCTCTGTCGCCGATCACTGGCGCGACTATTTCGACAACGTCAATCAAGTTCCTGCGGTCGACGGCTCTAGCGGCCCAGATATTGCCCATGCACCCATTGTTGCTTCCTTTGCTGAGCGCGCTAAGCTGGGTCCGATCCGCGCGGTATCCGATTCCGCCGACTCCGAGATGGGGCGTAAACGCGTAGCTGTTCAGCAACTGATCGCAGCCTATCGCAACGTGGGTAATCGCTGGGCCAATCTTGACCCACTCAAGCGCACGGAGCGCCCCGATATTCCCGAATTGAATCCTGCCTTTTACGGCTTTACCGATGCCGATATGGACATCGTCTTTAATACCAGTAACACCTACTTTGGCAAAAACAACATGTCCTTACGGGATTTGTTGCAGGCTTTGCGCGAGACCTACTGCGGCACGATTGGCGCCGAGTACATGTACATTGCCGATCAACCCATCAAGAAATGGTGGCAAGAAAAATTAGAGTCGATTCGGTCATCGCCGAGTTTCAATATTGAAGAAAAGCGTCAAATTTTGGATCGTGTGACCGCGGCTGAGGGTCTTGAGCGCTATCTTTCTGCGAAGTACGTTGGACAAAAGCGCTTCTCCCTGGAGGGCGGTGAGAGCTTCATCGCCTGTATGGATGAGTTGATCCGCGGTGCGGGTGCTCGCGGGGTACAAGAAATCGTGATTGGCATGGCCCACCGAGGCCGATTAAATGTGCTGGTCAATGTCCTTGGAAAAATGCCAAAGGATTTATTTGCGGAGTTTGAGCACAAAGCCCCCGAAGACCTTCCGGCTGGTGACGTTAAGTATCATCAAGGTTTCTCGAGTGATATTTCAACGCCAGGAGGCCCAGTGCATTTGTCCCTGGCGTTTAATCCATCCCATCTGGAAATCGTTAACCCGGTTGTGGAGGGCTCAGCCCGTGCGCGGATGGAACGCCGTGGCGATCTAACTGGCAGTCAAGTTTTGCCTGTGCTGGTGCATGGTGATGCCGCGATTGCGGGCCAAGGCGTAATGCAAGAAACTCTCGCCATGGCTGAGGTACGTGGCTATTCCACCGGTGGCACGATCCACATTGTGATTAATAACCAGATTGGATTTACGACTTCCGATCCACGCGACTTGCGCTCCAGTTTGTATTGCACCGACATCATGAAGGTGATTGATGCGCCGGTACTGCATGTGAACGGCGATGATCCAGAGGCCGTTGTTCTGGCAACGCAGTTAGCCGTTGAGTTTCGGAGTCAATTTAAGAAAGATGTCGCCATTGACATCGTTTGTTTCCGTAAATTAGGACATAACGAGCAAGATTCACCAGCAATGACCCAGCCATTGATGTACAAAATTATCGGTGCGCATCCCGGCACACGTAAGTTGTATGCAGAAAAACTCGAGGCGCAGGGCGTTGTTCCAGCAGGAACCGGCGACTTAATGGTCAAAGAGTACCGCGCTGCGATGGATGCCGGCGTTCAAACATCCGATCCCGTACTGAGTAATTTCAAAGGCAAGTTTGCGGTCGATTGGTCACCATTCTTAAACAAGAAGTGGACCGATAGCGCAGATACCGCCATTCCGTTGACGGAGTGGAAGCGATTGGCAGAAAAAATTAGTACCGTTCCCGCAGATTTCAAAGTACATCCCTTGGTTGAAAAGGTATTGCTCGATCGCGCCGCCATGGGCCGCGGGGAAATTAATGTCGATTGGGGCATGGGTGAGCATATGGCATTCGCCTCCTTGGTTGCTAGTGGCTATCCAGTACGCCTCTCCGGCGAAGACAGTGGACGCGGTACGTTTACGCACCGCCATGCGGTTTTGCACAATCAGAGCCGTGAAAAATGGGATACCGGCACGTACGTTCCGCTGCAGCATGTGGCAAAAGACCAAGCCCCATTTACCGTGATTGATTCGATCCTGTCTGAAGAGGCCGTATTGGGTTTTGAGTATGGCTATGCAGCAGCAGAGCCGAATACCCTAACCATTTGGGAAGCGCAGTTTGGTGATTTTGCCAATGGAGCCCAAGTGGTGATTGATCAGTTTATTGCCTCGGGAGAAGTCAAGTGGGGCCGTGTAAACGGACTGGTCATGATGTTGCCGCATGGCTATGAAGGTCAGGGCCCTGAGCATTCCTCAGCACGCCTCGAGCGTTTCATGCAGTTGTGCGCCGATACCAATATGCAGGTGATTCAGCCAACGACTGCAGCGCAGATTTTCCATGTGTTGCGCCGTCAAATGATTCGTCAGTTCCGTAAGCCACTCATTTTGATGACGCCCAAGTCTTTATTGCGGAACAAGGAAGCCGCTTCGCCACTCATTGAATTTACAAAAGGCGCATTCCAAACCGTAATTGGTGAGCGCGATGAATCGAATGACCCCAAAAAGGTCACGCGGATCATTATGTGTTCTGGCAAAGTCTATTACGACCTTGCTAAAGCGCGCGCCGATAAGTCGATTGGAGATGTCGCCATTATTCGCCTAGAGCAGCTTTATCCATTCCCGCACAAGGCCGTATCTGCCGAGATGAAAAAGTATCCAGCGCTAGAGGAAGTAGTGTGGTGTCAGGATGAGCCGCAAAACCAAGGCGCTTGGTTCTTTATTCAGCACAATATTCTGGAAAACATGAGCGAGGGCATGCGCATGGGCTACGCTGGCCGTCCCGCCTCCGCCTCGCCGGCAGTGGGTTATGCCCACCTCCACCAAGAACAACAAAAGTCGCTGATCAATGCGGCCTTTGCCAAACTCAAGGGATACGTCGTTACGAAATAAGTATCGGCAGATTCACATCACATTATTTATTAGGAAGAATCATGGCTATTTTTGAAGTTAAAGTTCCCCAGTTGTCTGAGTCGGTTGCCGAAGCAACCTTATTGCAGTGGAAGAAAAAAGTAGGTCAAGCGGTTGGTCAGGATGAAATTCTGATTGAGATTGAAACGGATAAAGTGGTACTTGAGGTACCATCCCCATCCGCTGGTGTATTGGTTGAGTTGGTAGTTGGTGATGGCGGTACAGTCGTTGCTGATCAAGTCATCGCGAAGATTGACAGTACCGCAACTGCTTCAGCGACAGCGGCGCCGGCGATTGCTGTTGCATCTGCAGCTGCGAGTAGTGCAGCGCCAGCCACGAAACCTGCTGCTGCTCCGATTGCGGGCGCCAGTGCAGCGCCCTCGGCTGCCAAAATGATGGCCGAAAAGAATATCAGTTCAGCCCAGGTTGCTGGCACAGGACGCGATGGCCGCATCACCAAAGGCGATGTGATTGGTGCGGTTGCTGGTGGATCCAAGCCGGCAAAAGCGGCTTCACCTGCTTTGCCTGGAATTGCAGTGCCCATGGGCGAGCGTCCAGAAGAGCGCGTACCGATGAGTCGGTTACGTGCACGTATTGCTGAGCGCCTGCTTGAGTCCCAGGCAAATAATGCCATTCTGACGACCTTCAATGAAGTCAATATGGGCCCCGTGATTGCCATGCGCAATAAGTACAAGGACGTTTTTGAAAAGACCCACGGCGTCAAGCTGGGCTTCATGTCCTTTTTTGTCAAAGCGGCAACCCATGCCTTAAAGAAATTCCCCTTGCTGAATGCATCGGTGGATGGCAATGACATTGTGTATCACGGCTATTTTGATATTGGTATTGCGGTTAGCTCGCCGCGCGGTTTGGTAGTGCCGATTTTGCGTGATGTGGATCAAATGAACCTAGCCGATATCGAAAAGAAGATTGCCGAGTACGGCGCCAAAGCCCGTGACGGCAAGCTATCGATTGAGGAGTTAACCGGTGGAACCTTCTCCATCTCCAACGGTGGCGTTTTTGGCTCGATGCTGTCGACGCCAATCATCAACCCACCGCAGTCAGCGATTCTGGGTATTCATGCCACCAAAGAGCGCCCTGTTGTGGAAGATGGGCAAATTGTGATCCGTCCTATTAATTACTTGGCCTTATCGTATGACCACCGCATCATTGATGGTCGTGAAGCGGTCCTCGGTTTGGTTGCCATGAAGGAAGCGTTAGAAGATCCTTCACGTCTCCTGCTTGACCTGTAAGGAGCCAATACATGAGTCAAGCATTTGATGTACTCGTTATCGGTGCGGGTCCTGGTGGTTATATTGCAGCGATTCGAGCTGCTCAGCTGGGTTTTAAAGTAGCTTGCGCAGAATCCAACGCCTACGATGACCCGAAGGGTGAGCCACGCTTAGGCGGCACCTGTTTGAATGTCGGCTGCATTCCCTCGAAGGCCTTACTTGCCTCCTCAGAGGAGTTCGAAAAGATCAGCCACCATGTCGCTGATCATGGCATTACGGTGGGGTCGGTTAAGCTTGATTCCAACAAAATGCTGGCGCGCAAGGATTCGATCGTCACGAAGATGACTGCGGGAATTCAGTTTTTGTTTCGCAAGAATAAGATCGCAACCCTCAAAGGCCACGCTTCTTTTGTTGGCAAAACGGCGGATGGGTATCAGATTCAGATCGACGGCAAAGATGCCGGCACAGTGACCGCAAAGAACGTGATCATTGCAACTGGATCGAAGGCGCGTCATCTGCCCAATATTCCGGTTGATAACGTCCTCATTTGCGACAACATTGGCGGACTCAAGTTTGATTCCATTCCCAAGCGTTTAGGTGTGATTGGCGCTGGCGTAATTGGATTAGAGCTCGGATCGGTATGGCGCCGAGTGGGTTCTGAAGTAACGGTCTTAGAAGGCCTGCCTACGTTCTTGGGTGCCTGCGATGAAGGCATTGCGAAAGAGGCCCATAAGATTTTTGTAAAGCAGGGCCTCAAGATCAATATGGGCGTTAAGATTGGCGAAGTCAAAGCCGATAAAAAAGGCGTTGTGGTGCAGTATCAAGACGCTGAAGGCAAGGCACAAAAGCTCGAATGCGATCGTTTAATTGTGTCGGTCGGTCGCGTGCCCAATACCGACAAACTTAACCTTGAGTCGATTGGCCTTAAAGTCGATGAGCGCGGCTTTATTCCGATCGATGACCATACCTGCGCTACGGCGGCCCCTGGGGTCTATGCAGTGGGTGACGTTGTGCGTGGACCGATGCTGGCCCACAAGGCGGAAGATGAGGGTGTACTGGTTGCTGAAATCATCGCAGGCCAAAAACCCCACATCGACTACAACTGTATTCCCTGGGTGATTTACACCGACCCTGAAATTGCATGGGTAGGTAAAACGGAGCAGCAACTGAAGGCCGCTGGTATTGCGTATAAATCGGGTCAATTCCCATTTGCCGCGAATGGACGTGCCCTTGGTATGGCCCGTGCCGATGGATTTGTAAAGTTTTTAGCGGACGCGAAGACCGACGAAATTCTCGGTGTGCATATTATTGGGCCAAATGCGTCGGACCTAATTGCGGAAGCCGCGGTTGCGATGGAGTTTAAGGCTGCTGCAGAGGACATTGCACGCATTTGCCATCCACATCCTAGTCTGTCGGAGGTAATGCGTGAAGCAGCATTAGCAACGGATCAACGCGCATTAAATATGTAAGTTGAGCACACTCGCGTTTTACCGAAAAGAGCTTGAGGCGCGCGGGTTTCATTCCGACCCCGCGCAGGAGCGCGCAGTGGAACGCTTGCAACGCTGCGAGGATGAGTGGGTTGCGTACAAGGATGTTCGCAGTAATGCGCTCACCAAAAAATTATTCCACCCCGCACTACCCAGGGGAGTGTATCTCTGGGGTGGGGTAGGTCGCGGCAAATCCTTTTTGATGGATTGCTTTTATGCCGCTTCCCCTCTTGAAAAAAAGATTCGCATTCATTTTCATGAGTTCATGCGCGAAGTGCATCGTGAGTTGCATGAGCTATCCGGCATGGCCGATCCCTTAGATGAATTATCTAAGCGGATCGCCCAGCGTTACCGTTTAATTTGCTTTGATGAGTTTCACATTAACGATATTGCGGATGCGATGATTCTGTATCGGCTATTGAGCGCGCTATTTGAGGATCGGGTGCAGTTCATCATGACTTCCAATTACAAGCCGGATCTGCTTTATCCGAATGGCTTGCATCGAGATCGCTTGCTGCCTGCGATTGCCTTGCTTGAGAGCAAGTTGGACGTGCTTAATGTGGATGCAGGCACCGACTACCGGCAAATGCAGATGGCGCAAGTGCAAGCCTACTTCCAGCCATTAACGTCGGTGAACGATGTGCTGATGATGCAGACCTTTCGTTCGATATTAGGCAAAGAGCCCGAAGAAAAGAATCCCGTCTTACGGATTGAGTCCCGCGAAATCAGGCCGATGCATCGCGCTGCCGGTGTGGTGTGGTTTGATTTTAAAACCCTGTGCATGGGGCCACGCTCCCAGAACGATTATTTAGAGATCGCCAATCTCTTTCATACCGTCTTTTTATCCGGGGTGCCGTATATGCCGCCCCGCATGACCAATGAGGCGCGGCGCTTTATCTGGCTGATTGATGTGCTGTATGACCATAAAATCAAACTAATTATGAGCGCTGAACTGCCGGCAGATCAGCTTTATACCGAGGGGCAAATTGTGGGTGAGTTTGCCCGAACCGTGTCCCGGCTAGTCGAAATGCAGTCTCGCGACTATCTAGATGCACCGCGCCGTGTGGTTCATGCCGGCTTGACCTAAAATAGGGGGATGACGACCCCTTTTGTTCTGAATGCCGATTTGCACTGCCATTCCGTGGTTTCGGATGGCACATTAACGCCGGAAACTTTGGCGCTGCGTGCGTTTGAAAATGGCGTTCATTTGTGGGCCCTAACCGACCACGATGAGTTGGGCGGTCAGGAACGCGCAGCACGCGCAGCGCGCGACTTAGGTATGGATTACCTCTCTGGGGTTGAGATTTCCGTGACCTGGATGGGTCATACGATTCACATTGTCGGTCTTGGTATTGATGCCGCAAACATGGGTATTTTGGAAGGCCTGCGCCGTACGCGGGACGGTCGGCAAAATCGCGCCAAAATGATGGCCGAGCAATTGGCTAAAGTGGGGGTTACGGGGAGCTATGAAGGCGCACTCCTATATGCCGGCAACCCCGAACTGATCTCGCGCACCCACTTTGCACGCTTTTTGGTCGAACAGGGTGTGTGCCGCGATACCGAACAGGTCTTTAAGAATTATTTGGTTGAACATAAACCCGGTTATGTGCCGCATCAATGGGCCAGCTTAGATGATGCGGTAGCCTGGATCAAAGCGGCAGGGGGTGTTGCGGTGATTGCGCACCCAGGACGTTATAAATTAACTGCCATGCAACTCGATGAACTCTTCAAACACTTCAAAGAGTTGGGCGGCCTCGCCATTGAGGTAGTCACTGGTAGTCATAGCTCCGCGCAATATCAAATTTATTCTAAGGCTGCCGAGCACTATGGCTTTATGGCTTCGCGCGGTTCTGATTTTCATGATCCGCAGGAGAGTTACATTGACCTGGGCAAGTTGCCGCATCTGCCAGAGCACTTAACCCCGGTGTGGTCTGTATTCCATTAGACTCCTGATTGCTATTTACTAAAATGCCGAAGAAGGCCACTTAATTATGTTTGCAGAGCGCGTACTTTCCGGAATGAGGCCAACGGGTCATTTGCATTTAGGCCACTACCATGGCGTGTTAAAAAACTGGGTCCAGTTGCAGTCCCAGTACCCCTGTTTTTTCTTTGTGGCCGATTGGCATGCACTGACTACCCATTACGAAACCCCAGATGTGATTGAGGCATCGGTGTGGGAGATGGTGATTGACTGGCTAGCAGCTGGCGTTGATCCAAAACAATCAACGCTGTTTATTCAGAGCCGCGTACCCGAGCATGCTGAGCTGTTTTTGCTCTTATCGATGGGCACGCCTTTAGGTTGGTTGGAACGGGTTCCCACCTACAAAGACCAAATTGAAAAGCTCAAGGAAAAGGATTTGCAGACCTATGGTTTTTTAGGTTACCCCTTACTGCAATCGGCTGATATTTTGATCTACCGCGCACAACACATTCCCGTTGGCGAGGACCAGGTGCCACACGTCGAGATGACCCGCGAAGTGGCTCGCCGCTTTAACAATTTATACGGCCGTGAGCCTGGCTTTGAAGTCAAAGCCCAAGAGTCGATTAAGAAACTCGGAGGCAAAGCCGCCAAGCTCTATACCGAGTGCCGCATTGCGTACCAGGAACGTGGCGAGGTCGATGCGCTGGAGCGGGCCAGAGAACTACTTCAGCAGGCCCAAAGTATTTCCAATAGCGACCGGGAGCGCCTCTTTGGTTACCTCGAGGGATCCCGCAAAGTGATCTTGCCCGAGCCGCACGCATTGCTTACGGCTGCATCGCGCATGCCAGGATTGGATGGGCAAAAGATGTCCAAGTCCTATGGCAATACCATTGGTATTCGGGAGGAGCCTACCGTAGTCGAGCGTTCCATCAAAACGATGCCCACCGATCCTGCCCGTATACGCAGAACCGATGCGGGCGACCCAGCGCGCTGCCCCCTATGGCAGCTGCATTTGGTTTATTCCGATAAACCAACGCAAGAGTGGGCTGAAAAAGGCTGCAAATCGGCGGGTATTGGCTGCTTAGAGTGCAAGCAACCCGTCATTGATAGCATCTTGCGCGAGCAGCAGCCGATGTTTGAACGAGCGCAACAATATCTGGACGACCCAAGCTTGCTGCGTGCCATTATTGCCGATGGCAACGACAAGGCCCGCGCTGTTGCCCAAGAAACCATGCGGGATGTTCGCGAGGCCATGGGCCTTGCCTACACCTGAGTCGCGTGACGGCCTCTGAATCGCTAGGCACTGTGCCAACACACGCTAGCATTACCGACCCATCGGCGTGGGTAATGCGTTTTTGCCCTCTGATTGCTAAGGGTGGCAGAGTGCTGGATTTGGCCGCAGGATCGGGTCGCCACAGCCTGTATCTGGCTAAGCTGGGGTTTACGGTATTGGCAGTCGATCGGGATGCTGGAGCGCTAGAGCTACTATTGCAATCAAATCCAGGCCTTGCTATTGAAATTGCGCAATTAGACCTTGAGGGGTCCGCATGGCCCTTGGCAGATAGACCCGGGCTTTTTGATGCAGTCGTTGTGACCAACTACCTCTACCGCCCCTATTTAGATCTGCTACCCGATCTGCTGGCTGAGGGAGGGGTGCTGATTTACGAGACCTTTGCGCATGGCAATGCCGCTTTTGGCAAGCCCAGTAACCCGGATTTCCTACTGCAGACGGGGGAATTGCTTGATTTTGCAGCGCGCCATGACCTTCATGTTCTTGCGTACAGTGATTTATATCAAGCCCAGCCCAAGCCTGCCATGGTGCAGAGCTTATGTGCCGTAAAGGGGGCGCTAAAAGAGCGCCATCCGTTACAATTTCAAGGATGACTACAGCGCAATCCCAAGCCCATCCTGCGAGGTGCTCCCATGCCTAAATCAAAGCCGATGCAAGGCAGCATGGTGGCGATTGTCACCCCCATGCTGGAGGATGGAAGCCTCGATTACCCCGGTTTAAAAAACTTACTCGATTGGCACGTTGCCGAAGGAACGGATGGCATCGTCATCGTGGGTACGAGTGGAGAGTCACCTACGGTTTCAGTTGAAGAACATTGTGAACTGATTCGAGTCACGGTGGATCACATTCATGGCCGTATTCCGGTGATTGCTGGAACCGGTGGTAATTCCACCCGTGAGGCAATCGAGCTCACGGAGTTTGCTAAAAAAGTGGGGGCCGATGCCAGTCTCCAAGTAGTTCCTTATTACAACAAGCCAACGCAAGAAGGCATGTACCAGCACTTCAAAACCATTGCTGAAAAAGTGGATTTACCCGTCATTTTGTACAACGTACCAGGTCGTACGGTAGCCGATTTAGCCGGTGAGACTACTGTGCGCTTAGCTGGAGTCCCGGGCATTATCGGCATTAAAGATGCCACCGGCAATCTAGAGCGCGGCAGTGTGCTACTGGCTGAATTAAAGGCCGCAGGGCATGCCGATTTTGCGGTCCTGTCTGGCGACGATTTAAGCGCCATATTTCTGATGCTGATGGGCGGTAAAGGAAATATTTCGGTTACTGCCAACGTGGCCCCGCGCTTGATGCATGCGCTCTGCGCTGCCGCAATGGCCGACGATGTTGCAAAGGCAAGGGCAATTCAGTATCAGTTGCTCGAGGTACATAAAGCCATGTTTACTGAGGCTAACCCGATCCCAGTTAAATGGGCGCTGCATCAAATGGGCAAGATTACGGCAGGCATCCGCTTGCCATTAACCCCACTCAGTCCCGCATTGCGCGATCCGCTCAAAAAAGCACTCATCCACGCTGGACTATTATGAAAAACGCATTTCTTTTCACGCGCCGTACTGTAATTGTTGCAAGTGTTACCAGCTTGCTTGCCTGCACTTCGGTTACGAAAAACGATACCGTTGACTATAAGGCGGCGGGCGCAGTGCGCGGACCCAATCTAACTCTGCCGCCTGATCTGATAACGGCTCAGGCTGACCGCCGTTATATTGTGCAAGATGGCGCCGCAACCATGTCGGAGTTCAATGCTGCGTCAAAAAAAATCAGCCAGACTCGTCAAAACGTGCTCACTGGAATTCCAGGTATGCGAATTGCGCGGGATGGTGAAAAGCGCTGGCTGGTTGTTGAGCGACCAGCGCCAGAGCTGTACCCCCTTGTTAAGGATTTTTGGCAAGAAAATGGATTCCTCTTAGTGGTTGATTCACCTTCCACCGGCATTATGGAAACCGATTGGGCCGAAAATCGCTCTAAAATTCCGCAGGACATTATTCGAAGGACCTTAGGCAAGGTTTTGGATTCAATGTACGATACCGGCGAGCGTGATAAGTACAAAACTCGCCTTGAAGTTCCTCGGGCCGGCGAGACCGAGGTTTACATTACGCAGCGCGGAGCGTTAGAGAAGTGCGTATCGGATTCCACCGGCGCATGTATCTCTACTGTGTGGACGCCGCGTCCCAATGACCCCCAGCTCGAAGCTGTTTTTCTCGCCCGTTTAATGGAGCGTTTGGGCGTCTCTCAAGAATCAGCGCGGGCGCAAGTGGCAGCTGCTGCAGCGGCTCCGGCAAAGGCTCCCAAAGCAAAATTTGTGCAAGAGGGTAATAACACAGGTCGGATTGATATGAGTTCGAGCTTTGATCGTGCCTGGCGTGATGTTGGTCTTGCACTAGACCGTTCCAATTTCACAGTAGAAGATCGCGATCGTTCCAAGGGCATTTACTTTGTGCGTTATGTCAATCCTAAAGAAGTGGGCGAATCGAAAGGATTCTTCTCAAAACTATTCAGTAGTAAGGATGACTCTAGCTTGAAAGCAAAGCGCTACCAAGTAGTTCTGAAGTCCAGTAGCGATAACCTGACGCAGGTTTATGTTCAAGACGATGCCGGCAAGCCGGAAAATACTCCGGCCGGTTACAGGCTTCTAACCTTGCTCGATGAGCAGCTGATCAAGTAAGCCAAGATGAAGATGTGAAAAAAGCCGCTTTGCAGCGGCTTTTTTGTTTTCAGCAGGAATTACTTGCCGGCTGGAGCTGGAGCAGCAGCTGGAGCAGCAGGAGCGGCGCCAGTAGCAGGAGCTGCAGGAGCTGCAGCTGGTGCTGCATCAGCAGGGGCTGCAGGTGCTGGAGCAGCAGCAGGTGCTGGAGCTGGCTTTGCTTCTTCTTTTTTGCCACAAGCGGCTAAAGTAACTGCAAAGAGGGCTGCGAGTACGAGGGAGAGTGATTTTTTCATTTGAAGAATCCTTTAAAAATGAATGACTGGTGGTATTTACCTGAATACAACACGAAAAAGTGCGGGTTTCCCCGCACAATGTTCACTTAATATTATAACTACCCTTCGCTTTTTTCTGCGATTAATAGCCATCCCGAGCAGTAGGCCTCGTAAAGGGAGTTGTTGCTACCGCTAATATCCTTCAAATAGGCATTATTTTCATCACCCAATGCCGGCAAGGTATGCCTTTCGGACAGCACATTCCAGCAGAGTTTCACCGCTAAAGATTGACCTTCCGTTTGATTTTCGCCGTTGCAAAAGATGGCATTACCTAGCCGCATGAGTCGTGTTTGAGGGTGCAAGTGAAGCGGGTTTCCCTTCAGGTATTGCGCAAATGCCTTGGCGGATAGCGTTTGATCCGGGCAGCTAAAAAAGGCATGCGGCTTGGGCTCACTCAAGTACGAGGCAATCCCCGGCAACATGGTATCGACGGAGTCGAGCTTCAGGCTTTTCACGTGCATACGTAGCTGTTTAAGCAGATCTGGTGGCAAGGCGTCTGGCTGATCGGTTGCAGTTTGCTGTGGATCTTGGTAGCGCTGATCTAATGCCGATACGGCATCCAATGATTCTGCTAAGCGCCACAAACCCTCTTGGAGTAATTCTCGGTAGGAGGCTGCCCGAAATCCAACAGACCAGGTTTGGCACCCAGCATCAAGAGATACGCCTTCGTGCGCCACATGCGGCGGCAGATAGAGCATGTCGCCTGGCTCCAAAGCCCAGTCTTGGGTTGGTTCAAACTGCGCCAAAATCTTCAAGGGTAAATTGGGTTTTAGGCTTAAGTCATCTTGTGTGGAGATTTTCCAATGCCGACGGCCTGACATCTGAATCAAAAACACATCGTAGGAATCGACATGCGGACCAACGCCGCCGCCGGGTCCCGCTAGGCTAATCATGAGGTCATCAAGCCGAACGTCCGGAATAAATCGAAACCAAGATAAAACAGTTTTGGCTGCGGGGTGGAGGGTATCTGCGCCCTGCAGTAATAGCGTCCAATTGGCTTGGCTGATCGATGGAATCGATTTTCTGGAAAAGGGGCCGCTAGCCATTTTCCAGGGTTTGCTTTGAATCAGGCGGCATTCGCTATCAGGCTGACTTGCCAGCATAGCTAAATCCGCTGCAGAAATCGGGCTTTCGAGTGGCTTGCCCGCAGTCTTGGCAAGCGCAAATGCGGGAATGGCAGCGCGCACCAATAAAGGTTTTTTGTGCCAGTACTGCCGCATAAATTGTTCAGGGCTAATTCCGCCCAATAGAGCCCAAGGGGCCTTGATGGGCAGGGGGTAGGGCGGTGTTGGTGGCTCGTAGGGCGTGCTCAAGTAAAATGATTTCATCTGCAATTCACAATTAATCTGACATAGGCTTTTCATACAACGCGCATGAAGATCGAAAAAAATACCGTCGTGTCGCTTCGTTATAAATTAACCGATGCGCAAAACAATCTCATCGAAGAGCCCGATTCCCCGATGGTATACCTCCACGGTGGTTATGACGGCACTTTTCCAAAAATAGAAGCGCTACTGGATGGCCATGAACTGGGTTTTGAAACCACCGTGCAGCTTGAGCCTGGCGATGCATTTGGGGAATACGATCCCGAATTATTAAAAATTGAGCCTCGTGTGCGTTTTCCAGAGCCAATTGAAATTGGTATGCAGTTTGAAGGGATTCCTGAAGCTCTAGATGAGCAAGGCGAAATCGTTGCCAGTGACGATGATGCGGAAGACGACGATGATTTACAGCCTTTAATCTATACCGTAACGGATGTCGCTGATAGCCAGGTCGTACTCGATGGCAATCATCCCCTTGCTGGCATGGCCCTGCGTTTTACTTTGCAAGTAACCGACATCCGCTCTGCCACCGAAGAAGAAATTCAGAATCGCCATCCAGAAGGCGTTGATGCTATTACCTTTGGCATGCCAAACGACGACGAGGACGATGTTGACTTGGACCAGTTAATTGATTCGGCCGCAGATACGGGGAAAAATAATCCGCGTACCTTGCATTAAATCCGAATTACTCTTTAAGCCACTGCTTGATCGTATCGAGGTCGTGTTTGGTCTCTTGGCCAGTACTTGGCTTTGATGCCTCCCCGCTATCAACCACCGCGCTTCCGCTAAGTTTGGCTAATTGGATCTCGAGTAACTTGATTTTGGCTTCTTGTTCTAGTGTTGCATCAATTAAGCCTTTCAGCGCCATCGATACTGGATCATCTACGTTCGGTGTGATGCCATAAGCAGAAAAGTACGCTTTTTTGTCATTGACATCGCTGCCGTTTTCATTCGATGGTAAGTCGGGATGCAAAATGCGTGCAGGCACACCAACTGCGGTAGCCCCTGCTGGGATTTCTTTCAGTACAACGGCATTGGATCCCACGCGCGCGCCATCGCCCACCGTAAAGCCGCCAAGCACTTTAGCGCCTGCGCTGATCACAACGCCTTTACCTAGAGTTGGATGACGTTTAACGCCCTTGTAGAGTGACGTTCCGCCTAGGGTGACGCCTTGATAAATTGTGCAGTCATCACCAATTTCGGTGGTCTCGCCAATCACAATACCTAGGCCGTGGTCTAAAAAAACACGCCGTCCAATTTTTGCCCCTGGATGAATTTCAATTCCGGTCAAAAGCCGAGCGAGCATGGACCAAAAACGGGCAATCCACTGTAAGCCGCTATTCCATAAAAAGTGGGCAACACGGTGGAGCCAAACGGCATGCAAACCGGGGTAGCAGGTAATGACCTCCCAGCGGTGTCGTGCCGCAGGATCGCGGGCAATAATCGAATCAACTTCGTCAAAAAGGGCGTTCAGCATACTTGCAGTTTAAAGCGAACTGCTTATTTTCTCAGAAGCATCTGTTTTGCGATGCCTCGAAGCAAGTCAATTTCCTCGGTTTGCAGCTCTGCTCGGGCAAAAAGGGCCGCAAGCCGAGCCATGAGTTTCTTCGGATTTTCGGGGTTCAAGTAGCCAATAGACTCCAGCCCCAAACGCAAATGCTCCAGCATTGCGGCAACAGCGGCGGGATCTGCGAGGTCTTCAGGCGATAGTCTCGGGGCCAAATCAGCACCAGCACTACCGAGCCCCTTGATAAGGCCCTCGCGCAGGCTATAGGCGCACACCATAACCGCTTGGGCTAAATTGAGTGATGGGTAGGCTGGGTTGGCTTCAAGCCAAACTCGGTGACTGCAAAAGGCCAAATGGGCATTATCAAGACCAGTGCGCTCCGGACCAAACATCAATGCAACGCGCTTTCCTTGGCTTAATTGCGCAACAATGCGCTCACGTGCTTCTAGCCAATCGAGGCCGGGCGGGCCAAATTCGCGATCTCGGCTGGTGAGACCCAATACCAAGCTGCAGCTGCTGACGGCGGCACTTAAGTCAGCCGTAACTGAACTTGCGTCGAGTACATCGAGAGCCCCACTAGCCAAGGCTACTGCCTCCGGTTCGTGCGCTATCCCTGGCGTTTTTGGGTTAACTAAACACAGATCATGAAAGCCCATGGTCTTTAATGCCCGCGCGCTTGACCCCACATTGCGAGGGTGGCTGGTTTCGACCAAGATCGTGCGAAGCTGGGCAAATGCATTTAGTAATGGCTGATCGTCGTGCGGTGCAGGGGTCATGGCGTTCTTGTTTTTCATGGGATGGTTATCTGATCGTTTAGAATCAAGCTGTTAGCTCGCTATTCGCTTTGGGCTTGTTCTTATTTAATTTGTTCACCACTATATATGCACCCCATGTTAAATGTGGCCATCAAGGCTGCGCGTCGTGCCGGAAACGTGATAAATCGCGCCTCTCTGAATTTAGAGCGGCTGCAGGTTGACCGCAAGCAGCACAACGATTTTGTAACAGAGGTCGATAAAGCAGCCGAGGAAGCCATTATTGAAATCCTCAGCGAAGCCTATCCAACGCATGGTTTTTTAGCAGAAGAAACCGGTGAACATAATCCTGGAGCAGAGTCGGTTTGGATCATCGATCCGCTAGACGGCACCACCAATTTCATTCATGGTTTTCCGCAATACGCGGTATCGATTGCACTGTCTGTTGGCGGCGTAACGCAGCAGGCGGTGGTCTACGACCCAAACCGCGATGAACTCTTTACGGCAACCCGCGGCAGCGGCACCTACTTAGATCGCCGTCGCTTGCGCGTAGCAAGCCAGACCCGTTTAAGCAGTTGCTTGCTGGGCACGGGCTTTCCGTATCGCGAGGACCAAGACCTCCAAACTTATTTAAAGATGTTTGCTGACATGACGGTGCAGTGCGCTGGATTGCGTCGCCCGGGGGCTGCCTCGCTGGATTTAGCGTATGTTGCTGCAGGACGTTACGATGGTTTTTTCGAGAGCGGACTAAAGCCGTGGGATATGGCGGCGGGAGCCTTACTCATAACCGAGGCCGGCGGTTTAGTTGGTACTTACCGTGGCGAAGAAAATTACCTCCATAGCGGTGAAATTATGGCGGGCAATCCCCGTATCTTTGCTCAGTTGGCACAACAATTAGCGAAGTACAGTAAAGCCTAAATTTGAATGCAGCAATGCTGAAGGATTTAGTTTTTAACTAAATCCAAGTAACGTACCCCGTGCTGGTCAATCCGCAGTGCACTGGCCTTGGGCAAGTAGGTTTCGGGATGATCCAAATCCCAGTCGGACAGAACCCAGCGTTGCCACTCTAGGCCCTCAAGGCTTTCGTGATGGCGTGCGGGCAAGTGGGTATGACCATGAATGATTTTATCGATTGATTGAGACCGTACTAGCGCTGCACACGCTTCTAGCGTGACATTACCTTTTGGATTGACGCCATCGAGACTCAAGCGCGAATCGCGTCGATATTGTGCTTTGCTATTTTTTCGTAGGCGATCGGCAATCGCGTGACGCCAAGCGAGTGGCAGACGTAGAAACCATTTTTGAGTTGATGGTTTGCGCGTCCAGCCGCGATACAGCTGGTAGCCGCTATCGGCAGTGCACAAACCATCACCATGACTTAAGGAGTATTGGTCGCCCGCTATCTGAACGGCACATGGGTCAGCCAATAAGGTCATGCCTGTTTTTTTCAAAAATGAAGTGCCAACTAAAAAATCCCGATTGCCATGCATGTAATACGTTTTTACACGACTAGACAGGGCTGCCAAGGCATTCTTGACTTCGCTATGGAAAGGCGATTGCGCATTGGCATCATCGCCTACCCAGTACTCAAATAAATCACCTAAGATAAACACAGCTTCGACTTCGCGCGCTTCCTTTTCGCAGAAATCAAAAAAGCGTTGCGCCGTCAAGGGCATTGACGGCGTCAGGTGCAAATCTGAAATCAGAAAGGCGCTGGCGTGACTGTGCTGCATCAGAGAGTTACGCTCACAGCCGAACGATCGATGGCCTATTGAAATTATTCAGCAAGAACGGTTGCTTTCTCAATCACCACATCTTCGGTTGGTACATCTTGATGAAATCCGGAGCTACCGGTTTTCACTTTACGAATCGCATTGACTACATCCATGCCATCGCTAACAGCGCCAAATACCGCGTAACCCCAGCCCTGTGCAGTCGGCGCAGTGTGGTTTAAGAAATCATTGTCATTGACGTTAATAAAAAACTGCGAGCTTGCTGAATGGGGTTCATTGGTGCGAGCCATTGCAACCGAGCCGTTGACATTTTTGAGGCCATTATTGGCTTCATTCTCAATCTCGGCTTGGGTGGGCTTTTGTTTCATGCCCGGCGCCATGCCGCCGCCTTGAATCATGAAGTTATCAATCACGCGATGGAAGATAGTGCCATCGTAGTGGCCGCTTTTAACGTAGGCTAAAAAGTTGGCGACGGTCTTGGGTGCTTTTACAGCGTCCAGTGTGAGGGTGATGTCGCCTTTATTAGTTTTGAGGAGTACTTGTGCCATTGCTGGGTTTACTTTCTTGAGGGTTGGTAATGGGTTTGGATGTGTTGGGTGGATTAGGTGCAGATGGGTTGTTACTAGCCTGAGGCGTTTTCAGAATACCAAGCAGGGCGGTGGCACGGCGCTGGTATTCGCGCTGGTTGGTGCGCTGTTTGGCTGCATCGATATAAGATTTTGCAGCCAGGCGGGTATATACCTCGCCCAAATTAGCAGACGCAATCGCGTAACTTGGTTTTAGTTTGAGTGCGAGTTCCAAATAATCTCGCGCTTCAATCCATTGGCCTTGGTTCGCAGCCAGTGCGGCTAAGTTGTTGTACGGCTCAGCTAACTCCGGAAATTGCTGGGTGATTTCAATCAAGGTTTTTTGCGCTGCTGCATATTGCTTTAACTCGATCTGCAGTCGGGCAAGCACAAAACGCAATTGCACGTTACGGGGATTTTTAAGCAGCAGTTCATTGATGCGCTTGATTGCTTCGGGATACTTTTGGGCTTTGACCAACTTTTCAATGTCGCTGGGAATGCCGTTGCGAATCACGGGATCGGGTTCAATGATCAGAAACGATAAGAAGGGCAGGGCAACGGTTTCGGAGAGTTCAGGCGGCAGGGGGTCAAATCCTGCATTTGGGGAAAGCCGAGGGGGCTCATTGGGTCCAAAACCGCCTAAAAAAGGGGCGAGCACCGTGCTGGGCTGATCCTGGATTGCCGCTGGATTACCAAAAGCCTGTGCGTTAACGTGGCTGGGCAGTGCTAAGGCAATCAGCAGCAATCCTAACCATAAGCCCAAGGCAGATGCGTTCACTTGCGGGGGCGTCTGCAATGGCGGGCTTGAGGTCATGGTGGCGAGGTGTAAAGGGCTAAAGAAGGAGCGTATTCGATATACTCAGCGCTCAGTCTAACAAATCATGCTTGTTTTATCCGACTTGCCCCTTCTTTAGTGCCTATGCTGCAAATTTATAACACCCTCAATCGCTCCAAACAGGTCTTTACCCCCTTGGTTTCAGGCCAGGTCAAGATGTACGTCTGCGGTATGACGGTATACGATTTTTGCCACATTGGCCATGCCCGCGTAATGATTGTGTTTGATATGGTGGCGCGCTGGTTACGTGCCAGCGGCTACGAGGTGATTTATGTTCGCAATATTACGGACATCGACGACAAGATTATTCAGCGGGCGATTGAAAATGGCGAGCCGATTGCCGCCCTGACGCAGCGTTTTATCGATGCCATGCATGCCGATTCCGATGCGCTCGGTCTGATGCGGCCCGATCAAGAGCCACGGGCTACGGCTTATATTGAGCAAATGCAGGGCATGATTGGTCGTTTGATGGAACAAGAAATTGCCTATCAGGCAGACGACGGTGATGTGAACTATGCGGTTCGCCTCTTTCCCGGTTACGGTCGCCTTTCCGGAAAATCCCTCGATGATCTCAATGCCGGTGAGCGTGTTGCAATCGGTAGCGGTAAGCGCGATCCACTCGATTTTGTTTTGTGGAAAAGCGCAAAAGAAGATGAGCCCAGCGATACCCGCTGGCAATCCCCTTGGGGTGAAGGTAGGCCAGGCTGGCACATTGAGTGCTCGGCGATGTCATGCGCACTGTTAGGTCAGCACTTTGATATTCATGGCGGCGGCGCTGATTTGCAATTCCCACACCATGAGAATGAGATAGCCCAAACCGAAGGTGCGCTCTACGGTCAAGAGCGCACTGACAGCGATGCAGCCTGGGTGAATTACTGGATGCACAATGGCCACATTCGCGTGAATCAAGAAAAGATGTCCAAGTCCCTGGATAATTTCTTTTTAATCCGTGATGTATTAAAGCAGTATGACCCTGAAGTGATTCGCTTCTTTATGCTGCGCGCCCATTACCGCAGCCCCATCAATTACAGCGATGTTCAGCTCGATGAGTCCCGCTCCGGCCTCGCCCGTCTTTATACCGCCTTAGCCCAAGCAAACGGCATGACTGCGGCAGTAAGTAAAGATGCTACGCTAGCTGCGCCATGGGTCCAGCGCTTTAATGCAGCGATGGACGATGACTTCAACACGCCCGATGCCATTGCAGTTTTATTTGACCTCGCCAGTGAACTCAATCGGAAGCACGCTGCAGGTGAGTTTGATGCGGTCCGTGCGCTTGCTAAGGTAATGCAAGATCTTGCCGGTGTTCTGGGTTTTTTAGAGTGTGATCCATCCGCTTTTCTGCAAGGCGGTAATTCCGGTATATTGGATGCGCCCGCCATCGAGGAATACATCGCTGCCCGGGCGGCAGCAAAGCAAGCGAAGGCATTTGAAAAGGCAGACGCAATTCGCGCTGATTTACTCAAGCAAGGTGTTGTCTTAGAAGATAAGCCAGGAGGGGTCACTGAATGGCGACGAGCATAAAAAAACCAGCAGCCAAAAATACAGTAGCAAAAAAACCGCTTGCGCGTAAAACAGCTGCAGCAAAAACAGCGAGCAAGACAGTTGAGCGCGTGCTGCCACCCAATAAAGGTGAGCCCAGCTTAACGGTGATGGCGCCAGAATATTGGGACCAAGCCTGCAAAGAGCTCATGAAAAATGATCGCATACTGAAAAAGCTGATCCCAAAGTACGGCACTGGTTTTTTAGTGACGCGCGGCGATCCCTTCACAACGTTGGCAAGGGCGATTGTGGGTCAGCAAATCTCGGTATCGGCTGCTCAAGCAGTATGGGATCGCATGCTGATTGCCGTTGGCAAAAACGTCAGTCCTGCCCGTATTTTGGCCGCAACGCCGGAAGCACTTCGAGCTGCAGGGCTTTCCGGTCGCAAGGTGGAGTACATTCGCGACTTGGCCGATCACTTTGCCTCGGGACGGCTGCATGAAAACCAATGGCGCGATATGGACGATGAAAGCGTGATTCGGGAGCTGAGTACCATTCGGGGCATTGGCCGCTGGACTGCCGAAATGTTCTTAATATTCAATATGATCCGGCCGGATATCCTGCCTTTGGACGACATTGGGCTGATCAAAGCCATTTCCCTCAATTACTTCAGTGGCGAGCCAGTCAGTCGCCATGAGGCTAGGGAGGTTGCCGCCAATTGGGCCCCGTGGAGAACGGTTGCAACCTGGTATATGTGGCGAAGTATCGACCCCATTCCTGTGGAATACTAAAATCAAGGCATGAAGACTACTTTTTTGGATTTTGAGCAATCGATCGCCGAGTTGGAAGCGAAGATCGACGAACTGCGTTTTGTGCAGGACGAGTCCTCGGTCGATATCTCCGATGAGATTAAGACGCTCTCTGAAAAAAGCCAGCAACTCATCAAAGACATTTATGCGGCGCTGACCCCGTGGCAAGTATCGCAAGTCGCGCGTCATCCCCAGCGCCCCTATACCTTGGATTACGTTGGCGGCCTGTTTACTGATTTCCATGAGCTGCATGGCGATCGGACATTTGCAGACGATCAATCGATTATTGGCGGCTTAGCCCGTTTTAATGGCGCAGCGTGCATGGTGATTGGGCATCAAAAAGGACGCGACACCAAAGAGCGTGCCTTACGAAACTTTGGTATGAGTAGGCCCGAGGGCTATCGCAAAGCAATGCGCCTGATGCGCCTTGCTGAGAAGTTTCAGATTCCTGTATTTACATTCGTGGATACGCCAGGTGCGTTTCCAGGCATCGATGCCGAAGAGCGTAACCAGTCTGAAGCGATTGGCCACAATCTATATACCCAAGCAGAGTTAACCGTTCCCATTATTGCCACCATTATTGGTGAGGGTGGTTCGGGCGGCGCTCTGGCGATCGCAATGGGGGATGTGGTGTTGATGTTGCAAAACTCAACTTATTCGGTTATCTCGCCAGAGGGCTGCGCTTCCATTTTATGGAAGACCGCCGCAAAAGCCCCGGAAGCGGCGGAGCAGTTGGCCCTGACTGCCCAGCGCTTAAAAGGCCTTGGTTTAATTGATAAGATTGTGCCGGAGCCGACTGGCGGGGCGCACCGCGATTACGCGAGCATGATGGACAATATGCGTAAGGCATTGACCGAGTCTCTCAAGGTATTTCAGTCGATGGATGTCGATGCGCTGCTTGAGCGCCGCCATGAGCGCCTAATGAGTTATGGCAAGTTCAAGGAAACCAATCCCAAAGCCTAAGCCCAGAGTAGGGCTGGCGCCATCCATCCGCGATACCTTGCGTATCGGGGCAGACAATCGAACAAGTGCCCCACCTCGATTAGCGATTGCTTTAAGCGGCGGACTGGATTCAGTGGTGTTACTTGATTCCATTTGCCGTCTGCACCAAACCCAGCCGAAAAAATCAATCAAGCCAGAAAGCAATGAAGTAGCAACGCAGCGGATCTTCGCATTTCATATTCACCATGGATTGCAAAAAGTAGCTGATGAATGGCTCGTATTTTGTGAGGTACTCGCAAAAAAATACAAGATCGGTTTTGACTTTCGTTTGCTGCACATTGATACCCAATTAAACTCAGGAAACATCGAGGCTAGGGCTCGCACTGCACGCTATGAGGCTCTGACCGAGCTGTGCGCATATCACGGCGTTGAGGATCTCTTGCTCGCGCACCATCAAAACGATCAGGCTGAAACCGTGTTGTTGCAATTGATGCGTGGCGCTGGCGTTGCAGGATTATCTGGCATGCCTGAGAGTAGGATGCTGGCGACATCCAAAGAGCAGGCCAGTAGCATTACGCTCTGGCGACCGTTGCTGCACTTACGTCGCGAGGAGCTCGAGGCCTATGCCCGCGAACATAAACTGCAATGGATTGAAGACCCCAGCAATCGCAGTAATAAGTATCGACGCAATGCGGTCCGCAAAAGTATCCTACCCAAATTAGAAAGCATTCAACCTGGGGCTACCGCTAATCTTGCACGTAGTGCGGAGGTGTTGGCACAGGCCCAGCAATTGCTGGATCGCCTGGCACAGCAGGATGGTAAAAAAATTCATAACCTAAAAAGTAACACCCTAAGCCTGCAGCCATTGCTTGATTTAAAAGCAAGCGATTCAGCTGCAGCCAATAATGTGCTGCGTTACTGGCTTAAGGTCGCTGGCTTGACGATGCCATCCCATGAGCGCCTGCAGGCATGGTGGCTTGATTTACAACAGGTTCGTAATGATGCCAAGCTGGAGTGGCTGCATGACGAATGCAGCATTCGATTGTGGCGTGGGCAACTTCAGATTAGTGCATCGGCACAGCCAGAAGAAAACGAGCAGAGTGAGTGGACTTTTGTATCTATCCCAGCAAGGAGTACTCAAGGGGGGCTGCCGGCTGCATGGATTGCGAAGGCCAAGAAAGTCGGTGCCATTGAGTTTCGTGAGCGCAGTGGTGCTGAACGTTTGCAAGTGACCGCTAGTGGGCCGCGTAAGACGCTGAAAAATCTTTACCAAGAAAATGCGGTACCACCCTGGCAGCGGCAGGCTCCACTTCTCTACATCAATGGTGAGCTGATTGCGGTGGCAGGGGCAGGGGTGAGTTACCCGCATTTGGTTTACACGGGTAGGCGGATGGTACCGGAGTGGAAGGCTCAGTAGGGCAGCTTGCCAGTCAAAACGCTGTAAAATAACGCTTTTAGGTAATTTACTTCGTTTTTAACTCAATACCCTATGGCTTTAATTGTTCACAAATACGGTGGCACCTCGATGGGCTCGGTTGAGCGTATCCAGAATGTCGCCAAACGCGTTGCGAAATGGATGCGTGCTGGTCATCAGGTCGTGGTTGTTCCTTCGGCGATGTCCGGAGAAACCAATCGCTTGCTTGGCCTTGCTCGCGACATTAACCCGGGCGCTAATCCAAGGGAGCTGGATCAAATTGCCTCAACCGGTGAGCAGGTGAGCTCCGGTTTATTGGCCCTTGCTCTCCACAAAGAAGGGATCGATGCGGTCAGTTATGCAGGTTGGCAGGTCACTATTCATACCGATTCTGCATTTACCAAAGCGCGCATTATGGGGATCGATGATCAAAAGATCATCGCCGATCTCAATGCCGGTAGGGCAGTTGTCGTCACGGGCTTTCAGGGGGTCGACCCCAATGGCAATATTACGACCTTGGGTCGTGGCGGCTCGGACACCTCTGCGGTAGCAATGGCAGCTGCGCTAAAAGCAGACGAGTGTTTGATTTATACCGATGTGGATGGGGTCTACACCACGGATCCACGGGTATGTGAAGATGCCCGCCGCCTGGATAAGATCACCTTTGAAGAGATGCTGGAAATGGCCAGCCTTGGCTCGAAGGTTTTGCAAATTCGCTCCGTTGAGTTTGCTGGTAAATACAAAGTCAAAACTCGGGTACTGTCGTCATTGACCGACCCACTGATACCCCTCGATATTGAAATGAAGTCGGGTACCTTGATCACATTTGAAGAGGACAGCACCATGGAAGCCGCCGTTATTTCAGGCATCGCCTTTGCCCGCGATGAAGCGAAAATTACTGTATTGAGCGTACCGGATCGCCCTGGTATTGCTTACCAAATTCTGGGCCCCATAGCCGATGCCAATATCGACGTTGATATGATTATTCAGAATCAGTCGGTGGATGGTAAAACGGACTTTACCTTTACGGTACCCAGAGCCGATTACCAAAAGGCCATGGATCTGCTCAAAAATACAGTGCAGGCACACATTGAAGCCAAGGAAATCGCGGGCGACCCTAAAGTATCGAA
This sequence comes from Polynucleobacter sp., assembly GCA_044236575.1. GTDB lineage: Bacteria > Pseudomonadota > Gammaproteobacteria > Burkholderiales > Burkholderiaceae > Polynucleobacter. The sequence goes on along the minus strand of JBIIGG010000007.1, from coordinate 3,112 downwards.
GGTATCGGTTGTTGGCGTTGGTATGCGTTCGCACGTGGGCGTGGCGAGCAAGATGTTCCGCACCTTATCGGAAGAGGGCATCAATATTCTGATGATTTCGACGAGCGAGATCAAGATTTCAGTGGTGATTGATGAAAAGTACATGGAGTTAGCCGTACGTGCCCTGCATAAGGCATTTGAACTCGATCAAAAGTAAGAAAATCCCATAGAAACGGCTCATCCGTTAAACTGTGGGCTGTTTTGGAATACGGAGACGTGGCCGAGCTGGTCGAAGGCACTCCCCTGCTAAGGGAGCATCGGGGCTAAAACTCTGATCGGAGGTTCGAATCCTCTCGTCTCCGCCAATTTCCTAACAATTCATGTAAATGCTGGCATTACGGTATTTATATCCCTTCTGCACCTACTTCAGTATCCATTCTGCTGGGTGCGCCACGCAAAAGAATGATTTCAGTTTGCTGTTGCCATAAAACATTCTGTGTTCTAAAAAATAGAGTATTTTCTTACTATCGTCGGTAATGTTGACTTGAAAAATTCGATTGGTATTTGTTATGAAGATATTTAGCCTGCGTGATGCATCCAAGAAAGATACGCTTGGTGTTTTGCTGCCAAGCGATTCGTCTCGTTACATCGATCTGTGCGCCACTGAATCGTCTATTCCAAGGAATTTGTTGGAGTTAATCAAGATAGACCCAAATTTCGCGATCGTAGCGCAGGCCATGCAATCAAGTAATCCAGTCACCGGTCAAATGTCAGGCATCACATTCAGGACATTAATTGAGCGGCCTGGAAAGATTGTATGTATGGGGCTTAACTATGCAGCTCATGCAAAGGAGGGCGGTAATGCGCGCCCTGATTACCCAAGTTTTTTTATGAGGGGTTCAAATTCATTAACTGCCCATCAGTCGCCAATAATCAGGCCAACCGTTTCAGATAAGTTGGACTATGAGGCAGAGCTCGCTTTTATTGTGGGCAAAAAAGCGCGTAATTTAACCAAGGAAAACGCCCTTAATTGTGTTGCTGGCTATAGTATTTTTAATGACGCTAGTCTTAGAGACTATCAACGCAAAACGAATCAATGGACTATTGGCAAGAACTTTGATCAAACAGGGGCTTTTGGCCCATGGCTTGTGACCCCAGATGAGTTACCTACCGGGGCGCATGGTTTGCAAATTCAGTCACGCTTAAATGGCAATCTTATGCAAAATGCCAATACCAAAGATTTCTTATGGGGTGTTGCGGAGACGATTCAACTGATTACTGAATGCATGACTTTGGAGCCTGGGGATGTCGTTATTACAGGCACCCCAGCCGGTGTCGGATACGCAAGAACACCACCTGTTTTTATGAAGTCGGGGGATGTTTGTGAGATCGAGATTGAGGGGATCGGGGTTTTACAAAACCCGATCAAAGATCAGATTTTGTGATAATCAGTGAACTTGACGTAAGCCCAGCATCTCTCGTGCTTGTTTAGCGGTGGCAACCGGCCGGTTGTATTGGCCACATAGCTTAGCTACCCGAGTAACTAGTTGCGCATTGTCTTTGGCAATGTGGTCTTTATCAAAGCGAATATTATCTTCAAGGCCGGTTCTTACGTGACCCCCAAGCTCTAAAGCCCACTCATTGAGAACAAGTTGATGTTTGCCGATTCCAGCAGCTGTCCAAGTCGCTTGTGGCAATACCTCATGAAGTTCTTTGATTAAAAACTCTAGGACAGAGCGCTTTGCGGGCATGGCATTGGGGATGCCCATCACAAATTGCACATGGGCCGGCGCATCGACGAGACCCTTAGCAACTAAATTGGCGGTGTTATAAAGCATAGCCAAGTCAAATATCTCGATTTCCGGTTTGATGTCGTATTTGAGCATTTCACCCGCCAGGTGTTCAATGAAATCGGGGGGGTTTTCATAGATTGAGGTTGGAAAATTGACGGAACCAGTCGCAAGCGATGCCATATCAGGACGATGAATTAACATAGCTCCACGCTCTTGTTGATTACGGCCCCTACCTCCAGTTGAAAACTGAATAATCATTGGAGGGCAGTATTTACGAATTCCTTCCTGAACTGCAAAAAATTGATCGGGATTTGATCCAGGGCTTTCATCTGGATTACGAACATGAATATGTACTAGGCTAGCCCCAGCTTCAAACGCCTTGTGGGTCTCCTCAATCTGTTCGTCAACAGTAACTGGCAGACCAGAACAATCTTTCTTTCTGGGTACTGAGCCGGTAATGGCCACAGAGATAATCACGGGGTTTATCATGATTGTTGGTAATTGGTCTAGTTAAGGGGTAATTGTAGGTAATTATGCTTAGTTAAACCATGAATTTAGCTGTTTTATTGGGGGCTATTAGGATTTATCCTGATCAGTATTTTGATGCTTGGCTTTAATATGGGCATTAAAGCCAATGTAGGCGGTTTTGGTCATTGACTCTAAAAATAATGCGTTGATTGATAACGAGGTTTTTAAAAGGGGAATTCCATGCAAAGGGCAGCATTTACTGGTTTTCATTCGCCTAGCCGATTACTAAGATTAGTCTTGCCATTTATTTTTCTTGCAAGCTTTGGTTTCGGTGGTGCTCATGCACAGAGTCAGTTTCCAAATAAACCGATACGTTATGTAATCCCATTTCCTCCCGGCGGTGCAACCGATAATATCGCTAGACCTTTAGCTGCCGAGTTGGGGGTCTTGGTTAAATGGAATATTGTGATTGACAATAAACCAGGAGCTGGCGCAAATATTGGTGCTGAACTAGTTGCTAAAGCACCGGCGGATGGCTATACCTGGTTAATGGGCTCGGTGGGCACGCATGGAATTAATCAGCCCTTGTATACCCAAGGTGGCGGTAAGCTACCATTTGATCCGATCAAAGATTTTGCGCCTGTAACGTTGGTGGCAGAATTTGGGAACGTCTTGGTGGTCAATCCCGATTGGGCCAAGCGCAACAATATTAATAGTGTGAATGATTTGATTCGCTATGCCCGTGCTAATCCCGGGAAGGTGAATATGGCATCAAGCGGAAATGGCACCTCGATTCATATGGCTGGTGAACTATTTAAATCGATGACTAAAACCTATATGGTTCATTTGCCGTATCGGGGTAGCCCTCCAGC
>JBIIGG010000055.1:0-8455 GCA_044236575.1 Polynucleobacter sp. | reverse complement strand
AATGTATCGCTCAATGAGGGTTTTTAAGAGGGCGCGGGAGCGGTCATCCATGGTGGGCTTTATTTTATGCCTATGGTTTAATCTTGATATGGTAAGCCCTTCTTCCCCAAATCACCCAAAAGGCTTCGGCCGGATTGCGCTTGTTGGCAAATACCAGGCGGATGGCATTGCGGATCATTTGCACGAACTGGCCAAGCTGGCGCTGGGGCGAGGATGCGAAGTCTTTCTCGAGGCTGAAACCGCAAAAAATACCCAGATTAATGACTATCCCCATAAAAAAGTAGAGGACTTTGCTGGTTCGATCGATTTGGCGATTGTGTTGGGGGGTGATGGCACCATGCTCGGTATTGGGCGTCAGCTTGCGGGCAGCAAAGTACCTTTGGTAGGAGTTAACTTAGGACGCCTGGGCTACATGACCGATATTCCGATTCAGGATGTCAAACCCGTTCTTACGGAAATCATCGCAGGCCACTATGAAGCCGATGAGCGCACCCTGCTCGATGCGGTTGTCCTGCGCGACGGCAAGGTGATTAATCGCGCACTCGCCTTAAATGATGTGGTTGTCAACCGCTCCGGAATATCCGGCATGGTGGAATTGGCAGTCAAGGTCAATGACTCGTTTATGTATAACCAGCGCTCCGATGGTTTGATCGTGTCTACACCAACCGGATCAACCGCATACGCACTATCCGCAGGAGGCCCCATCTTGCATCCCCGGGTTGCGGGTATTTTGCTTGTACCGATTGCGCCCCATGCCCTCTCCAATCGACCCATTGTCTTGCCACAAGATGCAAAAACCAGCATTGAGGTTATTAGTGGGCGCGAGGTCATCGTTAATTTTGATATGCAGTCCCTCACCCATCTGCAAGTCGGCGATCGGGTTGACGTGTGCCAATCCGAAAAAACCATTTCTTTATTGCATCCCCGCGGTCATAGTGACTACAGAACTTTGCGTGAGAAGCTACATTGGAATGAGTATCCATCGACATTCTGAATCCCCTTTATTTAGTACTCTAGACCCATGCTGCAAACCATAGCCCTTCGTGACTTCGTCATCGTCGACGCACTTGAGCTTGATTTCACATCGGGGTTTACGGTACTTACCGGCGAAACTGGGGCCGGCAAGTCCATCTTGCTCGATGCCCTTGGCCTGGTCTTGGGTGAGCGTGCCGACAGCAGTCAAATTCGAGAAGGCAGCAACCGCGCCGAGATTAGTGCCCTCTTTCAGATTGATGGTGATGCACAAGCAGCGATTGCCACCTGGCTTGATGAGAATGGATTTCCCAGTGAGGACAAAGGCCAAAGTCTTTTTTTAAAACGCATCGTCGAAAGCAATGGCCGTAGTCGCGCCTTTATTAATGGCAGCGTTGCCACGCTCACCCAATTGCGCGAGGCAGGCGACCAATTGGTGGATATCCACGGTCAACATGCCCATCAGCTCTTACTAAAAGGAGGTGCGCAGCGTGACTTGCTTGATCGGCATGCGGGTCTGAGCGCACTGGTGAGTGATGTCAGTAAGGCTTTTCGGACGGCGCATGACTTGCGCAAGCAACTGGCCCAAGCAGAAAATGCCGGCCAAGATCTTGCTAGAGAGCGCGAGCGCCTCGAGTGGCAATTGGAAGAATTAACGGAGCTAGCGCCCATTGCTGGAGAGTGGCTCACCATCCAAAGTGACCATAGCCGATTGGCTAATGCAGCAAAAATCATTAGTGGCTGCCAAGAGTCAATCATGATCCTGAGCGAATCCGATCACTCCGTTGATTCCTCTCTGTCCAAGATGAATGCAGTCATGCAGGACCTGCTCGAACACGACGCCAACTTAAAAGACATTGCAGATGCACTAGAGTCCGCACAGATTCAGGTGGATGAAGCTGTGCATGGCCTAAACCGCTATTTGCAAAAGTTAGACCTTGATCCAGAGCGCTTAGCCCAGCTCGAGACCCGTATGCAGAATTTACATAGCGCTGCGCGTAAATACAAAGTGGATGCCGATACATTGCCGCAATTACTGACCGATACCGCAGACCACTTGCACGCCTTAACTGCCGCGCAAGACATCGAGGCACTTCGTAATAAAGTAAAGCAAGCAGAAGAGGTCTATCTCACAGTGGCAAAGCAACTGTCCCAAAAACGCAGCAAAGCAGCAAGCCAACTCAGCAAAGAAGTGACCTTGGCGATGCAAGATTTATCCATGGCCGGCGGTCAACTGGAGATTGCCCTTCTTCCCTTGTCCGAAGGTGGTGCTAGCGGGCTTGAGCAAATCGAATTTCAGGTGGCAGGTCATGCAGGTAGCACTCCGCGCTCCCTTGCCAAAGTTGCTTCTGGCGGTGAACTTGCCCGCATTAGCTTGGCCATTAGCGTGATCACCAGTAAAGCTTCATTTACGCCCACCTTAATTTTTGATGAAGTCGACGCTGGCATTGGTGGCGCCGTTGCTGAAACAGTCGGAAAACTCCTGCGCCAACTGGGTGAATCCCATCAGATCATTTGCGTGACCCACTTACCTCAGGTTGCTGCGCAAGGGAATCATCACCTCAAGGTCAGCAAATCCCAAGCAGGTAATACAACGTTGTCACAGGTCAGTACGCTGGGCCGCAATGAGCGTGTTGAAGAAATTGCCCGCATGCTCGGCGGCGCAACCATTACCGATACAACCCGGCGCCATGCCCGTGAGCTACTAGAACAAAATTAAACTGGGTTGTTTTGTTTGGGGTAACGCTATCAGTCGTTCGATGTATCTTGAAAAATCGATTCCCACAAAGCACTGACTGCGGTGCGCGCCTGCAAAAGATCCGGGTGAAGTGCCAAATCAACTCGGGTTTTCTCGGCCCCATCTAAGCGCAACCGGTGCTGCTGTTCGCGCAGCAGACGATACGCATCGGCCACCGCAATCGCGGATGAATCCGGAATCAGCCCTGCGTTCGCAGCAATACCTAACAATGCAATGTTCCCCAAATTACCAATCAGCGCAGGATGCTGGTGCGCATAAGCCAATATCAGAAATTGCACAATGAACTCAATATCGACCATACCCCCGGCATCGTGCTTTAGGTCAAACTGAGTACTGGGATTGGGATGTCCAGCATGCACTTTGCGACGCATACTCAAAATCTCTGAGCGCAAAGCAGCGACATCGCGCATCTGACTTAACACATCGGATCGAATCGCATCAAACTGCGGTGCTACTTGGATATTGCCGGCAGCAAAGCGGGCACGCGTTAAGGCCTGATGCTCCCAAACCCAAGCGGCATTGTCGCCCTCGCGAAACTGATACTTGCGAAATGAATCCAGACTTGTGACTAAAAAGCCAGCCGAACCATTGGGCCGCAAGCGGGTATCGATTTCAAAAAGGGTGCCTGCAGCAGTATGCGTCGTCAACCAATTAATCATGCGTTTAGCTAACAATGAGAAAACTTCCTGAGCCGGGAAATGCGCTGCATCGGTTTGGGCTTCTTTTTCATCGTATAGAAAAACCAAATCCAAATCCGATGCGTATCCCAACTCCTTGCCGCCCAATTTGCCATAAGCAATCACGGCAAACGATGGGAGGGCGGGGTCTAAATCAAATTTCTTGGCCACGCCCGGCCAAATCCGCTCAAAGCTCGCCTGCAGAATTAAATCGGCCAAGGCAGACAGGCGATCACTAACCGCTTCAACGCTTAAAGGCTTGGCAATACCTATTCCCAAATCGGCCAACAGCGTAATGAAGGTTTCGGTATGGTGGGTCACTCGCAAAATATCCATGGCGTGCTCGGCTGCGCCATCGCCATCTGCTAGAGCGTCATCGAGGCGCATATCTAAATCGGCCTTAATGCCCTTCCAATAGACCTCCGGGTGGTTCACGAGTTCGGATTCGGAACGGGTAGCGAGTAAGTAATCCAGCAAATGGGGGTGGCGACTTAAGTAACTTGCGCCCCATTGCGAAGCCTGCAATAAAGCCAAAATGTTATGCAGGGCGCTGGGGTATTCGGCCAATATGGACAGGTATGCGCTACGCCGCGCAATTGCCTCCAATAGATCAAAGAAGCGCAGTAAGGTTTGATCTGCTACCGCAGGGTCAATTGCATCTTGCTCCAACTGCTCTGCCGCCTTGCAAATCAAATTATTAAAGATGTGTCGGCTTTTTTCTGGCAAGCTGCGCTGTTTTGAGCTTTCCAGCCAAGTCTGCCAACGCTGGCACGCTTCTGGGTAACGCTCGCAATTGGGCTGCCAATCGGATGCAATGGATTCGGTATCAAGGCGTGTTTTGTCATCCAGTACAAACGCTTTTTCAAACAAGCGTGCAACCCGATCTTGATGGCGATTCAGCTCTTCCAAAAATTGCGGTAAGTCATTACTGGCATTGCCATTCGGTCCGGTCATGGCCTCTGCCAGGCGAGATCGGGATTCTGCCTCTTCAGGAAAATAGTGGGTTTGCTGATCTTCCCATAACTGAATGCGGTGCTCGAGGCGACGCAGGAAAATATAGGCCTGGCTTAAATCATGCACCTCATTCTCCGGCAACAGATTCTGCTGGGCAATTAACTGCAGTACTTGCAAGGTGGGTCTAATCCGAAATCGTGGGTCTGTGCCGCCGCGCATCAATTGAAACATTTGCGCTAAAAATTCAATTTCACGAATGCCGCCTCGTCCCAGCTTGATATCGTGGGATCTGCCGTGGCGATTGGCGCTGCGTTTTTCTGCCTCGCGCTGTATCTGGGTGTGCAAATCCCGAATCGCTGCAATCACGCCATAATCCAAGTGGCGCCGATAAACAAATGGGCGAATGAGTTGATCCAATGCTTTTTCGCAACGCCCATGGTCCGCCGAGCTGGCTAGCGGATAAATTAGTCGTCCTTTGATCCAGGCATAACGCTCCCACTCGCGGCCCTGTACTGTCAGATATACCTCAAGCATGTCCAAGCTGCAGACCAAGGGGCCAGAGTCACCATTCGGCCGCAACCGCATGTCTACCCGAAAAACAAACCCATTGGCATCGTGCTCCGAAATGATCTTAATTAAGCGTTTGCCCATTCGAGTAAACCACTCGTGATTCGAAAGGCTTTTTTGACCGCCTTGGGTATCGCCTTCGTACTCATAGAGAAAAATTAAATCGATGTCTGACGATAGATTGAGCTCATAACCGCCGAGCTTACCCATGCCAACCACCATCAGCGGGACCTCACAATTGCCTTCTGAATACCACGGGATACCGAAGCGGATCTTTAAGTCGGCGCGGATCGCCTCCAAGGCTATTGCGACGGACTGCTCCGCAAACAAACTCAGCGCTTCAGTCACCTCGGCCAATGGCGCTTGCCGACTCAAATCACGCAAACCCAAACACAGCATTAATTTCTGGCGGGCTAGGCGCAGCTCCGTCATGAGCCTACCTTCGTCCAATTCAGGCTCAGCAGCGATGCCATGCGCTGGCTCAAGTAAGGCCTTAATCGCAGCTAAATTGACCGGCTGAGCTTGATGCTCTAAAAGCCAAGAGGTCCAATCGGGGCGTGCCTGCAACCAGCGGCTAGCAAATACAGAATGCCGCTGTAAAAAGTCGATTGGTTGATGAGGCGAGGCCATACCGAATCATAGCCATTCCGGGCTGGGCTGACGGATAATAGGGTATATGTTGCGTAAATTTACCTTGAGCTCCCTAGTTAGTGGCATTAAAGGCAGCTTTGTCACCCCAAAATGGTCACGCTGGTTTAAGCGCCTAATAAAGGTACTGCTTGCAGTGGCCGTGCTTGCCGTTAGCCTTCACTTTGGGGTGCGCTATCTCGTATGGCCGCAGATTGAAAAATCCAAACCAGCCTTAGAAAAGCTCGTGGGATCCCGGCTGGGCGTTACGGTCACGATGGATGATGTGCGTGTCACTTGGGATGGTCTACGGCCTGAATTTGAGATCGACGGATTGCGGTTTTATGCTAAGAACGCAGGCAAGGTTAGTGATGCAACAAAAAATTTACCTGTGCTGAACATCCAATCCCTGTCGGGCGAACTCAGCCTGCTGTCCTTTTATCACCTTGCCCCGTATTTTGAGCAGTTGACCATCAGCAATGCTGAGCTCACTGCTGAGCGCAATCAAGCTGGAGTTATTTCGATTGCGGGTATTGCGCTCGATCCAAACAAAAGTGGTCATGCCAGCAGTGATTGGCTCTTGGCACAAAACGCCATTCAGTTAAGCAATGCAGTGATTCACTGGCGGGATCGCGAAAAGAAAAAATTGGATACCGATGTTCGCATTGAGTCCCTAATGATTTCCAATGGCCTCCGTGATCACCTGATTGACTTAGTGGCTTATCTGCCTAGCAATCCAAGCCCATTACGCTTAAGCGCAGACTTTAAACACGGGTTTGGTGGTGAGCCCGGTAATTGGCGTAAATGGAACGGGCAATTTACCTGGGACTTTAAAGGGCTCAATCTCAATCGCTTAGCGCTCGACTTTAAGCTACCTCTATCCATGCTCGAGGGCATTCTGGAGTCGCGTGGTTTTGTAAGTCTCAATAAGGGCAGATTAAGTGGCGGTGATGCCCTGCTCTTTGCAGATGACTTACGCGTTCAATTTAAACAGGAGCGCGATCTATTGGAGTTTGGCCGACTCGAGGCAGAAATCCAGGAAACCTCCAAAGGAAAAGTGGTTTCCGTGACGAGTAAAAAGTTAGCGTGGCGGGATTTTGGTAGTTCTAAAAATTCCCCCCTGAAGCAATTAAGCCCGATGTCGTTTTATTGGACTCCAACCAAAGCTGGTGAAGAAATCCGAGAGTTTGGTTTTTCATCTCCCCGAATCAGCGTCGATGATGCCACTTTGTTTGCGCTCAATCTACCGCTACCCAATAAACTGCACCGCATCATTGCAGGCTCAAAAGCAAGTGGGCTACTCGAGAACGTCGACATCCAGTGGTCTGAAAAAACCTCCGCCCTACCGCTACCCAAAACCTGGTTACCGAATGCCAATTTGGCCCTGTCGATCAAGGCAGACTTAAGCAATTTTCGCTTCCTAGGACCACGCAATGTTTTACCGAGCGTGACCAACTTAACGGGCCGGTTGGAGACCAACGAAAAGCAAGGCAGCCTGATATTTAATTCCCCGAATCTCGAGCTCGATATCAGCGGCTTTTTAGTGGATCCAAAACTCAAACTTAAAACTGCAAAAGGTCAGATTGCTTGGCAAAAGATCAAGGGGCAATGGCAAATCAGCGGGAAAAATGTTGCATTCAGTAATCCCGATCTCAGCGCATCCCTAACTGCCAACTACCTCTTTGGCGACCCTAAGCAAACCGACTCGCTGACCCTGAATATGCAATTTGAGCGCGCCACACTTACTGAGGCGCATCGGTATCTTCCAGTCGAAATGGATCGCGATGCGCGCACCTATCTGAGTAAAGCATTTGCTGCTGGTGAAATTCAAAAAGGCAGCTTATCGATTAAAGGGGATCCAAATCAAATTCCCTACTCTGCTAAATTCCCAGGCGAGTTCACACTTAATCTGCCAATTAAAAATACGACTTTTAATCCTGTTCCAACGCTTCCCGTCAGTCAGGGTAGCTGGCCAGCATTTACCAATATCAGCGGCGCAGTGATGATGAAGGAGTCGGCCCTGAAAGTGCGAGTGGATAAAGCAAACTACCAAAATGTTCTGTTGCAATCGATTCAAGCCACGATCGATGACATAAACGCGCCAAATTCAGATCTAAAAGTAACGGGCTCCGCTAGTGGCGACCTAAATGAATTGCTGGACTACATCAAACCCACCCCCATTTTGCAGAAGCGGCCCTCCGTTGCGAAATTACTCAGTGTCAGCGGCCCTGCTAATTTAACCGTCGATTTAGCAATTCCACTATCGGGATCAAAAGATCCCGATCTCGACATTCGCTTAACTTTATTGGGTAATCGAATGCAGTGGTCTGACTTTCCACCGTTGCTAAATACCAAAGGTAGCTTGCGAATACAGGATGACTTTCCGGTGCCGGAAACGATCCGTGCCGAAGTTTTGGGTGGTAACCTCCAGGTGACCAGTCAGTCAGCGAAAGGAACCGAAAAGCTAATGACGATTGCTGGCGGCATCAATACAAATGAACTAAAAAAACACCTGGCAGATAAAAGCGATTCTGCCTTTTTTCCTTTGTTGAATGCAATGACAGGCAGAATTAACTATGACGGCCAAGTTCGTATAGACAAATCCAATATCGATAGTAATGTCCGCTTTAATCTCAATGCATTTGGCTTAAGTGCCCCAGCGCCCTTAAATAAGGTAATCAATACTCCTCTCACTGCCCGCTTGGATTTAAAAAGCAACCCAGATCAAAAAAGTGGGGGCAGCATGCTGAGTTGGTCCGGTCAAATTGGTGAGCGTATTTTTATGCAAGGCAACTCTGCTACCGGAAGTCCAGTACGACAAGCCTATGGCATTGGAATGCCGGCCACTCTGCCTCAAAATGGTATTGCTTTTGGGATTAATACCAATGAGCTTGATCTG
>JBIIGG010000054.1:0-8585 GCA_044236575.1 Polynucleobacter sp. | reverse complement strand
ATATTAGCGGATGCCTCCATACCCATTACAGGCATGTTTTTTGAGCGCACTGGTAATGTGGGGTCGGTGAAGGTCCGTTTTGATAGTACGGATACTCAGTTACTAGCCAAGGATTTATTGCAGCAAAAACTGAATTCCGATCCAAACGACTCCAGCTTTACGGTTGCTTTAAATTTACTCTCCAACACACCCCATTGGCTCAGCTCCATTAATGCCATGCCAATGCCGCTGGGCCTCGATCTGCGCGGTGGTGTGTATTTTCTGCTGCAAGTTGATATGCAAGGCGCGGTGCAGAAAAAGGTGCTGGCCATTGCGGGTGACATTCGCAGCCAATTGCGTGAAAAGAATATTCGCCATCAAGGCATTGAGCGCGGTAATGATTTCATCACCATTCAATTTGGTAGCACTGAAGAAGCAGAAAAAGCCAAGACACTGCTAACAGCTTCGCAAACTGACCTCACATGGCAACTAAATGCCCAGGCTGGTGGCGCTCGCCTTCTTGGGCAGTTCAAACCAAGCTCGCTCAAAGAAGTGCAAGACAGCGCGGTAAAGCAAAACATCATCACACTCAATAAACGCGTAAATGAATTAGCTGTAAAAGAGCCAGTGATTCAACAGCAAGGCGTTGATCGCATCATCGTGCAATTGCCTGGTGTACAAGATACTGCTCGTGCCAAAGATATTATTGGCCGCACTGCCACCCTCGAATCCCGCCTTGCTGATCCGCTGGTATCGACCATTGCGGTTGGCGATCCGGTTCCTCCCGGCATGGATGTATTCCGCTTTGGCGAAGGCCGTCTGGGTGTATTTAAGAAGTCGGTTATTTTTAGTGGCGATCGTATTACCGATGCGAGTGCTGGCTTTGACCAAAATCAGCGCCCCTCCGTCAATATCTCACTCGATGCGGCCGGTGGCCGCGTAATGCAGGAAGTCACCCGTGAAAATATTGGCAAACCCATGGGCATGATTTTGTTTGAAAAAGGTAAAGGCGAAGTGCTTACCATTGCCACCATTCAAAGCGAGTTTGGTTCCAAGTTTCAGATTACGGGCCAGCCCACCACCGAAAGTGCCAATGACCTTGCCCTGCTATTGCGCGCAGGCTCACTGGCAGCCCCAATGGAAATCATTGAAGAGCGCACCATTGGTCCCAGCCTAGGTGCTGAGAACATTGAGAAAGGCTTTACTTCGCTGATCTTTGGCTTTATTGCAATCGCGATTTTCATGATCGCGTATTACATGCTGTTTGGCTTTTTCTCAGTCACTGCCCTGGCAGTCAACATCGTGCTACTGATTTCGCTTCTATCGATGCTGCAGGCAACCTTAAGCTTGCCTGGCATTGCAGCGATGGCATTGGCATTAGGTATGGCAATTGATTCCAACGTTCTGATTAACGAGCGCATTCGGGAAGAGCTACGCCAAGGCGTTGCCCCCAGCACTGCGATTGCAATTGGCTTTGATAAGGCCTGGGCGACTATTTTAGATTCGAATATTACAACCCTAATTGCTGGCTTAGCCTTGCTGGCTTTTGGCTCTGGGCCCATCAAGGGGTTTGCGGTGGTGCATTGCTTGGGTATTTTGACTTCCATGTTCTCGGCGGTATTTTTCTCGCGCGGCGTGGTTAACCTCTGGTACGGCAGAAAAAAGAAGTTGCAGAAAATTTCGATCGGCCAAATCTGGCGTGCGAAGGAGAAATAAGCCATGGAATTTTTCCGCATCAAAAAAGACATCCCCTTCATGCGCCATGCATTGATTCTCAATGCCATTTCATTCACCTCTTTTTTAGCTGCAGTCTTTTTCCTTTGGCAAAATGGTTTGCACCTGTCGATTGAATTTACCGGCGGTACCGTCATGGAGGTCAGCTACCAACAAACTGCACCGCTTGAGTCGATTCGCAAGAAAGTAGAAAAGCTTGGCTACACCGATACCCAAATCCAGAACTTTGGCAGCTCGCGGGATATTATTATTCGCCTGCCTTTGCAGAAAGATGCCGAGGGGAAAAACATTTCCTCTGCTGATCAAAGCGTAGTCGTTATGAAGGCTTTGGTTGAGGACGGCACGCAAGCCAAGTTACAACGCGTTGAATTTGTCGGCCCTCAGGTCGGCAAAGAATTAGCGATTGATGGCTTAAAAGCCCTTGCCTTCGTGGTGATTGGCATCATGATTTACCTCTCGTTCCGCTTTGAGTGGAAATTTGCGATTGCCGGCATCCTTGCTAACTTGCACGATGTGGTCATCATCCTCGGCTTTTTTGCCTTCTTCCAATGGGAATTCTCGCTCTCGGTATTGGCTGCGGTCTTGGCAGTTCTAGGCTACTCCGTAAATGAGTCGGTGGTTATTTTTGACCGCATACGCGAGAACTTCCGTAAGTACCGAAAGATGACTACCCCTGAAGTGATTGATAACGCAATTACCAGCACCATTAGCCGTACTGTCATCACGCACGGCAGTACCCAGATGATGGTATTGGCGATGCTCTTATTTGGTGGGCCCACCCTCTTTTACTTTGCGCTAGCCCTGACCATCGGTATTTTGTTTGGTATTTATTCTTCGGTATTCGTGGCGGCTGCAATTGCAATGTGGCTCGGAATTAAGCGCGAAGACTTAATTAAGAATGATAAAAAGCCAGACGATCCAACGCGCAAAGACGATCCCAACTACGGCGCTACCGTTTAAGTCGTTCGTGCCTTGAGTGTGGCCATGATTCTCGTGGTCGCACCTCGATAATTTGCGGCATATCGTAAAGCTGCTTCCCCCATTGCTTGGCGCTGCTGTTTATCTTGCAGTATGCGGTTCATCGCAGCTGCCAATGCAGTCGAAAGTAATCCGCTGCCGTCCACCCGTATTGCAGCACCACAATCAATTGCATCTTGGCTTGCCTGCTGAAAGTTAAAGGTATGCGCCCCGAGTAGAACGGGACAGCCTGCAGCGCAGGCTTCAATCAAGTTTTGACCGCCCAGTGGCATCAGGCTTCCGCCCATCACCACTAAATCAGAGGCACTGTAATACAAAGGCATCTCGCCCATCGAATCGCCCAGCACCACTGCCGCGGTAGGGTCAGCTAACTTATGTAAATCTGCAGTGCCTAAATTGATTTCAGAGCGGCGCAATACAGCCAGCCCGGAAGTACGAATTAGCTCAGCCACTTCAGTAAAGCGCTCGGGGTGACGCGGCACGATGCACAGCAAGGGCTGTGGCGCTGATGTTAAGTTTGATTGATCAGCGTGCATTTGCAGCACTGCTTGCCACGCCTCTAGAATGATTGCTTCTTCACCCTCGCGGGTGCTTGCAGCGCAAACCATTCGGCGATTGTTTTTTTCTAAATGCGCATGCCATGCAAGGCCATGCTCTACCAAGATGGGATCTAGCACTACATCAAACTTTAGATTACCAACGACCTCACAATGCCTCACACCCAGCGCCCGATAACGCCCTGCATCGAGTTCGGTCTGCGCCAAAATACCGGCGAATGCCTGAAACAAAGACCGTCCTGCATTACCAAAGCGCGCAACGCGGCGTGCACTGCGCTCTGATAAGCGGGCGTTGATTAAAAAGACCGGCAATTTGATTTCAGCAGCACGAAACACAATGGTTGGCCATGCTTCGGTTTCCATAAATAAACCCAAGCTTGGCTTGGCTTCTTTTAAAAACCGCTCTACGGACCAGCAGAGGTCGTAGGGCAAATACACTTGCTGCAAACGGCCCTGGGCAATAGCTTCTGCAAAAATAGAGGCGCCAGTGCGTCTGCCGTTGGGCGTCATGCACGTCAGCAAAATGGATTTGCCCTCTTGCAAATAGGCTTCAATCAGGGGTTGGGCTGCTCTGGTTTCGCCGACGGATACCGCATGTATCCAAATGGCTCCCGTCTGAATATTTGGACCAAAACCAAACCGCTCCGCAATCGCTTGGCGGTAGCCAGGATCTTTTCGCCCGCGCCACCACAGTCGTAGCAGCACGAGTGGCAACAAAACATGCCACCCGAGTTGGTAGCAGGCAAACCAGAGCCAAGGGCGATCCACTGTCACTTGCAGCAATGCAGGCTCTGGGCTAGCTGGCGTCACTTTTTGAGGCGCTGAGCGAGCTCGATTGCTTTACCCAGATAACTGGATGGCGTCATTTCCAGTAAACGAGCCTTTGCATCTTCCGGAATCGCTAAGCCCCGAATAAATACCTGCAGATCGGCTTGATTAATCCCTTTGCCGCGGGTTAATTCTTTTAATTGTTCGTAGGGATTTTCGATGCCATAGCGGCGCATCACGGTTTGCACTGGCTCCGCCAAAACTTCCCAGCACGCATCCAGATCGGCTGCAATCGCTGCGGTATTAACTTCAAGCTTACCAATGCCGCGCATGGCGCTGTCGTAGGCCAAAACACTGTGGCCAAATGCAGGGCCCAAATTACGCAAGACGGTGGAGTCGGTTAAATCACGCTGCCAGCGTGAGAGCGGCAACTTTTCAGCGAGGTGACGCAGCAGGGCATTGGCAACGCCGAGATTACCTTCGGAGTTTTCAAAATCAATTGGATTGACTTTATGCGGCATAGTGGACGAACCAATTTCTCCAGCCTTGGTGCGCTGTTTGAAATAACCCAAGGAAATGTAGGCCCAAAAGTCGCGGTCCATATCCAGCAAGATGGTGTTGGCGCGCGCAATCGCATCAAACAACTCTGCCATACCGTCGTGCGGCTCAATCTGAATCGTATACGGATTGAACTGCAAGCCCAGGCGCTGCTCCACGACTTCGCGCGCAAACTTCTCCCAATCAAAATCGGGGTAAGCCGATAGGTGTGCGTTGTAGTTACCGACTGCACCATTCATTTTGCCGAGTAAAGGGACTGCTGCGATCGCAGTGATCGCACGCTCCAATCGTTTGGCAATATTGGCAATTTCTTTACCCAGGGTGGTAGGCGAAGCCGGCTGGCCATGCGTGCGCGAGAGCATCGGTACGGCAGCATTGGCCAGCACCAATTCAGTTAGGGCATCGTGGATTTTGCGCAGCTGGGGTAGTAATACCGTATCGCGCGCACCGCGCAACATCAAGCCGTGCGCGGTATTGTTAATGTCTTCCGAAGTGCAGGCAAAGTGAATGAACTCGCTTGCCTTAAGCAAGTCAGGGCGGCCCGATACTTTTTCTTTTAAGAAATACTCCACCGCCTTCACATCGTGATTCGTCACGGCTTCGATTTCTTTAATGCGCTGTGCATCGGCATCGGTAAATGAATTGGCCAGGGATAATAAAAAATCCGCATCGGCTTTAGAGATGGGCGGCACATCAGCTAGGCCCGCAGACCCCAGAGCCAAGAGCCAATGAATCTCTACGAAGACGCGTTGCTTCATGAACGCAGACTCGGACAACCAGGGTCGCAATGCATCCAGCTTGCTGGCGTAGCGCCCATCGAGCGGGGATAAGGCGTTTAAAGTGCTAATCGGTTGGCTCACGGTCCTGCCTTTTTGGGGTGTAATCGATAAGACCTTATTTTAAAGCGTTATTGGGTCGCCCCCTCATGAGGCGGCTATACTCCAACGCTATGAAAATAATTGGATCACTTACCAGCCCTTACGCCCGTAAAGTACGGATTGTCCTTGCCGAAAAGAAGATCGAGGCCGATTTTGTCCTCGAAAATGTCTGGGCTCCAGAAACCACCATTGTCCAAACCAACCCCCTCGGCAAGATTCCCTGCCTAGTGATGGACGATGGCAGCGCCGTTTTTGATTCTCGGGTCATCGTGGAATACGTCGATACCTTGAGTCCGGTTGGGAAGTTAATTCCGGCCGATGGACGCGATCGTGCCGCGGTTAAAACCTGGGAAGCATTGGCGGATGGGCTCATGGATGCCGGTATTTTGGCAAGGCTAGAAGCAACCTGGCGGCCCGCAGAGCAGCAAAGTCCTGCCTGGATCGAACGCCAAATGGGCAAAATCGATGCGGCCCTGAAAAGTATGTCGATTGGTCTGGGTGAATCCAATTACTGCCACAACAATCAATTTAGTCTGGCAGATGTCGCAGTAGGCTGCGCCTTAGGGTATTTGGATTTTCGCTTTCCATCCGTGGATTGGCGCACGCCGTATCCCAATTTAGATCAACTGCATCAGCTGCTCATGCAGCGGCAGTCTTTTCAAGACACGGTCCCACCGGCGGCTTAAGACTTAGAGGCTTGGGGCTATTCTGGGCTCGCAGAAATAATCCCGCCGCCCAAGCAAATATCACCGTCGTACACCACAGCAGATTGACCGGGAGTAATCGCCCACTGCGAATCCGCAAATTGCAGAGCGAATCCAGTAGGCGCAATTCGTAGTGTGCAATGAGCATCCGTTTGGCGATAGCGTGTTTTGGCTGCATAACCTCCTGCCAACGGAGCTGAGCCACTAATCCAGCTGCTATCAATTGCATTTAAGTGCTGACTGCTGAGCCAAGGATGTTCGTGGCCTTGCGCGACATACAAGGTATTACTCGCCATATCTTTGCGCGCGACATACCAGGCATCGCCATTGCCATCTTGGCTACCGCCAATCCCAATCCCTTTGCGCTGACCGAGCGTAAAGAATGCCAAGCCCATATGCTCACCGACCGTCTTGCCATCCGGGGTTTTAATCGGGCCCGGGGTAGTCGGCAGGTAGCGATTGAGAAACTCGCGAAACGGCCGCTCGCCAATAAAACAAATGCCAGTCGAATCTTTTTTACGTGCGTTTGGTAAACCGATTTGGTCAGCCAACTTGCGGACTTCAGTCTTGGCCATTTCACCTAGCGGAAACATTACCTTTGCCAGTTGCTGCTGGCTCAGGCGATGTAAAAAATAACTTTGATCCTTACTGGCATCGAGTCCCTTTAGTAGCTGTACGCCCTCTACGGCGTGCCTTGCTCTAGCGTAGTGCCCGGTGGCAATGGCATCTGCGCCCAAGGCCATGGCATGGTCTAAAAAGGCCTTAAATTTGATTTCGGCATTACACAAGACATCGGGATTGGGGGTACGGCCGGCGCTGTATTCGCGTAAAAATTCAGCAAAAACCCGCTCCCGGTACTCTGCAGCAAAGTTCACTGCCTCTACGTCAATCCCAATCAGGTCAGCAACCGACACCACATCAAGCCAATCTTGGCGGCTTGAGCAATACTCGCTATTGTCGTCATCCTCCCAGTTTTTCATAAAAAGTCCAATAACTTCAAAGCCTTGCTGTTTTAAAAGCCAAGCCGTTACGGACGAATCCACGCCCCCAGACATCCCCACCACGATTTTTGAGGGCTGAGACAGCGGAATTGCGGAAGATTGAAGGTCGATCATCGAAAAATGAGAGAATTACACTTAAGTTACCGGTTCCCCATTGTAAAAGTCTTACGTTGGATACACACCAATAAAAAGAAATTACGAACGCAATGGGTAAGTGCGCTCACAAGGCCAAGCTACTTTAACTAATACCGCTTTTCTAAATTATTTGCTTTCGGAGACATGCCATGCGCATTGGAGTGCCACTAGAAACCAGACCGGGGGAAACTCGGGTTGCAGCCACACCGGAGACGGTCAAAAAGCTGATCAGCCAAGGTCATCAATTCATTATTCAATCGGGTGCTGGTAACGGCGCCAGTGTCCCAGATTCAGCCTATGAAGCCGTTGGCGCCACCATCGGTAGCGCTGCCGACGCTTTTGCAGCGGAGATGGTGCTTAAAGTTCGCAGCCCCCAGGCCGACGAACTGAAGCAAATCAAATCCGGTACCGTGCTAATTGGCATGCTGGATCCATTTGATAACGAGGCGATTGCAGCCATGGCCAGCCAAGGCATTACTGCCTTTGCCCTTGAAGCAGCGCCGCGTACCACCCGCGCCCAAAGCATGGACGTGCTGTCTTCTCAGGCCAACATTGCAGGCTACAAAGCCGTGATGATCGCCGCTAACGAATATCAGCGCTTTATGCCCATGCTGATGACGGCTGCAGGTACCGTTAAGGCAGCGCGCATCCTCATTTTGGGTGCTGGCGTTGCAGGCTTGCAAGCGATTGCGACAGCCAAGCGCTTAGGCGCCGTGATTGAAGCATCCGATGTTCGCCCTGCTGCAAAAGAACAAATCGAATCCCTTGGCGCTAAGTTTGTCGATGTGCCCTACGAGACCGATGAAGAACGCGAGATCGCCAAAGGCGTTGGCGGCTATGCGCGTCCGATGCCCGAGTCGTGGATGAAACGCCAAGCTGCTTTGGTTGCTGAGCGCGCTATGCAAGCCGACATTGTGATTGCAACCGCCTTAATTCCAGGACGTAAGCCACCCGTCTTATTGCACAGTGAGACCGTAGCCAAGATGAAGCCCGGTTCAGTCGTCATCGATTTGGCCGCAGGCCGTGGTGAAAACGGTTCTGGCAATTGCCCCCTCACTCGCGCAGACCGAATCGTCGATGCGAATGGCGTGAAAATTGTTGGTCATACGAATTTACCCAGCATGGTTGCAGCAGATGCATCGGCACTCTATGCGCGCAACGTACTGGACTTTATGAAACTCATCATCAATAAAGAAGCGCAGCTCGCTATTCCGACTGCTGCCGATGATGACATTGTTGCAGCCTGCCTCATGTGTCGTGATGGCCAAGCTGTCCGTAAAAATTAATTATTGA
>JBIIGG010000053.1:0-8629 GCA_044236575.1 Polynucleobacter sp. | reverse complement strand
TCTACTTTTCTAAAGTACTCACTTTGCCATTCCATCGAAACGCGATGCCTTGATCCGGCACTGTGATTTTCTTATCTTTACCAGCGTAATTAATGCGCGATAAGAGATCCCGAATTAAATTGAGGTGCGCTTGTTTTTTATTGTTGGCGCGCACGATAGTCCAGGGCGCTTCTGCCGTACTGGTCTTGAGTAACATGGCATTGCGGTAGGTGCTATATGCATTCCATTTTTTTTGGGCCTGCTGGTCAATTGAGCTGATCTTCCACTGCTTCAGGGGGTCATTTTCACGGGAGTCAAGACGTAACTTCTGCTCTTGCTTTGAAATATCCAAGTAGTACTTAAGTACAGTGACGCCCGACTGAATCAAGATCGATTCGAGCGGATTAACAGCGGAAATGAATGTAGCGTATTGCGCCTTGCTGCAAAACCCCATCACCATCTCAACACCAGCTCGGTTGTACCAGCTGCGATTAAAGAGGACGAATTCACCTCGTTTAGGTAGCTGAGCGATGTAGCGCTGAAAGTACCACTGATCCGCTTCCACATCGGATGGTTTGCCCAAAGCAACCACCCGTGTTTCACGTGGACTCAGGTGCTCGGTAATCGCTTTGATCGTGCCATCTTTACCAGCAGTATCGCGGCCCTCCAAGATAACCAATATCTGATCGCCATTGGCAATCAGGGATTTCTGTACCTTTACGAGCTCAATCTGCAAGGTTCGCAGTTCTGTTTCGTATTTGCTCGAATCAAAATTCTGAAGTGCATTCTTGGTCATTAAGCGCCAGTATTGCCTGTTGGTAGAGTATTCGCTGGAGGGCTTGCTTTCAGGGCCACTTTTTTAGCTGACGGCTTTTTTGCCGCGGCTTTTTTTGCTGCAGGTCTTTTCGCTGCTGCTTTTTTGGCAGGTACTTTTTTTGCAGGGGCTTTCTTCGCTACGATTTTTTTGACGACCACTTTCTTACCGGCTGTCTTTTTGGCTGCTTTTTTCTGTTTTACAGCTTCTTTTTTGGCATCGTTTGCTGCTTTAGACGCCCTGGCCTTATCCAACTTCTTTAACACAGCGCTTTTTGTTGCATCGAGCTTATCGAGCTGTTTAGTTAATTTTTTAATAGTCTTTGTGGTGCTCATCTATATTCCCTCCAGATTCATGTGATTAAGTGAACTACGTGAAAATCATCGTATGACGATTTAGTAGTGATTTCAAGGGATTGTGACAGTTTAGGGCCTTTTTTTTGCTATGGGGATTCGATTATGATGAATGCATGGCATTCATCAAATCCATCCTAGCTCTTTCGTGCGCCTTGTTTTTTAGCGCAGCCAACGCCCAAGTCACCACGATAGCCGTTGCAGCCAATATGAAGGATGCCTTCCTTGCCATTCAAAATGAATTCAAAGCAGACAACAAGGCTGATTTTAGGGTTGTATACGGATCGTCCGGCAATATCACTGCCCAGATTTTGAATGGCGCGCCATTTTCGCTCTTTATCTCGGCGGATGAGAGCTATCCGCTCGAGCTAGTTAAGCGGAAGATGACGGCGGATGAAGGCAAAGTCTATGCCGTCGGTAAGATTGCCTTGCTCAGTAAAAAATCGAAGGGAATTGTGCTTGGCAATAGCAAAGCGGAGCTCGCGAAGGCAATCAAACAAGCTAATAAGATTGCCATAGCAAAGCCAGAACTAGCGCCCTATGGCAAAGCCGCAGTCGACTACTTGAAAGCCGAAGGCCTCTGGGACCTGGCCAAAGACAAACTGGTCTATGGCGATAACATCAGCATGGCAACCATGTATGTTGCCAGCGGGTCAGCCGATCTTGGTTTTACCGCCCTATCCTTAGCTCTTTCCCCAGGGGTTGCGAAAGAAACACAGCATCTGGTTTTAAACCCTGCGCTCTATGAGCCAATCCGGCAACGCATGGTTCTGATGAAAAATGCACCTCAAGAAGCCATTGCGCTGTATCAGTTTATGCAATCACCCAAAGCGCAGGCTATATTACGAAGCTTTGGCTATCAAATACCGTAAGCTGCTTGCGGTATAAAGCGGCCTTAACGATATGGCGTCACCTTATCAGCCTTGATGACGTATGCGCTCGTCCCGGCTTCCGAGAAAGTACGCTCTTCGCCAAGGGTTCCTTCTACCCAAATGGCATCCATCGTTCGGGTTCGGGTTCCTTTAAGCGGAACAACCAAAATAATTTGATTGGCTGGGGGCGGCGGTGAATGCACACATGCGCCAAAGTACGGCACGATCAAAAAGTCACTGCTTTGCATCCGCTCTGCATCGAGCGGCACAACGTAACCCGGAATGCGTACTTTTTTACCAATCATGCTTTTGACGATGGGGGCGGCATCCCAGGTTTTCTTCAATTTAGCGTAGGCTTGCTCGGCTTTTGGATCGCCGTCCTCGGCATTGGCAAAGCGCCGCATCCGCGCCAGCTCCAAGATCACCTGCTTGCGCCAACCGTCGGGAATTAATTCTTCCCAATCGATTTCTTTATAGGCACTCGCTAGCGCAAGCAATGGCTGCATTAGGCCAGCAGAAAACCCTGCAGTTAACAAAAGGCATTTGCGTAAAAAGAGTCGTCTCATGGTGATGGCGGGTTTAATCCATCATGCAATGCCATTTTGTAGGCCTTTGCAGCTGGAATCGTTGCAAACAATAAAACGGTACATAAAACAATCAACAGCGATGTCAGGTCGGCTGCATTGGGAAGTCCAATTGACGATACCACGCCCCACTCGGTGCGTAACTGATCTGCATAGATGGCAATTAAGGCTTGCAAAAGAACCCATCCTGCCAGAATACCAATGATACAAACCAAGAAAGCCTCCGTCAGAATAAAAAAGAGAATCTGCGGGGGCTTAGCGCCAATCGCGCGCAGAATAGCGAGCTCACGACGCCGGTTATCAAGAGCAATTAACAGGGTTGCTGTAATGCCCAAAATGGTTGTAAGTAAAACCCCATAGGCAATCAGGATAAGGGCATTTTCTGCTACTTCCATGGTGGACCATAAGTCATCAAGGGCAACCCCCGGCATGACCGCCATCAGATTGGCATTTTTTAAATCATCAATTTGGCGACGCACAGAAAAAATACTGCCGCGGCTCTTTAATCCAATAAAAAAGGCATTGACCCGGGAATTAGGCTCCAGCTTAGCAAACTGCAACTGACTGCCATCCTGAATATCATGCAAGGCATCGAATGCTTGGGTTGATATGTATAAGGCCTGATCAATCGGTGTGCCGGTTGCCTCTAAAATGCCGACAACTTTAAATGGCGAATCGCTATGGTCTTTTTTAGGCCCACTGCCTGATCCATGGGCGATCGCGATTTGATTCGATAGCGTCAGCCCGAGGCTCTTCGCCACACGCGATCCCAGCACCACATCAAACGATTCTGGGCTAGTGAGTGCTTTACCCGTTTGAATTACTAAGGGACGCCCTTGCGCCTTTACTTTCTCAAAAAATAAAGTGCTGGTTCCCACTACCGGATAGTTGCGGTAACTGTCGCCCAGCTGAATCGGCACAATCCAATCCACCGCAGTAATGGCGGCAATGTCCTTTTCTAGGCGAGCTGGAATCGTATTGGTAGGTTTGCCAAGATGAAAGACGCTATATAAGATTAATTCAGCGGGACTACCCTTTGATCCAAGCACTAAATCAACACCGCTAATAGCATTGGAAAAACTCGTTTTCGCATCGTCTCGAATCTTTAATACGCCGAGCAAAATCGCTACCGAGATCGCGGTAGATAGAACCATAATCAATAACGCCCCTTTACGAGCAAGGGCGCTTTGTATGGCGAGGCGCAGCCAAATCATGATTGACCCATCTCGGCGATCTGCAATTGCCGATCAAAATACGGGGACAGCCGTGGATCATGGCTGACCATCAGTAAGGCCGTCTGCTGTTCATCTGCCAATGCAAAAAAGAGTTTGAGCAATTGCGTTTGATTTGCTTCATCTAAAGCCGAGGTGGGCTCATCGGCAATCACAATCGATGGCTTACCCATAAATGCCCGTGCTGCAGCTACCCGTTGCTGCTGGCCAATCGATAGGCGGTGTGCCGCTTGGTTTTCTAGATCGGCAGATAAACTAAGGTGATTCATATAATAGCGCAAGGCATGCTCTAGGCTGCCAAATTGTGCAAGGGCTGCCGCTTTGCGTTTAGAAAACAAGTGAACGGGCAATAGAATGTTGTCGCGCACACTTATATAAGGCAACAAATTGAATTGCTGAAAAATAAAACCCATCTGCTCGCCGCGCAATTGATCTTTAGCAGATGCGCTTAAGCCGCGAATATTTTCTTCATGGATCCAGATCGAGCCGGAGCTGGGCTCTACTACTCCAGCCAATAAGTTGAGTAAGGTGCTTTTGCCCGAGCCGCTAGGCCCGGTGATCAATAATTTCTGGCCAGGATAAAGCTCAAATGAAACATCGGTATACAGGGGCCTCTGCTTGGGCCAAGCAAACGACAGGTCTACTGCTCGTATGGCAGTCGTAGATTGCACTGCCGTCAATTGAACGCAACCGTGCTGGATTTAGGGCTAGCCGTGCTGGACTTTTGGCCACTGGGGCCAACGATCTCCACTCGCACTTCTTTTAAGTGCTTTGTGTCTTTGAAAAGATGAATGGTCATTTGCTTGAGGGCAGCAGGCTTGGCGCAAGCAAATTCCAGCTGATAATGCAAATCAGCATGTTTGTTGGCGGCATCGCGAACGATTTTATTTTCTAGAATGGTAGGTTTACATTCTGCTTCTGCGTTCATACTAAAAAGCGAGGCAGGATTCAGTAAGCGCTGATTGAGAGTAGCAATTGCATCTGTTTCTGTCTGGTTTTTGGGTGGGCGCTCAAAACCGACTAAGGCTTGTAAAGGCGAAGTAAAACGGCTGAGGATGCGATTTTTATCCAGCGTGATTTCTAAATTCCCTTTGCCATGTTCATGCGCATGGCTGTGCTTTTGCTGGGCAAACGCCAAAGGAGTCACTGCTACCGAGCCTAATACGCAGCAGAGGACATAAATTCCTTTACGAACAATCATTGCATCTCCCATGGACGTTAAATGAAATCGCAAACGCAGCATCGCCCTTGCGCTTGAGTTGATTGCTAAATTGTTCTAAGAGTGTGACTAATGGGGATGACCGGGGCAGGTTAAAGTGCTGATGGCACGATTCACATTCGTACAAATCATTTAACTGATCACGCTCGCCGGTATAACGCCATACTCGGTCCGAGCCTAGTACCTTGTCGATTAGCTTAACGTGACTGAGTCGATCCAAAATGCGATACAGGGTGACCGAGTCCACTACGCTGGCTGGCTTTTGCTGGCTGAGGTAATGCTGTAAATCATCATGGGAGACAGGAACATCCATGCTGTGGATGGTTTTGAGAACTGATACTGCAGCCCGAGTAGCGCGCAGACCCTTAGCGCGGATCAATACTTCCCATTCCGAATCGGCTGTAATTGGATTGCGTGGCAAAGGCATGGAGTTAGTCTTAATGCAAGTTAGTTACGATAGATGCTGGTATGATATCGCAGTTGAGTTGCATTAACAAGAACCTCAAGACCGACCTAAATCACCCCCAATAAAGGCAAACCGATGCAGCACAATCCAGAAAAGCGTCTTCCGGTTACCGTTTTATCGGGTTTTTTAGGGGCGGGTAAGACCACCCTACTTAATCGGATCCTAGCCAATCGAGAGGGACTCAAGGTTGCCGTCATCGTGAATGACATGAGTGAGCTCAACATTGATGCCTCCCTCATTAGCAAAGGTACTACCAATGCAGGCGCAGCCCTCTCTCGGACCGATGAAAAATTAGTCGAAATGAGTAACGGCTGCATTTGCTGCACGCTTCGCGAAGACTTGCTTATCGAAGTACGCAAGTTAGCCCAAGAAAATCGCTTTGACTACCTCCTGATTGAGTCCACCGGCATTGGAGAGCCGATGCCCGTTGCTGCGACCTTTGATTTTGAAGATGAGGCAGGAAACTCACTAAGTAAAGTCGCGCGCTTAGATACGATGGTTACTGTGGTTGATGCCGTTAACTTGTTCAAGGACTATCACTCCGAAGACCTTTTAGCTGATCGGGGAACCATTGCCGATGAAACCGATAACCGCAGTTTGGCTAGTTTATTAACTGAGCAAATTGAATTTGCTAACGTCATCGTCATTAGCAAGATTGATTTAGTAGATGAGCAAGCGCTCGCAAAAGTGACAGCCGTGGTGAAAGCACTTAACCCAAGTGCCAAGGTAATCTATGCGACGCAGGGCGACGTTCCGCTGAAGGCTATTTTAGGAACGCAGTTGTTTGATTTTGAAAAGGCCAGTGCAATGCCAGGCTGGATTCGGGAATTGGAAGGGCAGCATATCCCCGAAACTGAGGAGTATGGCATCCAAAGTTTTATTTACACCTCGCGCGAACCTTTAGATCCACATCGTTTTGCAGCCTTCTTAGAACTACCACTGACCGGCGTTCTACGTGCCAAAGGCTATGTTTGGCTAGCCAGTCGCCCTGAATGGGCAATCGCATACTCTAGGTCCGGCAATATTGCCAATGTAGAGCCGGTAGGTTATTGGTGGGCCGCAACGGAGCGCGTGCGTTGGCCAGAAAAAAACGATCCTGAACATGCGCTCATTCTAGAAAACTGGGAAGAGCCCTATGGCGATCGCGTCAATGAAATTGTTTTTATTGGCCAGCACCTTGATCGCCCGGCAATTGAATCGATTCTGAAAGCATGCGAGCTTAGTGCCGCTGAAAAATCCCTACCGCAATCCCACTGGAACTCGGTCGAAGACCCCTTTCCAGTTTGGGATCGCATCGAAAACTAAAACGGCTTAACGCAGCGGTCTAAAGCTAGGGACCTGATTACCCTTGGCGTACATGCACTGCTGATAGGCAATGTTGTATTGGGTTTGTGCTTGGTCTTCTTTATTAGATGCGCCCATTGCGCCCATCGCCGAGCCGCCCAAAAGACCAATGCCTGCTCCTGTTCCAATGTTCTTACTGCTTCCCCCTTGAATTACTGCTCCAGCAGCAGCGCCAACCGCAGCGCCAATCAATGCACTGGTAGCGCCTTGCTTCAGTGCGGCATTGGAGGTATCTTCTACCGCCTTAGCCGCGAAGCCTCTGCACTCCTGATCTTCTTTTTGGAATACATCAAATGGTTTGCCCTCTCTTGGCATCACCGTAACGGTGGGTCCTGTTGGCGCAGAGGCGCAGGCTGCTAAGGTCAGTATGAGGGCAAATGGAACAAGAAAACGGGTCATAGTAGGTCTTTCAAATAAAACGCTAGGAATAGTAGCTAATTAGTACGAGCAGGATTGGAAGGTTTTTGTTGGCTCTGCGTCTGCGGTGGAGGCACCGCAGACTGAACCTGCCAACCCTCAGGGCATGCTCCTACATACGGAAAATACTGCGCAGTGGATGCGCAAAAATACCAGACTGGAGGTTGAGGTTGTGCTGCCAACACAATGGGCTCAACCAGCACTGGCTGCACATACACTGCGGGTGGCGGGCTAAACGCATATGGATAAGCAGGATATCCCCACCCAGTGCCCCAAGCTGCATTCCACCCACTGCCCCAGCCGCCGTATCCGTAAGGCCCGCCATTCCAGTAACCGCGTCCAAATCCGGGTCCATACGCAATGGGGCGATAGCTATTACCACCCGAAACGCCTACAGCAACATTCCAACTGCCTGCAGTGGCGGGCGTGGGCAGCACTAGCAAAGTGAGGGCGAAACACACGATTAGAACGCCCCAAGACAAGGTACTAGAGTTTGGTTTCTGTAATTCGGAAGTGCTTACTAATACAGTCATCGCATATTCCCCGTATTTACGGCAAAAACATCAATTAAAACGCGTCAGAGCATCTTTCAATTTAGCATCTCTAGTGAAATAACGCACTGCTAAGCCGGAAGATGACAGACTTGTAAGGTATTGCGACTTTCAAAACCCTAATCAATCGTAATACCCGCTTTTTTAATCAACTTTGACCATTTACTGGATTCCTCCAAAATGAGCTTACTGAGCTCACGCGGACTGCCAGGATTGGGCTCTAAGCCACTCATCAGCAGCTTTTGCTTCACTTCAGGCTTCGATAAAGCCTCGATCGTCAAGCGATTGAGCTGCTGCTGCAGATCCTTGGGCAAACCGGCAGGAGCCATCAAGGAGAACCAAGAGACTGCCTCAAAATTTGGCAAGCCCTGCTCTGCTAGCGTTGGTATCTCGGGTGCGGCAGGCGAGCGTTTTAGGGTGGTTACCCCCAAGGCCACAATCTCCTGCTGCTGAATCAATGGCAGTGCCGAAGATAAATTATCAAACAGCATGGAAATGCGGCCGCCCAATAAGTCAGGCAAGGACTGTGCTCGCCCCTTGTAGGGTATATGGCGGATTTGCACGCCCGCCATCTCATTAAAAAGTTCACCCGACATGTGCAGCGACGTACCGATTCCTGAAGATCCAAAAGTCAGTTGATTGGGTTTTGATTTAGCAAGGGCAATTAATTCACGCAAGGAAGTTACGCCGAGCTGCTTGTTGACCACAAGCACATTGGGCGTACTGGCTAAAAAACTGATCGGCGTGAAATCAGCAATGGGATCAAACGGCATCTTGTTATACAGAGCCCCATTGATT
>JBIIGG010000052.1:0-8827 GCA_044236575.1 Polynucleobacter sp. | reverse complement strand
CAGCAATGCTTATAGCCGATGCATTCTCAACTTCCTGAGCAAGATTAAATGTCGCTACATCTCCATTTTGCAAAACACTAGGCAGTAAATTAAGTTCATGGTCTGCTGAAAGTTCCGCAATCCAGGTAACAATATCTTTTAACAAAATGGCGCCATTAGCACCAGTACCAGTAATTGCGCTCAAATTGTCACCAGTACCACTGGTTTTATAGGTTATTCCATCCACCGTTAATTGAAATCCATTAACAGCATCCAAGCTGACTAGGTCATTCTCACTAGAGAATCCTGAAATGGATACATCGGTTTGCAAACCGGAGATGGAAAAGTCGTAGTCATCCCCCTCTCTATCTCCTCGGATAAATAAAGCATATTGGTTATCATCCATCTTGGAGAGGGTGGCCGATATTTGCGTTACTGAACGTAGCTCGTTAATCCAATCCTCAAGCGCCTGTGCAGTAGGGCTTGTGCCAATTGCTGAAATGGCATTGGCTGTAACTACCCCACTTACCGTTTTACTGCCATCGGTGCTGTAAGTGGTGGTGCCCACAGTCAACTGAAATCCGGCACTGGTATTCGTATTTAGGGTGGCGCTTGCGCTAGAAAATCCTGCAATGTTGTAAAGCGTAGCTTTTGCCACCTGATCGACACTGACAACATAACTACCAACCTGCGCACTGTTGCTAGCGGTGGCATTTAAAACGGCCGGATTGTCGCTTTGAACACTGGTATTAATGTAGGTATTTGGGTCTTCAAAGGTCTTTAGGGCCCCAAGTAAGCTAGAAACCTTGGTTTTAACAACGCCCAATTCGCTAATGACCAACTCTTTTGATGTAATTTTTTTATTAATGGCATCTAAGGGTCTTTGCTCAGCAGTCATTAGGCTGGAGACGATAGTAGCCACATCGATTGCTCCATTGCTAATAGCGCTAGTTGATGAGATTGCCACCTGAATACCCTTTTTATTGGCCAAGGCCTGAAAAATTCAGGCTTAGCTTCAAGCAAACTAACGGCTAAAAGGGGTGAACCCTTTAGATCGAGGATGCTAAAAAGTGCACTGGCATGGCCTTAAAAGGCCAAAAATTGTTGTAAAAAAGCTGTTTTCATTCATGGGGCAATTTTTATCTAAAAGTGCGGCAATTTTTGCCATTTTTGATGTTTTTTCCCCTGAACTACAGTATATTTAGTGTCTATTGGGGCGCTAATCACTAGATATAGGTTAGTGCGTACTGATTTAGCGCTGTTTTTAGGCGATTTCTTCCTTTTTTGATCAGGCAATAGACCTATACGCATGAAAATATTGGGTTTTGACACTGCACGATTGCCGAGCCCCTCGGTACAAGGCGCTATCCCAATACTAGTCCTGCTAGTGCTGATCATGATGCTGGTGCCCTTGCCAGCCATCTTGCTCGACATGCTCTTTACCTTCAATATTGCGCTCTCGATCATTGTTCTGTTTACGGCGATCAACATCAAGAGCTTCAAAGATTTCGTCGCCTTTCCTACCGTACTGCTTTTAACCACCTTATTACGCCTATCGCTCAACGTGGCTTCCACCCGCATTGTGCTCATGGAGGGCTACAAAGGTACCGATGCAGCCGGTAAAGTGATTGAAGCCTTTGGTGTGTTTTTAATTGGTGGCAATTACGCGGTGGGTATCGTGATCTTTATTGTGATCACCATCATCAACTTCGTGGTGATCACCAAAGGCTCTGGCCGCGTGGCCGAAGTCTCTGCACGCTTTGCCTTGGACTCGATGCCCGGCAAGCAAATGGCGATTGATGCTGATCTCAATGCAGGCTTGATTCAGCAAGATGAAGCCAAAGCCCGTCGTGCCGATGTTGCCCAAGAAGCCGACTTCTTTGGCTCCATGGATGGTGCTTCTAAATTCGTTCGGGGCGACGCCATTGCCGGCATCATGATTTTGGTGATTAACCTGATCGGTGGTGTGATGATCGGCGTGCTGCAGCACGATATGGATTTTGCTAAGGCAATGGCAACATTTGCATCACTCACGATTGGCGATGGTCTGGTCGCACAAATTCCAGCGCTGATCATCTCCACGGCTGCTGGTATCTTGGTTACCCGCGTTGCGACCGAGGATGCTTTTTCAGGGCAGGTCTCCAAGCAATTTGAAGCCAACAGCAGTGCCTTGGGCGTAGTTGCCGCAGTCCTAGGTATTTTGGGCATTTTGCCCGGCATGCCTCATCTCATATTTCTTAGCTTTGCCGCGCTGTTTGGGGGCCTTGCCTACTTAACCCATCAGCGCATCAAACGAAAAGCAGTGGCAGAGAAAATGGCTTCTGCAAAGCCCGTAGTGAACGAAGAATTGGAATGGAAAGATGTCCCGATTGTGGAGCCGCTTTGCCTGGAGTTGGCCTATCGTTTGATCCCCCTGGTGGATAAGGGCGATGAAAGTGATCTCATCAAACGCATTAAGGCCATTCGGCGCAAGTTTGTGACACAAGTGGGGTTTTTAATCCCGTCGGTGCACATTCGGGATAACTTGCAACTCAATGCTGAAACCTACCGCATCTTGCTCTACGGCGCAGAAATTGGCCGCGGCCAGTGCTTGCCCGATCGCTTGCTCGCTATTCAGCAAAGTGGTACTGAAAAAATTCCCGGCATTGAAGTGAAAGACCCGACCTTTGGCATGCCCGCCGTATGGATCGAACGCAATAGTCGTGATGAAGCGATTGCGAAAGGCTATACCGTGGTTGAGCCTGCTGTGGTCATTACCACCCACCTGGATCACTTGATACACCAACACGCTGCTGAACTGCTCGGCCGCCAGGAAACACAAGACTTACTCGATCATTTCAAGATGAGCTACCCCAAATTGGTTGAGGATGTGATTCCAAAGATTGTGACCGTGGCTCAATTGCAACGCACCTTGCAGCTGCTGCTGGAAGAAAGTGTGCCTATTAAAGACCTGCGCACTATTTTGGAGATTTCCAGTGAGTTCGCTGGCAAGCTCAATGACCCACTCGAGATCCTGCCGCACATTCGGTATGCGCTGCGCCGCACCATCGTGCAAGACACCCTGGGCGACGGCAATAATTACCAGGTTTTAGGCATTCAGCCGGAGTTTGAGCGCTTAATTGAGCAGTCGATTGGCGCCGGGGCAATCGCACCCGATGGGCTAATTGAGCCCTCATTGGCGCGTATGTTTGGTGAAGAGGTGATTCAGGGGATTCAGGAAATGGAGAACCAAAACCTACCTCCAGTGATCGTCAGCGGCACCCGAACCCGCACCACCATCTCCCGCATTGCACGCCGAGTCTGCCCACAAGCCATCGTGCTGGCCTTAAGCGAACTGCCGCCCACCTCCAATCTTGCTTTCTTCAAAGTTCTTTGTTCGCAAACGGGCAAAAACCCCTAAAATCACCATTAAAGAGATCTACTCCGGAGTTTAAGCATGGGCCCTCAGAAATTCATTGCAGCCAATACCGCTGAAGCGTTAAAGCTGATTCGTACCGAATTGGGCTCGGATGCCATGGTGCTCTCCACCAAAGACACCGACCAGGGTGTCGAGATCATTGCGATTACCTCGAAGGACTTAGCCAATTTATCCACCCACTCCGAATCAGCCGAACCCTTTAGCGCTGAAGTGAATCCTTTTTCAGAGCGGTCCATCGCCCAATCGGGCCTGTCGGATAAATTTGAGAATGCCATTGCCCGCCGCACTCAAACTCCCGAGCCTAAATTGCGCAACGACATCCCTGTGGGGAGCCTCAGGCGTAATCCAGCCAGAGCAGGCCGCCCAATCCGCGCGCCCGGCTCGGAAGCCTTCCTACCAACCTCCTTTAATGATGCTGAGCGCATTCACCGCAACGACAGCAGCGTCATCAACCCTTCTCATAATGATGCGATCTTTAATGCGTCTGCCGCAGCCAATGCAAAGGCTGCTCACGACATTGCGGCACTGAATACCGCTCGAGTCACTGCGCAAAATGCCGCCCAAGCGCACCGCATTGCGGAGGCCGGATTCCAAAGGGCAGCCACGCCAGCCGCCCCAATTACACCGAGTGCAGCAAGCGTATTGCCGGCAGTATCCAGTAACGGCGCATTTGAATCCGCCAGCTCCCCCAAGGTTGAAAAGCTCTTAACTGAAATCAGCGAAGTAAAGTACTTACTGCAATCCCACGTTGCCAGTAATTTTTGGGGCAGCATTCAGCAAGAAAATAAGCACGTCACTGAGATTGTGAAGCACCTGCTCAACAGCGGCTTTTCCCCAAAACTGTGCGCTGAAATTGCGCACAAACTGCCGGAAGATCTGAGCGTTCCCGCCCTCATCAAAAATGCCCGTGAGCAAGTCAAGTGCATGATTAAGACATCCCATGCATTTGATATTTTTGATCGCGGCGGTATATTCGCATTTATTGGCCCAACTGGTGTTGGTAAAACTACCACCGTTGCAAAGATTGCGGCGCGCTGCGTATTGCGTTATGGCCGCAATCAAGTGGCCCTCCTCACAACCGACACGTACCGTATTGGCGCCCAGGAGCAACTCAAAACCTTTGCCAAAATCTTGGGCCTCTCACTCACTGCCGTAAGGGATAGCGAGGATTTGGCTGCAAAGCTTAAGGAGTTTTCCAATCGTAAAATCGTGATTCTGGACACCGCCGGAGTAAGTCAGCGCGATACCCTCATGATTGAGCAGTCTCTACTGCTGCAGCATGGCTCTAATAAAACAAAGCGCATTTTAGTCATGAGCTCCACAACTGATTTGCGTACCCAGGAAGAGGTTATTAATCTCCATAACCAAGCGATGCTTAATGCCAATGGCGAAAAGCTCGATTCGGTGATCATTACCAAAATTGATGAAGCTGCCCATCTCGCCCCAGTAATTGATAGCGTCATTCGCCATGATTTATCCGTGCTCTTTGTTTCCAATGGACAACGCGTTCCAGAAGACCTCAGCCAACCGGATATTAATTACTTGAGTCACCGTGCTATGGCCGTGCGCGCCTTCTCCGAAACATTTTCGATTACCGATGAGCAAGTACCGGCTCTGCTTTCAGATCACTTAGGCGACTGGATTCGCAAAGTAAATCCATGAGCACAGCAGCCAGCATCAGTACAGATCAAGCAGCGGGCTTACGCAATATCTTCGGTGCCGAGTTGGCGCGGGTAATTTGTATTGCAAGCACCCTGGATGCCGATTCAACCATTCACCTGGGTCATGGCACTGCGCAGAACATCAAACAGTTAGGACACAAAGTCCTGTTGATTGATGAGATTGCGCTGCCTGAGCGCAAAACCATGTCCGGTTTTTTATACCCCATTCGTTATGACTTGGGACAAGTGTTTACCAGCTCGATCGACTTACCTAGAAGCATAAAGGCCATTGAAGAGAATTTTTGGTACGCAACCAGCGTTAAGTTGCGCCCCGAAGTGACCCACCGCTTTGCCAAATACCCTCAGTTGGATCAACGTTTAGTCAGCCATGAAATCGATATTGACTACATTATTTTTCCTACGATTGATCCTCAGGCTAATATCGTTTCGTATTACGGTAGCAATATCAAACGTATTTTGGTTACGGCAAGTGACCATGATTCCCTGAAGAAAGCCATGGTTTTGATTCGTCAAATGGCGATTTTGCAAGTCGATGAGCCGCTCTCGATTTTGATCGTCGGCGGAGAGGATGAGGCTGCGGGTTCAGAGGCGTTTGAAAAACTCCACACTGCCTCGCTGTCTGCTCTGGAGCAGCCGCTGGATTTCATTGGGTGGATTAAGGCATTCACTGCCGAGCGCGTCGAGGTCGATCCCGATGACTTAACTTGGAGCCCCGTCAGCAAAGGCGAGTCACATGAGTTTGTGTTGCCCATGGGATTTTTTAAGGCAATCTCCGCACGAATCACAAGCTAAGCAGCATAAAATGAAGTGCCCCCACAAAATGAGTTGTGATTGAAGCCATCCGCCTACGCCCAGTCGATCGACATTAATCAAGCAATCGAACAGCATTTGCCCCTGGTCAAGCGCATTGCCCATCAAATTTGCTCGCGACTGCCGCCCAATGTCGAGGTCGATGACCTGATTCAGGAGGGGCTAACTGGTCTTTTAGACGCGCTCAACCGCTATGAGCCGCAAGCCAACCTGGCGTTTGAGGCCTATGCCCGCACCCGCATTCGGGGCGCCATTTATGACTCTTGCAGAAAAAATGACATCCTCCCCCGCAATCAGCGGGATGAGCTCGAGGGCATTGAGAAGGTGACTCGCAAGCTCGAGCAAAACTTAGGCCGCCATCCATCCGAAAAAGAAATTGCGCTGGGCGCTGACATCACCATCGAGGCATATCACGCCATCATGGCGAACATGGTGCACCTCATGCCCTTGGATGATTTATCGGATGACCTATTGCCATCCGATGCTATGAACACCGATCCAATGCGTGCCGTTGCCATGAGTCAGCTTGCCGAACGCATCGCTGTGATCTTGGAGGGATTACCTGAAAATGAACGATTGGTATTTGGACTTCATTACCAAGAAGAGCTTTCTTATCGGGAAATTGCCCAAGTAATGAACATTACCCCCGGCCGCATTAGCCAAATTCATACGCAAGGCATGATTCGCATTCGGGCCAAGCTAAAAGCCTAGCGTTTATTTGTGTAAGCCCTTTATAGGCAGCGATAGAGCTTGCGCATATTCTGAATTTTTCCATACTGCGCCTCAGCTGCATCAAACTCGAGATCGTAATTTCCTTTGTTGGCGTGCTGAAACATAATCAAGACCCGGTGGGCTTGATCGTGCTTTTGTAAGGTGGCGAGTACCAAGTAGTAGCAGGCTTTTTTATGGTCCTGAGGGATGTACTCCCCTTTCTCATACAAACAGCCTAAGGTATACGCAGCTTGGCGGCTCCCTTCTTGGGCACCTTCCGTTAGATACGCAATCCCCTTGAAAATATCCCTTGGAATGCCCTGCTCTTCGCCCAGACCAAGTGCATAGATATTGCCCAGATTGCAATAGGCATCGTGCACCTCTTCTTTAATTGCCTTCTCATAATACTCAATTGCAGTCTTATAATCCTGTTTAATCTCCCCCATGCCGCGCTCGTGCATCAGGCCGACATTAAAGTGGGCGTAGCCATTGCCGAGGCTACTGTTGGAGTTCACCCAAGTAAATAACTTATTGATTTGCTCGGGATCAAGATGGCCGTCAAAACACATCTTGGTTAAGGCAAATTGCGCCTCTTGATCGAAATCATTTACCGCGAGCTCAAAGAAAATCTCAAAGGCGGCAGCATACCTGCCCTTTCTGAGGTTTAAGGTGGCAATATCTAAGCGGGAGTTATCAAACTGCATGGGCAACCAATTGTGAGGGTGATTAAAGCTTTGAGGCACGGTGGAGCGGTGGATTTGCTCCCTGTGTCGATCGTACTACTTTAAGGAACTACGCTAATGAAGCCAGATTGGTCTTAATTGCGATTCACTTACAAGCACTTATACAGCATGCGTAGATTCTGAATCTTGCCAAATAGCAACTCTGCAGCCGTCATTTCTTCGTCGTAGTTTTCTTTGTGGCTGTGGACAAAAATGTGCAGTACCCGCTTTGCTTGATCATGGCCCTGAAGCGCTGCGAGCGAGAGGTAGTAAAACGCTTTTTTGAGGTCCTGGGGAACAAACTCACCCTTACCGTAAAGTGAGCCCAAGGTATAAGCGCATTGTCGACTTCCTTCTTCAGCACCTACGGCAAGGTATTTAATGCCCATATTGACATCCCTGGGAACGCCCTGCTCTATTCCCAATCCCAAGGCCAGGATATTGCCCAAATTGCAATAAGCGTCCTTCACCTCTTCCTTAACTGCTTTTTGGTAATACTCGACTGCCACTTTGTAATCTTGCGCCACCCTACCAAGGCCGCGCTCGTGCATCAATCCCACATTAAAGAGTGCATACCCATTGCCTGCACTGGTATGGCCATTTTGTAACTCGTAGAATTTTTCAATCAGCTCAGGGGAGAGATTTCCGTCAAACACCATTTTGGTCATCAGGAAAACCGCATCGTCATTTTGATCATTGACCGCACAGTCATACAAAATATCAAAGGCAACATCAAATTTGCCTTTTTGCATATTGAGTTGACCTAATTCAATTGCGCCGTAGCCCATGGGAGTGAACTCCAAATAAAAAAGTTTATATTAAGAAACGATTATATTTCGTCAATGTGACGAATGCTATTTTCCCAGTGGGGGCCATAAATCAACACCACGATGCGTCTTGATACCAGTAATTAATCCGCCGATTGACCCTTGAACTCTGAATGGCTGTCCGGGTACTGGCAAACTCATTTAAATTCAAGCGGGTTGGCTGATGCAGTTCGCACCCTACCCGAATCCGAGACTCCTCTAGTAGGCTCGGTCTGACATTTCGGATGATGAGATCGAACTTGGCGGTACGCGCCTGCAACCGCTCTAAGGTGCAATTGGTCCAAATTGTTCCGACCTCCAGCTCGGTTGCGCCTAGGCGCAAATCAAACTGAATTCCCTGATCCGAGATATCCACAATATCTGCAATCATTTCTTTGCCAACGCTGAAATAAATCAAGGCCTTAAATGCCCTATCGGGGGGCGCAGGAACCCTAAAATCCTCGCGTCGCTGAATTAAATCGGCTGCCTTGGGGATGTCGCATGCGAGTAATCCATTCTCCAAGATCCTAAATCCCTGCATCGGAAATTGCAACTTACCAATCTCCAGCCCTGATACAAAAATGCAAGGGTCGCTGATGGAGGCGTGGACCCCATTTTTAGGAGGCTCCTCCACCTTGAACTTAAAGCCTGTCTTGGCGTCGATTGCGTCCACACTCACCGGCAGTAACTGCGATGATT
>JBIIGG010000051.1:0-8865 GCA_044236575.1 Polynucleobacter sp. | reverse complement strand
CACCCCATGCAAGATGGCCGCTATCCGAAAAAAATTGTATGCCATATAAAAATTCCAATTCGATTTGACTACTCGGCCGGAATTGGATTCATACATACTGATGTACTCTGCTTCCGATGGAATGCCTAAGCGTACTAAATCTAAGCCATGAATGCCGCGCCAAAGCGAAGGCGGAATCTGCCACGCCATGCACTGGTATGAAAAATCTGCGATCGGGTGACCTAAGGTAGAAAGTTCCCAGTCTAAGACACCAATCACTTTATTTTCATGGCGATCAAAGATCATGTTATCCAACCGAAAATCACCATGCACCAGAGTTGTTTCATCATCAATCGGAATATGGTGGGGCAGCCATTCTATTAATGTGCTGAGGGCTGGCGGAATCGGAAGAGTAGACTCTTGCACTTGCCGTGACCACCGACCTACTTGCCGTGCAAAATAATTTCCAGGCTTGCCAAAGCTCTCTAAGCCCAGGGCCTTATAGTCAACCCTATGAATGGCTGCAAGGATGCGATTCATTTCAGCATAAATGGCTGCTCGATCTATTGGCTCAAGATCCGGAAGAGATTGTTCGTTGAAGGTGCGCCCATCTAGATAAGACATCAGGAAAAACGGAGTGCCGATGATGGATTCATCCTCACAATAAGCGAGCATCCGCGGAACTGGAACGTCGGTTTGGGCGAGGGCTGCCATAACCCGATATTCTCGATCAATGGCATGTGCGGAAGGCATCAGCTTGCCAGCTGGCTTTTTTCGTAGAACGTAGTGGTTTGTGCCAGTGCTTAGCTTAAATGTGGGGTTTGATTGCCCCCCGACTAGCGCCTCTATCTGAAGCGAGTCAGCATTTAGTCCAATCTGTTTGAAGTAACGCGTTAATGCAATAGTATCGATGGATTGATTCATGCTTGCGCTAGAGTGAGCTGACGAGATGGCCGCCGTCAATCGCAATAGCGCTCCCGGACATTGCTTTGCCAGCATCCGAGGCTAGCAATAGAATTGGGCCATCTAAATCCGTGAGTTCGCTAAAGCGACGGCTGGGTATCCGCATGCGGAGCTTTTCACCAAGCTCGCTATTTAAAAAATCACGATTCAAATCAGTGACCACATACCCAGGCAGTATGGCGTTTACTCGAATATGGTGTCGCGCTAATTCAAGCGCCATGGTTTTAGTTGTTTGTATAACACCCGCTTTAGAGATCGCATAGGGCGCAACGCCATTAATTTGACGTTCACCTAAAATGGAGGCGATATTGATAATTGAACCACCTTGCTTGGCTGCCACCATACGCCGCGCTGCTTCGGTGGCTACCAACCATGCACCCTTTAAGTTGGTATTCATCACAAGATCCCAATCGGATTCGCTTTGTTCTAACAGGGGTTTGCTAATCGATGTTCCAGCATTGTTGATCAGTATGTTTGGATTACCCAGAGTAGCTACAGCATCGAAAAATGCCTTGACGCTATTGGCACTGGTTACATCGAGTGGAAATGCGTGTGCCTTGCCACCACCTTGTGTAATTTCGGCTACCGTATGTTGTAGCTGATCGATCCGTCTTGCGCCCAGCACAATACTTGCGCCCATCCCAGCCAACATCATGCTGCAATGCCGCCCAATGCCGCTGGATGCCCCAGTGACTACTGCCAACGAACCATCCAAACGAAAGCGGTCAATCGGCAATGGACTCATTGCTTTTGATCCAATATTTTTCTGGCCATGCTCCAGCGATGGACTTCGCTTGGGCCATCATAAATTCGAAAGCCACGCATGTCTGTAAAGATACGCATCACTGCAGTCTCCCCGGTTACACCTTGCCCGCCTAAGATTTGCACGCACCGGTCTACGACTCGCCACTCTGCTTCAGAGCAGATGACCTTCGCGCGGCTTGATTCGTAATTGCACTTATTACCTTGATCCAATAACCAAGCAGTATGCAAAATATGCAGACGGGCTGTTTGTAGATCCATATCGTTATCGGCCAGCATGAATCCAATGCCTTCATGGTCCCCCAGCCGCTTTCCAAATGCATGGCGTTTTTGTGCATACGCTAAGGCGATATCGTGGGCTCGGCGTGCTTGTCCGAGCCACCGCATGCAGTGCGTGAGCCGTGCTGGCGCAAGCCGAATTTGGGCATAGCGAAAGCCTTGGCCGAGCTCACCTAAAATCTGATCGGCCGGAATGCGCAGTTGGTCAAAGCGCAATACACCATGGCCACCAGTGAAGCACTGATCCAT
Source organism: Polynucleobacter sp. (assembly GCA_044236575.1). Lineage (GTDB taxonomy): Bacteria > Pseudomonadota > Gammaproteobacteria > Burkholderiales > Burkholderiaceae > Polynucleobacter. The sequence continues at coordinate 6,633 of JBIIGG010000051.1, read as the reverse complement.
TGCATCCATATTGCGTTCAATGCTGATGCCTGGACTATTCATGTCTGCCAAGAACATAGTGGCTTGATCATCCTCAGTGCGCGCCATGATGATCACGTAGTCAGCGCCATCGGCTCCCGTAATAAACCATTTGTGCCCATTGAGAACGTAGTCAGCGCCATCCCGTACTGCGGTGGTTAGTAGCATCGACGGATCTGATCCTGCTCCGGGTGAGGGTTCTGTCATGGCAAAACACGAGCGTAATTTTCCTTCTATCTGAGGAATGAGCCAGCGTTTCTGCTGTGCAGCATTGGCTACATGCTCCATTAAATGAATATTGCCCTCATCTGGCGCATGAATATTCATGGCAATGGGGCCTAGGCGCGAATATCCGGCCTCCTCAAAGATAACGGCTTTTTCAACGTGACTTAAACCAAGCCCACCATGCTTTTTGGATGCATGGGGAGTCAATAAACCCGCTTTTTTAGCTAAGCCAATCAGCTCTTGTCGAAACTCTGAGGTTGGGCCATGCTGGGTTTCGCGCGGATCACCTTCGAGCGGAATGACCGTTTGAAGGATAAATTGACGCGTTTGTTCTTGTAGGGCAATTAACTCAGGAGCGAAGGAAAAGTTCATATCCTATTGTAATAGTAGGAATTTACAGAAATTTGATAAATCGCAAATCCACGATCCATTTATGGATTAGGGTTTTCGCTATGCAAATAAAGGGAATAGATCCGCTATTCTCAATATCTTAAACAAATTCGGGTTATTTACTGTGCATGCAGACGATTGCATTTTAAAGACAGAAAGTCTGACGAAATCTTTTGGTGGATTTACGGCAGTGAGTAACGTCAATCTTCGGGTTCAGCGTGGAACCATTCACGCCTTAATTGGCCCCAATGGTGCTGGCAAAACGACGTGTTTTAATTTGCTGACGAAATTTTTGGAGCCGACTGCGGGGCATATTAAGTTTAATGGACTCGATATAACGAAGGAAAAGCCAGCGCAGATTGCCAAGCGCGGCATTATTCGCTCCTTTCAAATATCAGCAGTTTTCCCCCACATGACTGCACTTGAAAATGTTCGCATTGGTCTGCAACAAGAGTTGGGTACATCCTTCTATTTTTGGAAAAGTGAAAAATCACTCGATGTTCTTAATGCAAGGGCGATGGAGGCACTCAAGCAGGTAGGCTTGGAGGCGTATGCCGATGAAATGGCAGTCAATCTGCCGTATGGGCGCAAGCGGGCCCTTGAAATTGCGGCAACGGTTGCAATGAATCCAGAACTAATGCTATTGGATGAGCCAACTCAGGGTATGGGGCACGAGGATGTCAGTTTGGTTACGGATTTGATTAAACGGGTATCGGCTGGCAGAACGGTCTTAATGGTCGAGCACAATATGAAAGTCGTCGCCAATATTGCAACCACGATCTCGGTTTTGCAGCGGGGTGAGATTATTGCAGAAGGTTCTTACGAGGTGGTATCTCAAAATCCACTCGTGATGGAAGCCTATATGGGCACTGCAGATACCGAATTACAGGGCCATTGATTCAAGATGACTACCCCAGCACTAGAAATTAAGGATCTCAATGCATGGTACGGCGAGTCGCATGTACTTCACGGAATCAATCTGACCGTTGAAAAAGGGGAGGTGGTGTGTTTTTTAGGTCGTAATGGTGCTGGACGAACCACCACTTTACGATCCATCTTGGGCTTGGTGAGCAGCCGAACCGGCTCAATTAAGGTCAATGGCCAAGAGGTAATCGGCATGCCAACATACCAGGTCGCCAAATTAGGCATTGGATACTGCCCTGAAGAGCGCGGTATTTTTACAAGCCTGACCTGCGAGCAGAATTTTTTATTGCCACCTAAAGTCGGGGATGGCATGGCCATGTCGGTGGATGAGATTTACCATATGTTCCCTAATTTATATGAGCGCCGCGCCAGTCCAGGCGGCAAACTCTCAGGTGGCGAGCAGCAAATGTTGGCCATTGCGCGCATTTTACGAACGGGTGCAAACCTGCTGTTATTAGATGAAATCACCGAGGGCTTAGCGCCCGTGATTGTGCAAAAGTTAGCTGAAGTGGTGCGGGCTCTGAAAGAGCGTGGCTTCACCATTGTCCTTGTAGAGCAGAATTTTCGATTTGCTTCCAAGCTCGCTGACAAGAACTACGTCATTGAGCATGGTCAAGTTGTAAAAATTGTCGAGAGAAATCAACTGGACGCGAGTCAGGAAGAGCTCAAGACATTATTGGGTGTTTAGTAAAAAAATAAGTTCAAAAGGAGAAGTTCAAATGAAAAAAACTGCAATTGCAACATTGGTCGCATCCTATTTTATGGCAGCAGCAATGCCTGTCCATGCCCAAACTGTCTCGGACAATGAGGTGCGGATTGGCGTCTTAACTGACTTATCTGGTATTTATTCAGCGATTGAAGGCCCTGGCGCGGTATTGGCTGCACAAATGGCAGCGAGGGATTTCGGCGGACAGGTACTGGGCAAGAAGATTGTGATTACGTCAGCTGATACCCAGTCAAAAGCCGATTTAGCCAGCTCGAAAGCCCGTGAAATGTTTGAGCGGGATAAGGTCGACATGATCGTGGGCAACGTTTCTACTGCATCCGCCTTAGCGGCAATGGAAGTGGCAGAGCAATTTAAAAAGGTATCGATCGTCACTGGCGCAGCTTCCCTGCAAATTACCAACGAAAAATGCACCCCATACAACGTGCATTACGTGTATGACACCTATGCTTTATCACGCGGTACCGGTAAGGCAGTGGTTGACTCAGGTAAAAAAACCTGGTTCTTTGTTACTGCTGACTACGCCTTCGGCCATACCTTAGAGCGTGATACCACTGAGGTTGTAGTGGCGAATGGCGGTAAGGTTCTGGGTAGCGTAAGGCACCCCATTAACACCCAAGACTTCTCGTCTTTTATGGCGCAAGCACAAGCTTCCAAGGCAGAAATTATTGGCTTAGCTAATGCCGGCGGCGATACGATTGGATCGGTTAAGCAAGCTGCAGAGCTTGGCATCATGAATTCGAAACAAACCGTCGTTCCACTCCTGATGTTTACGAGTGATATTCAAGCCTTAGGCCTTAAGCAAACCTCGGGCATGACGTTTACCGAAGGATGGTATTGGGATCACAGTGATGCCAACCGTAAATTTGCTGAGCGCTTTATGAAAGAGTTCAAAGGCAAGGCTCCAACCTCTCCTCAGGCGGGTGTTTATTCTGCTACGCTGCAGTACCTCAAGGCGATTGATGCAGCTAAAACGGATAACTCCGATGCGGTGATGAAGCAAATGAAAGCAGTTGAAATTAACGATGGTCTCTTTAGGGGCAAAATTCGTGCAGATGGAAAGTTTGAGCATGATATGTTCTTGTTAGAAGTCAAAAAACCAAATGAATCCAAAAATCCAAACGATGTCGCTAAAGTGATTAAAGTCATTGCTGCGAAGGATGCAACTTTGCCATTGGCCCAATCCAAGTGCAAATTGGTTACTAACTAAGCAAAAGCGAACTAGTCATGTTTGAGTTACTTGGAATTACACCGCAAGCCCTGGTTTCGCAGCTCTTGATTGGACTGATTAATGGTTCCTTCTATGCGCTGTTGAGCTTGGGTTTGGCAGTAATTTTTGGTTTGTTGAATGTGATTAACTTCACTCATGGCGCTCAATACATGTTGGGCGCCATGGTTGCTTGGATTGGACTGACTCAGGTAGGCCATTGGATTGGAATGCCTGAGTTCCAGCTTAACTATTTTGTTGCTTTATTTCTAGCGCCTTTAATCGTAGGGCTTTTTAGCATCGTGATTGAAAAAACGATGCTAAAGCGTCTTTATCACCTTGATCACCTGTACGGATTATTGCTGACCTTTGGTCTTGCATTGGTGATTGAGGGGATGTTCCGCCATTGGTTTGGCGCCCTTGGTAATAGCTATCCGGTTCCGGAGTTGTTGCAAGGTGGCTTTCGGGTAGGAGAGCTGTTTTTACCCTACTACCGCCTGTGGGTAGTATTTTTAGCTTTATTAGTGTGCTTTGCTACCTGGTTCTTCATTGAGCGGACTAGTCTGGGTAGCTTGCTCCGAGCCGGTACTGAAAACCCCCGATTGCTCCAAGCGTTGGGCGTTAACGTTCCACTGATCGTGACGCTAACCTACGGTGCGGGTTGCGCCCTTGCCGCATTTGCTGGGGTAATGGCTGCGCCGATCTATCAGGTTACAGCGGTCATGGGCTCAAACTTAATCATTGTGGTTTTTGCGGTGGTTGTGATTGGCGGCATGGGATCGATTGCTGGTGCCATTGTGACGGGCTTGGGCTTGGGTGTGGTGGAGGGCTTAACCAAAGTGTTTTATCCCCAAGCCTCATCGGTTTCCATTTTCGTCATCATGATCATCGTCTTGTTAATTAAACCCGCTGGCTTATTTGGTAGATCAAATTAATGATGAAACGCAATTTGTCCCCCCTCGACAAGATATCCATCGTCATCATAGCGCTTCTCGCGCTTGTACCATTTCAGGGATTTGTGTACGACCTGTTCATGATGAAGGTATTTTGTTTTGCTATTTTTGCCGCATCCCTGAATCTGTTGTTGGGTTTTGCGGGCTTACTCTCTTTTGGACACGCGGCGTTCTTTGGAACGGGCGCTTACATCAGCGCTTACGTTATGAAAGAGTGGGGCCTAACGCCTGAGTTGGGATTGCTTTGCGGTGTCCTCTGCGCAACCGCCTTAGGCTATGTGTTCGGGGCTTTGGCAATTCGACGCCAAGGCATTTACTTTGCCATGATCACGCTCGCACTGGCCCAAGTAATCTATTTTTTAGCAACGCAAGTTCCCTTCACGAATGGTGAAGATGGCATCCAGGGTGTTCCCCGCGGTCAGTTTTTGGGCTTCATTGATTTATCGACCTCGACCCATATGTATTACTTTGCGCTGGTTGTTTTTGCGTTGGCTTTTCTGATGATTAAGCGCATCGTCAGCTCCCCTTTTGGTCAGGTCATGAAGTCTATTCGGGAGAATGAGCCTAGAGCAATTTCATTGGGTTATGACGTCAATCGATACAAGCTCATTGCCTTCACTTTGTCCGCAGGTCTGGCTGGACTTGGCGGCGCATTAAAAAGCTTGGTTTTGCAGCTGGCTTCGCTATCCGACGTGTTCTGGCACACCTCCGGGGAGGCCGTTTTGATGACGATTCTGGGTGGTATTGGAACCTTATGGGGGCCAGTTGCCGGCGCTGCAATCATCATCAATCTGCAAAATTATTTAGCCAACTTGGGCGGCTGGAGCACCATTGCGACCGGCGCCATATTCGTAGTTTGCGTCATGGCATTTAGACGTGGCATTGTTGGTGAAATCGCATACCGCTTAAAAATAAAGCTGTAATGGACTAGCAGTGCTCTGTAGAACTAGCCTGTAAGCCACAGTATGACTCCCGCAATTTTTAAAGCATTTCTGCTCGCAGAGGGATTCCCTGAGCCGGTATTAGTTGAGCGGGAACGCAATGGTTTTTTGGATCTGCACTCCCATTCATTTGAAGTTCGTGCGCTCATTACTCATGGGCAAATGGAAATAACGATCGATGGAGACAGTCAATCGTATGGTGTTGGCGAAGCCTTTCATTTGACGCAAAATCAAGTTCACTCTGAACGCTATGGCAGCGATGGGGTGCGGTACTTGGCAAGCAGAAGACAGCCACCTCCGAAGTAAAATCAATTAGAGCATTGAGGGCCGCGGCGATATCGTTATCGAATCAACCAAAGAAAAAGGGCTCCAAAGACAGGCATGCTTTGAAACCCTAATGTGTTTGGTTGCGGGGACAGGATTTGAACCTGTGACCTTCGGGTTATGAGCCCGACGAGCTGCCAGACTGCTCCACCCCGCGTCTGAGTCCATGATTCTAGCATTTTTAAGCCTTCTCTGTCGAGCCTTATTGCTGAATTGAGCTATTTCACACCGAATTTATCTTGCATTTCTCGGGCATTCCGACCCCCCTAAGGAGTAACATATTGCCGTGCAACACCAATTAAGGCAGTTTCATGTCCATTAGTAATCCCGAATACTCGAGCTCAACCCTGCTCAAGCCCGTTGACCTGCATAGCAGCGGTGATGGCGGCGAACACAAGAAGGGTTTGGGCGTTCTCATGCTGGCTGCGATTGGTGTGGTTTTCGGTGATATTGGCACCAGCCCCTTGTATGCCCTTAAAGAATGCTTTGATGCCGAGCATGGCATTGCGTTTAGTCCTGAAGCCCTCTATGGCGTCATTTCGATGATGATCTGGGCCTTGATTTTGGTGGTGACCTTCAAATATGTTTTGTTCGTGATGCGCGCCGATAACAAAGGTGAGGGCGGCGTTTTATCCTTAATGGCCTTAGCGCTTCGTTCGGTTAAAAGCGGCACGAAAGAGTATTTTGTTTTGATGATTCTGGGTATGCTCGGTGCCTGCATGCTGATTGGCGAGTCCGTCATCACACCAGCGATTTCTGTACTGTCTGCGGTCGAAGGCATTGAGATTGCAACGCCGGCCTTAAAGCAATTCATTATCCCGATTGCCGTAGTCATTCTGTTTTGCCTTTTTGTAATTCAAAAATACGGCACGGCAATGGTTGGTAATTTATTCGGACCCGTTACCTTAATTTGGTTTTTGGTGATTG
>JBIIGG010000006.1:0-31408 GCA_044236575.1 Polynucleobacter sp. | reverse complement strand
GTAATTACAACCACACGGAATTTGCTATCAATCCAGATGATGGCGCATATACAGCAGCGGCGCTATGGAAAAATATCTCCAATGAGTTTCGCTTAGACCTGGCACATAAACAATTTATGGGCTGGAAAGGAAGTTTTGGCGCCCAAATAACGCGTTCATCGGTAGAGGCTACAGAAATCGAAACCGGTAGCTACGCCATCCTTCCTTCTACGAAAACCAACTCCAATGCCCTCTTCTGGATTGAAGAGGGTCGTTGGGGCGCGCTCCAAGGCAATCTAGGATTGAGATACGACGCGGTTTCGCAAAATCCCAATCAAGTCAGTGAATTTCAAGATCCAGTTGCAGCGCCCGGACCTAATCCGGCAACGCCCAATTTAGAAAATCGCAACTTTAATCTCCTATCGTATTCAGCAGGAGGCCTGTGGAACTTTACTAACGGCTACGGCACTGGCTTGTCGTATACCGTGTCGCAAAGAGCCCCAAGCGCAGCTGAACTCTATTCCTACGGTATACATGAGTCAACTGCGACATTTTCAGTGGGTAATTCAAATCTGAACAAGGAGACATCGCATAACTTAGAGTTCAATATTCAAAAGACAGTAGGTAAGGTACGCGGAAAGGTAAATGCATACCTCAATAAGTTCAATAACTACATTTATGGCTTCTACACTGGACAAACTGCCGAAGCGGCTGAAGAATTCTCTGTTGTCGTTGCGCAGCAAGCTGCCGCCACCATCAAGGGTGCTGAGGCTGAGTTAACGTATAACTGGGGAAATATGGGCAGTGGCGCCCGTTTGTTTGCGGATGCCTCCCAAGGGACTTTTGATGCGGGGGGTAATTTACCCTTGCAACCAGCGCCGCGGGTAGGCTTACAGCTGGCTCAGCAAAAAAATAAATGGTTAGCCAATGCCAGCTATACCTATAGCTTTGAGCAAAATCGCTTGGCTTCGTGGGAAGTAGGCCCTGCCCCCAGCTACAACTTACTGAATGCCGGTTTGTCGTACACCGAGAAGATCAATAAGATTAGCTGGACGGGCTACCTTAATTTACGCAACTTGCTCAATGAGCAAATCCGTTTTGCTACGACCCCGATGGCGGTGCGTTTGTATGCACCCCAACCCGGCCGCAGCCTGATGGTAGGAGTGCGGGCAGCTTTCTAACGGCTCTCACACAGTTGCGCTGCAATCAGGCTCTGGCTCAGTTCGGCCAGGGCCTTTCTTTCGTTAAGCGCGGGCAGTTTTGCGCTAATGCTGATCTGGGCACAAATGGGTGGGCTGCAAATCAGATTCCAGATCGAATCCAATAAACCCATATCACCAATAAAAGCAGGCGCCGTGGTTTTGTGACCGGTCCGCACATCAAAGTACTGGATCGCCAGGGCATATACCGGTGCATTGGCCACAATCGCCGCCTCAAATAAGTTCGATTTAAACGGCGCTACCTGCTTGCCATCGGTCGAGGTGCCTTCCGGAAAGATACAAATCGCTTTTAGATTGAGTTGCTCAGCTATTTCCTGCACCATATTGCGGATGCTATTGGACTTACCTCGCTCAATAAAGAGAGTACCGAGCTGTTTAGCCATCCAGCCAAAAATAGGCCAACTCGCTACTTCGGATTTGGCGACAAAATAATGGGGTTTGAATGCATTGATCACATGAATATCAATCCACGAGATGTGATTGGCTGCCATTAGGTAGTGAGTGTCTTCCAGCTGCTCTGCCCCAATAACGCTTAATCGCATCTGAAAGATGCCGAGCAACTGCTTGCACCATTTGCGAATCGATTGATGCCGCTGCTCTGTCTTAAGCCAGGGAAAGACCAGCAACAAAATGAAACAGCCTTTAAAGACCTGTCCGATGATGCGCAATACGGTAAGAAAATGGCCTAAATTCATATCAATAAAAAGAAATTCAATGTGCTATGGAAATGGGAATGCAATCAGAATACTAATCTAGTAAGTCATAAAAATGACATGAAATTGTCATGAAGCCTACACATAGCAATGGCTTAATACTCTTCAATGACGCACTACCGAGCCATCTGGATTTCAGACGTGCACCTGGGTACATCCGGTTGCCAGGCCAACTACCTCCTCGATTTCTTAAAACATAACGAAGCCGATACCTTTTACTTGGTTGGCGACATTATCGACGGTTGGCGCCTCAAGAAATCCATCTATTGGCCACAAACACACAATGACGTGGTGCAAAAATTACTACGCAAGGCCCGTAAAGGCGCCAATGTGTATTTTATTCCAGGCAACCATGACGAAAGTGCGCGCCAATATATCGGCATGTCCTTTGGCGATATTCAGGTGGTGGAAGAGATTATTCACACCACCGTGGATGGCAAGAAGCTCTGGGTGACGCACGGCGATTTATTTGATGGCGTGATGCAATACGCCAAATGGCTAGCCTACGTCGGCGATAACCTGTACTCGCTGATTCTCTATATAAACCGTTACTTTAATTTGGTGCGCATCAAAATGGGCCTGCAGTATTGGTCCTTATCGCAATATTTAAAGCATCAGGTGAAGAATGCCGTCAGCTACATTGCCGACTTTGAACATATTATGGCGCGCGAAGCTCGCATGCGCAATTGCGATGGTGTCGTTTGTGGGCATATTCACAAAGCCGAAATTCGGGAAATCGATGGGCTAATTTATTGCAACGATGGCGATTGGGTCGAAAGCCTGAGCGCCCTGGTTGAAACCACGGAGGGTGAGCTCAAACTGGTGTTTTGGAACGCCATTCTGGGCGATCCTAGTCCAAGCATTGCCAACACAGAAGATCTCCATATGGAAGTCGCTATTAGTAAATCACGTGAAGAGGCCTTAGCATGAAGATAATGATCGTAACGGACGCATGGGAACCCCAGGTCAATGGAGTTGTTCGCACCTTAAAGCAAACCTGCCATGAGCTGCGCTTAATGGGCCATGAGATCGAGATGATTACGCCCAATCAGTTCAAAACCATTCCCTGCCCTACCTATCCGGATATTTCTTTATCGCTATTTCCGGGGAAAGGCGTCGCACGTAAGATCAAGGATTTTGAGCCCGATGCGATTCACATTGCCACTGAGGGTCCCCTGGGCTTATCTGCCAGAGCTTACGCTGTGCGCAATCGCCTGCCCTTCTCTACCGCTTACCATACCCGCTTTCCTGAATACGTTCATGCACGGACTGGTATTCCCATTTCCTGGACTTACGCTTTCTTGCGCTGGTTTCATAGACCATCAATGGCCGTCATGGCACCGACCATTGTGGTGAAAAACGATCTGGAAAAATTTGGCTTTACGAATGTGGTGCTCTGGTCACGCGGCGTGGATACCGAGGTATTTCAGATGCAAGAATCTAAGGTCCTCAATTCAGCGCATCCCATTTTCTTGTACGTGGGTCGTGTTGCGATTGAAAAGAACATCAATGCATTTCTAGAGATCGATTTGCCAGGATCAAAGTGGGTGGTGGGCGATGGTCCTGCCATGGAAAAAATTAAACAGCAGTATCCGAATGTCAATTATTTAGGGGTTTTACAGCAACCTGAATTAGCCAAAGTCTATGCGGCAGCCGATGTCTTTGTGTTTCCGAGCAAGACGGATACCTTTGGCCTAGTCTTGCTAGAGGCAATGGCCTGCGGCACCCCAGTGGCAGCCTACCCCGTTACAGGCCCGATTGATGTGCTGGGCGACTCTCCAGCAGGTGCCATGAACGACGATTTACGCACCGCTTGCCTCGCCGCCCTCAAGATCCCGCGCGAAGTGGCTAGAGCGCATGCTGAGCGCTTTTCTTGGCGAGCTTCCACCGAGCAGTTTGCAAGGCATTTAAAGCCCGTAGCCACGCCTGCGATTCACCGCACAGCGCTTGCGTGAGTAAATATAGTCAATTAACCCATTGAAAAATACCTATCACATTGACCAAAATCCGCACAAAGGCAATCGCGGATTTGTGCGTGCATGGCATGCTGCGAAAAACTCATGGCATGGGCTGGTATTTGCGTTCAAAGAAGAAAGTGCATTTCGGCAAGAGCTGACTCTATTTGTATTGCTGACACCCATTGCCCTTGTATTGCCGGTATCGCTGTTTGAAAAGGCCGTTTTAATTTGCTCCCTAGTGCTTGTGATGGCGATTGAACTGCTGAATTCGAGTGTGGAGGCAGCGATTGATCGCATCTCCTTTGAGCACCATGATTTATCCAAGCGCGCTAAGGATTTTGGGTCTGCCGCTGTGATGCTGGCACTGCTAATTTGCTTCATTTTATGGGTCTGTGTTTGCCTTCCTTTATTCATGAAACTGTCATAAACGCAATTTACAGTTAGGTTTACTTTTATAAGGTTTTTCTATGTCCGATATGCCCAATCCATTCGCTCCATTCGATGTGTTCTTTAAAAGCACGACGACAGTAGAGCACAAGAAAAAACTTCAGAAAATCAAGAAATTACTTTCCAAAAAAACGGCAAAGCGTTTATTTGGTAAGGCGTTTGCCCAGCGTAGCCGAGCTGAATTGCAATCCGCCCCTGAAATTGCTCGTCCCCTTATCAAATCAAAGCGCCCCGCACTGCAGGTATCGTGGGCTAAAGATGCCGGTGAAATTCAGGAAGCCCAACGTTTGCGTTTTAAGGTATTCGCAGAAGAAATGGGTGCTACGCTTTCGCCCAATGCAGAAGGGCTAGATGTCGATGAATTTGATGCCTATTGTGATCACCTGATCATTCGCGATCAGGACACCTTACGGGTAGTGGGCACCTACCGTGTTCTACCGCCCCACAAAGCGCAAGAAATCGGCAAGCTCTATTCGGATTCCGAATTTGATCTATCGCGTTTAAATCATTTACGCCCCAAGATGGTTGAAGTAGGCCGTTCTTGTGTGCACCAAGACTACCGTTCTGGCGCAGTCATCATGGCCCTGTGGAGTGGCTTAGCTGAATACATGCTAAAAAACAATTACGAAATCATGTTGGGCTGCGCTAGTATCCCGATGTCCGATGGCGGCCACTTTGCTGCCAGCCTCTACAACGGCCTGAGCGACGATCAAATTGCGCCAATTGAGTGCCATGGCTTTCCAAAAGTACCATTGCCACTCGCTCGCCTGAATGGCGGTCTCGATGTTGAAGCGCCTCCATTGATTAAAGGTTACCTAAAGCTGGGTGCCAAAATTTGCAGCGCGCCCGCTTGGGATCCTGACTTTAATACCGCTGACCTTTTGACGATGTTGCGCTTATCGGAAATCAATCCCCGCTACGCCAAGCATTTTTTGGGGAAATAAGTGGGTTTGGCAAGAGCTAAGCTAAATCAGATTAGCTCGATTCGGTAGGGTCTACCAATCCGCTCCCACTCTGCGGCCTCTTTACGCAGGCTAAATTCAGTCAGCGGGTGGTTTTCTAACCAACTCTGTTTAATACTGACCGTGAAACCCGCGCCGGACTCGCTGACGCTAACCTCGGGTAATTGGGAATCGGTTCGACCACGACAAAGCAATTGCGCCAGACGCAAAGCAAACAGCATGCGCCAATCTAAAAATTGGGTATTGCTAGCCAGCTTGCCGAGTTTGCCGGTATGACCCACAAGTAAAGTAGCTAGGCGCAGCTGATCGTTCTTTGAAAACCCCGGCATGTCCGCATTGCCAGCAATATAAGCCGAGTGCTTGTGATAACTGTTGTGGGAAATCGATAAGCCGATTTCATGCAGATTAGCCGCCCACTCAATTAAGACTAAGTTATTGGCTCTGGCTTCCTTATCCAGAACAGGCAACTGCGATAAAAAATTGCTTGCCAAATTACCCACCCGCTTGGCCTGCTGCCGATCAATGGAATACCGGTCCATGAACTGCTCAACCGTGACAAAACGCATATCGTGGTGCTGTGAACGGCCTAGCAAATCATAGAGAACACCAACCCGAAGTGCCGCATCGGTTACCTCCATTAACTCTAATCCAAGCTCCTCAAATACGGCGAGCATGATTGCTAAGCCACCCGGCCAGACAACGCGTCGATCATCCTTCAGGCCGGGCACTGGAATCTGACTAGTATTCTCAAAGCGCAATAAATCGTGTTTCATGGCTTTCAAGGCGGGCTTGGTAATAAAGCCCTTAGGCGCGTCGCCATAGCCCATTTGGGTAATGATGTCGGCTAAAGCACGCGCAGTACCAGAAGATCCAATGGCCTGCTTCCAGCCTTGCTTTACAAAGGGCTCTGCGATTACCTGGATTTCACGGCGGGCGGTGAGTTCGGCCTCTTTGAAGGCATGGGCATCAATCTCCCCTTTGGGGAAAAAGCGCATGCTATGGGAAACGCAGCCGATATAGAGGCTCTCCATCAATTGAGGCCTGTAGCCTTCGCCAATGATGAGTTCGGTTGATCCGCCACCAATATCGACAACCAGTCGATTGCCTTGGACCGGGGACACCTCATGGGCGGCCCCGATATAAATCAGGCGCGCCTCCTCAACCCCGGCAATGACCTCAATGGGAAAGCCTAAGGCCTTTTCAGCATCCTTAATAAAATCCGCTGAATTGCGTGCCACCCGCAAGGTATTGGTTGCCACAGCCCGCACATGGGCTAAATCAAAGCCCCTTAAACGCTCGCCAAAGCGTCCAATGGCGGATATGCCCCGCTCATAGGCTTCGTGACCCAATAACTTCTTGTCCGTAAGGCCGGCGGCAATCCGTACTGACTCCCTGAGGGTGTCAATGGGTCGGAGCTGCATGCCCGATGGCGTATTAACCACCTGCGCTATTAGCATCCGAAAGCTATTGGAGCCTAGGTCAACGGCAGCAACGTAGCCATCAATCGGGGTTGTTAGGGTATCTGCTTTCACGTGAATTGGGCTTTAAATGAAGGTATTTCCATAAACAGTTCAGGTCTATTGTATGCAATCCAAATGACACATTACTGAAACATAAAGGTGGCATAACATAGACTATTCATGACAAAAATGGCTATTCCCCTTCTGAATCGAGAAATCGGTATTTTGGAATTCAATTCCCGAGTACTGGCTCAGGCCGAGGATCCGAATAACCCCCTCTTGGAGCGTTTGCGCTTTTTGGGGATTGTATCGAGCAACCTAGATGAATTCTTTGAGGTGCGCGTTGCCGGACTCAAGGAGCAATTGCAAACCGATCCCAAAAAAATCGAAGCCGACGGCCTTAGTATTTTGGAGACCTACGATAAAGTAACTGAGTATGCCCACACATTAGTTGCACGGCAATATGCGGTATTTAAGGACACCATTCAGCCGCAATTAGAACAGGCTGGAATACGGTTTATATTCGCCCAGGACTGGACGCCAGAGCAAGAAAAATGGGCGCATCGCATCTTTCAAACTGAATTACTTCCGCTACTAACGCCGATTGCGCTGGATCCAGCGCATCCATTTCCGAAGGTTGCCAATAAAAGTTTAAATTTTATTGTCTCCTTGGACGGCAAGGATGCGTTTGGTAGACGAGCCCACCTAGCTGTTGTGCAAGCACCTCGCTCCTTGCCGCGGGTCATTCATATGCCAAAACACCTTGCCAAGTCGGAGTATGGCTTTGTACTTCTATCCTCTTTTGTACAAAAATTTGTCGGTAGTTTGTTTCCGGGTTTAAGTATTGTTGAGTGCCACCCGTTTCGCGTAACACGTAACTCAGAACTCTTTGTGTCTGATGATGAAGTCACTGATCTGCGTAAAGCGCTCCAAGGTGAATTGCCAACCCGCCACTTAGGTGATGCCGTACGTCTCGAAACGTCAATCGACACACCCCATGCCTTGGTAGAACGATTACGCAAGGAAAATGGCCTACAGCCACAAGATTGCTATCGGATTGATGGGCCGGTCAATTTACTCCGCCTGTCACAGGTACCCGATCTGGTCGATAAGCCCGAGCTCAAATTTGCTTTATACCGCCCCAAATCCTCATTTGGCCTAACTAAGCCAGGTCAGCAAGACTCGACCGATCCAGACGATTCCATCATTGAGAAAATTCGCCAAGGCGATATCTTGCTGCACCACCCCTATGAGAGCTTTGAGCCCGTATTGCAATTATTACGCGAAGCCTCCAATGATCCGGACGTATTGGCCATTAAACAAACGGTTTACCGTACGGGTGATGACTCCCCAGTGATGGATACCCTGATTCAGGCAGCGCGCAATGGCAAGGAAGTAACGGTTGTGTTGGAGCTATTTGCGCGATTTGATGAGCAAACCAACATCAACTGGGCAGCTAAATTGGAGAGCGTTGGCGCCCATGTGGTGTATGGCGTAGTCGGTCATAAATGCCACGCCAAAATGCTGCTGGTGGTTCGGCGAGAGAAAATTGTCGGCAAGAAAAGCAAATCACAACTCGTTCGATATGTGCATTTGGGTACTGGAAACTACCATCCAAAAACAGCCAAGCTCTACACTGATTTTGGTCTCATGACCTGCGATGAATCCATTACCAATGATGTGCACCTTGTGTTTCAGCAACTTACGGGTACAGCCTTGCACCTGGAAACCCGTGAGCTATGGGAGTCGCCCTTCACCCTGCTGGATGAGCTGGTTGCGCACATTCGTGCGGAAGCAAAGGCCGCCAAAGCTGGAAAAAAGGCCCTCATCATCGCCAAAATGAATGCCTTGCTCGAGCCAACCATCATTGCGGAGCTCTATAAGGCATCGCAAGCAGGCGTGAAGATTCAATTGATTGTGCGCGGTGTATGCGCCCTGCAACCTGGGGTCAAAGGCCTATCAGACAATATTTCGGTGCGCTCCATTATTGGCCGCTTTTTAGAGCACCATCGCATCTGCTATTTTTATGCGAACGGAAAAGAGTCAGTGCACCTCTCCAGCGCGGACTGGATGGATCGGAACTTGTTACGACGGGTGGAGGTGGCTTTTCCGGTAAAAGATCGGGCGCTAAAAAAACGGGTTATCTTGGAAGGTCTGAAGTTGCTACTTAAAGACAATGCAACCGCATGGAAAATGAATTCCGATGGCAGCTATCAACAAGTAAAGCCCAGGGAAAATAATACACCAGTGATTGCGCAGTTAGAGCTAATTAAACAATTCGCTCCGAAGGGAAAAGCAAAGTAAATTGACTGCCGGAGCCAGGCACACTCTCAATCAAGAGCTGAGCCTGATGCCGACTGGCAATGTGCTTCACGATCGCTAGGCCCAGGCCTGTGCCGCCGGTATCGCGCGAGCGACTGCGATCAACCCGATAAAAACGCTCGGTCAGGCGGGGCAAATGTTCGGCACTAATGCCGGGGCCGGTATCCCGAACCGAAAAAACACCCTGCCCATTGGAATTAACACCCCACTGCACCGTGATCTCTCCGCCGTTGGGCGTGTAGCGAATGGCATTGGAGATCAAATTACCAAAGGCGGACATTAATTCATGCTCATTACCCACGAGTAATTGGGTTGACTCTACTTCAAAGCGGATTTGATGAGCGCCCTGCGATAAGGCCTCTGCATCATTTCTTAGTAATGGAAATGCAGAATCCACTACGTTGACTGAATCTTGCAATACCGGCAAGGAATTAGCCTCTAGATTGGCCAAGGTGAGCAAATCCTCCACTAGGCTTTTCATGCGCCGACCTTGAGTCATCATCAGCTCAAGGTACTCTGCTTTTTGGGACGGCGTCAAATCAATCGTCTGAACAGTTTCCAAGAAACCCATCATCACCGTAAGGGGTGTGCGCATTTCATGGGATACGTTTGCCACGAAATCACGACGCATGGCCTCTGCTTTATACAAGTCAGTCACGTCTTGAGCCAACAATAAGCGCCTATTATCCGCAAACGGAAACGCCTGAATTCGAAGGCTGAGATTGGAGCCGGGGCCCATTTTTTCAATCACTAAGGGCTCTTCAAAGTCACGCGCACCGAGATATTGAATAAATTCAGGATTGCGAAACAAATAATTGATTCGCTGCATCGAATCGCGCTTAAAGTTCAACCCAAAAAAACGTTCGGCAATGGCGTTACACCACTCAATCTGATCTTGATTATCTAACATCACAATGCCATTGGGTGAAGCCTGAAAGGCCTCAATAAAGCGTTGGTGTTGACGCTCGACCTCAAAAATACGCTGCTTGATTGCCTTGACATAACGCTGCAAACGAAAAAAGAGGTCCTCCAAGAATCCGCTGGCTGCTGGCAAACTCTCTAATTCATCGGCTTGTACATACTTTTTTAAGGTTGATAACTTGAGGTAGAAATACCCCAGTGGAATAGCTAAAACAGCAAGCGCAATGCTAAGTGCGATCCACTGACCCCATGCAGACAGAGTAAGCCAATACAACGCAATGGAACAGGCCAACAGTACAAAAAGGCGGGCAATGGCAGCAAACATAGCGCTATCTTAGAGCAAACCCAATACTGCTAGCAAAAGGCCTTAGCTTGGGGCTGTTAAGACTATGTATTTACAGGGCTCTTCGTAATTCGATAGCCGCTGCCACGAACCGTCTCAACGTAATGATCACAGGCAAAAGGGGCTAAAGCAGCGCGTAAACGCTTGATGTGAACATCAACTGTTCGCTCTTCAATATAGACCTCATTACCCCACACATTGTCTAAAAGGTGGGTTCGCGAATGCACCCGCTCTGGATTAGCCATTAAGAACTGCATTAAACGAAACTCAGTAGGCCCCAAAGCCAGGGCCTTAGTACTATTGTCGGAAATGCGAATCGTTAAGCGGTGGGCCACTGGATCCAGTTGCATTGGCCCGAGTACCAAAGCCTTCTCCTCGACCACCTCAAAGACATGGCGCCGCAATAAAGCTTTCACACGCGCCACCAATTCCTTAGGGGAGAATGGCTTAGTAACGTAGTCATCCGCACCAGCATCAAGGCCCAATACTTTATCGGCCTCTTCACCTTTGGCGGTCAACATCAAAATTGGAATAGCCTGTGTTGACGGATTAGACCTTAACTCACGCGCAAACTGCACGCCTGATTTGCCAGGCATCATCCAATCTAAAATGACCAAGTCAGGCTTTGAATTGCGTAGCAAAAGTAAGGCCTCATCGGCCTGCAAAGCTCGGGATACCGTATATCCAGCATGCGTTAAGTTAACTGAAATAAGCTCGGCGATCGACGGCTCATCTTCAATAATCAGAATATGCTGAGGCATAGATCTTATTTATGGGCTTCGCGGATCAAATCGTCTTGCGGTACATGACGTACGTCGGCACCCTTCACAATGTAGATCACAAACTCTGCAATATTCTTGGCGTGATCGCCAATACGCTCAATTGCTTTGGCAATGAACAGCAAATCGAGGCCAGTCGAAATCATTTTTGGATCTTCGGCCATGTAGGTAATCAATTTACGTACAAAGCCACGAAATTCCTCATCGATCTGCTTGTCGTCCTGAACTACTTTGACTGCAGCGACGGCATCAAGGCGAGCAAAGCAATCCAAACTTTGGCGGAGTAAGTCAATCGCCATCTGGCCCGATAATTTAATCTCTGCAGCGTTAATCTTGAAGTTTCCGGCTTCATTAATAATCCGGCGGGTTCGTTTGGCTACTCGCTCAGCCTCGTCCCCTGCTCTTTCTAAATTAGTAATAGCTTTGGATATTGCCATTACCAAGCGCAAGTCGCGCGCTGTAGGTTGGCGCCGTGCAATCAGTTCAACGCAAGCCGAGTCAATTTCAACCTCAAGCGAATTAACGGTCTTTTCACGCTCAACGACTTGATTGCATAAATCTAAGTTCATTTCTGAAAAAGCGCGCATGGCAATATCGATTTGCTGCTCTACCACGCCACCCATTTGTAATAACTTGGCGCATAAGGAATTTAAGTCTTCATCGAATTGCGATGATAAATGTTTATCTTGCATGTGGTCCTCCGGTTAGCCAAAACGGCCTGTAATGTAATCTTCTGTTTCTTTACGCTTTGGTTTAATGAAAATTTCATCGGTCTTGCCGTATTCCATTAATTCACCCAAATACATGTATGCCGTGAAATCGGATACTCGCGCTGCCTGTTGCATATTGTGCGTGACGATGGCGATGGTGTAATCCTTTTTCAGTTCATTGATCAACTCTTCGATCTTGGCTGTTGAGATTGGATCCAGCGCCGAAGTGGGCTCATCGAGTAATAGCACCGATGGCTTAACGGCCACGCTGCGTGCAATGCACAAACGCTGCTGCTGCCCGCCGGACAAGGACAAGCCGCTCTGATTGAGCTTATCTTTGGCTTCATTCCACAGCGCTGCTTTACTTAGGGCCCACTCCACTCGCTCATCCATCTCTGCTTTAGACAGGCGCTCATAGAGGCGCACACCAAAAGCAATATTTTCATAAATCGACATCGGAAATGGTGTTGGTTTCTGAAAAACCATGCCAATACGAGAGCGCAATAAGTTCACATCGCTATCCGTAGCCAAGATGTTCTCGCCATAAAAGCTAATCTGGCCCTCTGCTCGCTGTCCAGGATATAAGTCATACATCCGATTGAGGGTACGTAGCAAAGTCGACTTACCGCAGCCCGATGGCCCAATAAAGGCGGTGACTTTTTTCTCGACGATGTCAAGATTAATGTCTTTTAAGCCCTGAAAACTGCCATAAAAGAAATTTAAATTCCGAACCTCAATGGCGTTAGTCGATATAGCTGAATCTAGACGGCCGGCCACTGCCGCACCCGCCTCAGCCGAACCTGCATGCATTACTGTTCTCATCATTGTCATACTTTTACCTTTTCACGAAACACAACCCGTGCCAGAATATTTAAAAACAATACTGCAAATGTAATTAAGAGCGCGCCACCCCAGGCCAAATTGACCCAGTTGTCGTAGGGACTCATGGCGAACTGGAAGATCACCACGGGCAAATTAGCCATTGGTGAACTCATATCGGTTGAGAAGAATTGGTTATTGAGGGCGGTGAATAAGAGCGGTGCAGTCTCGCCGCTGACACGTGCGAGTGCTAATAAAATGCCGGTAATCACACCACTCTTGGCTGCTGTTAAGGTAATACTAAGAGCCACTTTCCACTTCGGCGCGCCTAAGGCATACGCTGCCTCCCTAAGCGTCAACGGTACCAAACGCAGCATGTTTTCGGTGGTGCGCACCACCACCGGTACGGCAATCAGCGCTAATGCAACTGAACCAGCCCAGCCTGAGAAGCTCTTGACTTGATACACAATAATTGCATAAACAAACAAACCGATCACAATCGACGGCGCCGACAACATAATGTCCGTTACAAAACGCGTGACTTCAGCAAACTTACTCTTACCGCCATACTCGGAAAGGTAAATTCCAGCCAGAATACCAATGGGCGTACTCACAAAGGTACAGGCACCCACAATCATCAAACTGCCGATGATGGGATTCAATAAGCCGCCGCCTTCGGTACCAGGTGCTGGGGTATTTTCAAAGAATAGGGATGGGCTAATGGCGGCAAGCCCCTTGAATAACAGAACCGACAAAATCCAGAATAAGAAAGCCATGCCGATGGTCATTGCGATTAAGGATAAGGTTAAGCCAATCGCATTGACCCGCTTGCGCTTATTAAATAGCGCTTGATCCATACCTTTTGCAATGGCAGAGCCGCTTTTGAATTGAGCATTACTCATTAGGTTTTAACTCCTTGATTGGCTTCCATGCGCATCAGCATTATTTTTGCCAGCGACAGCACAACAAAGGTGATTGCAAAAAGAGCTAAGCCTAATAGGAATAGCGATGAATAGTGGGCACCGATCTCTGCCTCGCCAAACTCGTTGGCCAACGTAGAGGCAATCGAATTTCCTGGAGCAAACAGAGATGCCTTGAGCTTATGGGCGTTACCAATTACAAAGGTAACCGCCATGGTCTCACCTAAAGCGCGACCTAGACCGAGCATGATGCCGCCAATCACACCCGTTTTGGTATACGGCAAGACCACATTGCGCACTACCTCCCAAGTGGTACAACCGATACCATAGGCCGACTCTTTCAAGACAGGGGGAACGATTTCAAATACATCACGCATGACAGAGGCAATAAAAGGCAACACCATCATCGATAAAATCAAGCCTGCACACAGTACGCCGATGCCATTAAATGCACCCGAAAATAAAATTCCAAAGCCAGGTACCTGCCCCAAGGTGGATGCTAAAGCAGGCTGAATATAGTCGGCAAATAATGGGGCAAAAATAAATAAACCGAACATGCCGTAAATAATGGATGGCACTGCCGCCAGAATTTCAATCGCGGTACCCAATGGTCGGCGAAGGCTTTTGGGGCAAATTTCAGTTAAAAATACCGCAATACCAAAACTGAGGGGTACTGCAATGAGGAGCGCGATGACGGAGGTAATAACTGTTCCGTAAATGGCAATGGCGCCACCAAACTCCCCATTAATAATGTCCCACTCTACGGTAGTGAAAAATCCGAAGCCAAACTTTTGGAAAGCGGGATAGGCGTTAACGATGAGGGAGGCAATAATGCCAAGCAAGGCCAGCAAAACAGATAGTGCAAAAAACTGCGTAACTAGGTAAAACAACTTATCGAATACACGTTGTTGCTTTGCGATTTTTATTGCCTGCTGACTGACTAGACCCGCTGAAGCCGTATTTTCCATAAATCGGACACCTTTTAAGAACTACTTTCGACAGACTACCTTGGATTGATCTGGGCCTGACAAACAACTACCCCACCGAAGTGGGGTAGTAATTCAAATTAATACGATATTACTTGTTTTGGATCTGACTCCACACATTCTTGCGAATGAAATCAGTGGTCGATGCTGGCATGGGCACATAATCCAAATCAATGGCCATTTTGCCGCCTTCTTTGAAGGCATAATCAAAGAACTTGATCACTTCAGCAGAAGTTGCTTTGTTTGTTGGTTGCTTGTACATCAAAATGAAGGATGCACCTGTGATTGGGAAAGACTTAGCGCCTGGAGCATCGGTAATAAATGCGCCCATTCCTGGAATCTTTGCCCAATCGGTACCAGCTGCAGCAGCCGCGAAAGTAGTGTCGTCCGCAACTACAAACTGACCATCTTTATTCTTTAACTGCACTGTAGTCATGTTGTTTTTCTTCGCATAGGCATACTCAACATAGCCAATCGAATTTTTTACACGAGAAACGTTTGCAGCAACCCCCTCATTGCCTTTGCCACCAACCGAAGAAGCTGCAGGCCACTTGACCGCTGCGCCAGCACCAACCGCACTCTTCCACTCGCCGCTTACTTTTGCGAGGTAGTCAGTGAAAATAGCGGTAGTACCAGAACCGTCAGCACGGTGAACAACAGTAATCTCGCCCGCTGGAATGTTCAGGCCTGGGTTGAGTAACGCAATGCGCTTGTCATTCCAGTTCGAAATAGTGCCCTGGAAAATATCAGCTAAGACCACGCCGTCTAATTTGAGCTGGTTTGGCTTGAGGCCCTGAACGTTGATGATCGGAACTACGCCGCCAATAATGGCTGGAAACTGAATCATGCCGTCTTTTTCGAGGTCTTCAAACTTGACTGGATTATCGGTAGCACCAAAATCAACAGTCTTTGCTTTAATTTGCTTGATACCGCCAGATGAGCCGATTGACTGGTAGTTCATGCCTGTACCAGTGCGTGCTTTGTAAGCTTCAGCCCATTTAGCGTAAATCGGGAATGGAAATGTCGCACCAGCGCCGGTAATATCGGCAGCCATTGCAACCGGAGCAAAGCCCGCTGTCGAAATCGAAAGGGCAGCTACAGTAAGTGCCTTTTTCAGTGTCAATTTCATTTATATGTCCTTAAAGGTTACATCGCACGATGCGATACGTGAACATTAAAGGGACAATATGACGGCTCTGTGACACCTGGCTTTTTAGTAAAAAAACCATATGAAACAATAATTTACATTAATTATTTATGCAGTGGGTATTGCCGCGACTATGGTTTTAGCGCAGTTATTTGCCTGCTCAAGCTCTTTTGCCTCCACCATGACGCGCAGAACGGGCTCCGTGCCCGAAGCCCGAATCAATACCCTGCCGCCATTACCGAGCTGGGCCGTAATGGCATTAACCGCCTCAACTACCTTGGAATCGGCTTGCCAATCGTAGCCAGGGGCCACTTTGACATTCAATAAGACCTGAGGAAAGACATTCACGCCATTGAGTAACTCGGCCAAGGATTTACCTTGTTTGCGCATCGCTGCTAATACTTGTAAGGCGGCGACCGTGCCATCCCCAGTGGAATGCTGATCCAGGCAAAGCAAGTGGCCGGAGCCCTCGCCGCCCAATGTCCATTGGTGCTTTTTAAGCTGCTCTAAAACGTATCGATCACCCACATTCGCGCGCTCAAATTGCAAACCTAAGGCTTTAATAGCATGCTCTATTGCCGCATTGGTCATTAAGGTCCCTACTACCCCACCGAGTTGCACGCCCTGCTCCACCTGGTCTTTTGCCAGTACGTATAAGAGTTCATCGCCATTAAACAAGCGGCCCGTGCTATCGACCATTTGCAAGCGATCAGCATCACCATCGAGGGCAATGCCCAGATCGGCTTGATGCTCTTTGACTTTGGCAACGAGTGCTGCTGGGGCAGTTGCGCCACAGCCATCGTTGATATTGCGACCATTGGGCTCAACCCCAATCGAAATTACTTCTGCGCCCAGCTCATGAAACACATTCGGAGCCGATTGATAGGCTGCGCCGTTGGCGCAGTCGACTACTAACTTCAAGCCCCGCAAATTCAGTGCAGCAGGAAAGGTCGACTTACAAAACTCAATGTAGCGGCCAGTCGCATCGTCAAGGCGAAAGGCTTTACCGAGGTACTTCGAGCTTACACAAGCGAGGGGTTGATCTAGAGCAGCCTCAATTGCCAACTCCGATGCATCCGATAATTTATCGCCCTCGGGTGAGAAAAATTTAATGCCGTTATCTTGGTATGGATTGTGCGATGCCGAGATCACTACGCCTGCCGAGAGTCGCAATGCTTTAGTGAGGTAGGCCACGCCCGGTGTTGGCATCGGACCACACAGCATGACATCCACACCTGCAGCAGAAAAACCCGCTTCCAGTGCGGCCTCTAATAAGTAGCCCGATACGCGCGTGTCTTTACCAATCAACACAGTACAACGCTCACCTGCAGGAGCTGCTTGCTTTAGTACCGTACCGGCTGCATAGCCAAGGCGCATGATGAAATCCGGAATGATCGGGGCCTTGCCCACCTCACCACGAATCCCATCGGTACCAAAGTACTTTTTCTTATTGACTGTCATAGGTTTTGATTATAAAACTTGAATACAAGAGGATTCGCCCTTTTACGCTGGATTATGCGGCTTGGGCCGCAGCCCAGAGGGTTAGGGCATCAATGGTCTCTGGCACATCATGGACCCGCACAATACTCGCGCCCCGCTCTGCTGCCAATACTGCGGCAGCTACGCTCGGCACCAGTCGATCGCCAACTTCTCGGCCGGTAATTTTGCCCAGCATCGATTTTCGAGAAATCCCAGCTAATACGGGATAGCCGTTTTGCGTGAATTTTGAAAATTCTTGCAGCATTTTTAAGTTGTGCTCAAGGCTCTTACCAAAACCAAATCCAGGATCAATTGCAATCCGATCTGTAGCAATACCCTGCTTAATTAAATTCTGCGTGCGTTCCAACAAAAATGCATTCACTTCACTGACTACATTCACATAGTTTGGATTAAGCTGCATGGTGATGGGGTCGCACTGCATGTGCATCAAGACAATGCCGCAATGGCGCGCTAGCGTAGCATCTAGCACCACGTGTTCTGCGCCCGCTTGGCGCAAGGCCCAAATGTCATTCACGCAGTCCACACCGGCGAGCAAAGCCTGCCGCATGGTTTCGGCTTTGTAGGTATCAATCGATAAGGCAACACCGCAGTCTTTGAGTGCTTCGATGATTGGCAGCACCCGATCCAATTCTTCTTGCAGAGAAACTGGAATGGCACCGGGCTTGGTTGATTCACCGCCAATATCAATCAAGTCAACGCCAGCAGCAATCATGGCCTCGGCTTGGCGCACAGCATCGTCTTTGGCATAAAAGCGACCGCCATCGGAAAAGGAATCCGGAGTAGCGTTGAGGATGCCCATTACCAGGGGTCGCTGCCGATTGGCTTGCCCTTGCCCTAGCTCAAAAAGAAAACGCCCGCAACGCCATGTTGCGGGCTGTTTTAAAGACTGCATTGCGCTAACCTAAGCGCCTGTTATGCGGCTGCAGGCGCGCCACCTGCGGTTGGTCCAGTAGGACCACCTGCTGAATTACCAAAGGCAGTTGCGGCGACTGGCTTGGGCGCCCGTGGTGGACGGCCGTCCATGATGTCATTAATCTGCTCTGCATCGATGGTTTCCCAATCCATGAGCGCCTGAACCATAGCCTCAACCTTGTCTTTGTTATTTTCCAGAATCGATTTCGCCAGCGCATATTGGCTATCAATCAAACTCCGAATTTCTGCATCGACCTTTTGTTGCGTCAATTCCGAAACCGACTTTGAGCTATTCGGGCCAAACATGCCCTGCTGCTCCGTATCCACATACACCATGGTGCCTAAGCTATCGCTCATGCCGTAGCGCGTTACCATATCGCGCGCCATCTTGGTTGCGCGCTCAAAGTCATTCGATGCTCCTGTACTCATGGAGTTGAGGAACACTTCTTCTGCTGCACGGCCACCAAACAAAATGGCCAGCTCCTCCAGCATCCGATCTTTGTATAAATTGACGCGGTCAAACTCTGGCAACTGCCAAGTAACGCCCAATGCCATACCGCGCGGCATGATCGTCACTTTATGCACGGGGTCGGCTTTTGGTAATACCTTCGCGACCACGGCGTGACCCGACTCATGGTAAGCCGTATTGCGACGCTCTTCTTCACGCATCACGGCAGACTTACGCTCCGGACCCATGTAGATTTTGTCTTTTGCGTCTTCAAAGTCTTGCATGTCGACTGAACGCTTATTGCGGCGTGCAGCAAAGAGTGCAGACTCATTCACCAAGTTGGCTAAATCAGCGCCAGAGAATCCTGGAGTGCCGCGCGCCAATACGGCCGCATTGACGTCGGGGCTAATGGGTACCTTGCGCATATGCACTTGCAGAATCTGCTCGCGACCACGAATGTCCGGTAAGCCGACGTGCACTTGACGGTCAAAACGACCTGGGCGCAGTAAAGCGCGATCCAATACGTCAGAACGGTTGGTTGCTGCAACGACGATCACGCCACTGTTGCTTTCAAAACCATCCATCTCAACCAGCATTTGGTTTAAGGTTTGCTCGCGCTCATCATTGCCACCACCCATACCAGCGCCACGATGGCGACCGACCGCATCAATCTCATCAATGAAAATGATGCAAGGGGCATTTTTCTTGGCGTTCTCAAACATGTCGCGCACACGGGATGCACCAACACCAACAAACATTTCAACGAAGTCAGAGCCCGAGATCGAGAAGAATGGCACTTTGGCTTCACCCGCAATGGCACGCGCCAGCAAGGTCTTACCAGTGCCTGGAGGGCCTACCAATAAAACACCATGTGGAATATGGCCACCCAGCTTCTGAAATTTTTGTGGGTCCTTAAGGAAGTCCACAATCTCAAATACTTCTTCTTTGGCTTCATCGCAACCAGCCACGTCACCGAAGGTCACGGTATTGCTGTTCTCATCCACGAGGCGGGCTTTTGATTTGCCAAAGGAGAATGCACCGCCTTTGCCGCCGCCTTGCATCTGCCGCATCATAAAAAACCAAAAACCAATAATCAATAAAGTAGGTCCGAGGTAATACAAAGCCGACATCAATAAATTGGGTTCGTCTTCTGCTTTACCAGTAACTTGAACCCCGGCTTTCATCAGGTCGCCGACCATCCAGATGTCCCCTGGGGAAATCAGGGAGTATTTATTTCCATCGACCGGGGTCACTTGTAAGGTACGACCTTGCACGTCCACACGACGCACTTTGCCATCCCGTGCGTCATCCATAAATTGGGAGTACGTCACGCGCTCTGGTGTGTTTGGCTTATCGAACTGCTTAAACACAGTGAAAAGGACGAGGCCGACAATGAACCAGACGCCGATTTTTTGGAACATATTGTTGTTCAAATACCCACCTTTGCCGGATTAATCCGGGAGTTCTTCCATTACTAAACCAGTCAAAAAGACGGTTTCCTTATGTAAATGATTCTACTACCTCCGTAATTCAAGGGTTTAGCCTATTTTTATTGGCTAAAACCTATGAAATATAGGGGTTATTTACTATTTTAGGGCTGTTTTGGCGGTTTCAAGTGGCGACCCAGCAAAAAGGTCTCTGACGAGCGATCGCGCGAAGCTTTGGGTTTTCGAGCCGAAACCGTCTTAAATACCTTTTTAAAGGTCTCCACAATTTGGCTATAACCACTGCCATGAAAGCATTTAATCAATAACGCGCCATCCGGCTGCAGGTGGTCCTTGGCAAAATCCAAGGCGAGCTCAGCCAGGGTCGCCATGCGCGCGGCATCAGCAATACCAACGCCCGATAGGTTGGGCGCCATGTCCGATAAAACTAAATCGACCTTGCCATTGCAGCTCGGGGGCAATAAGGATTCAAGTGCCCGCAAGCCCTCCTCTTCCCGAAAGTCACCCTCAATGAAACTGACATCGGCGATTGCTTCCATGGGCAGCATATCAATGGCAACAATCACGCCATCGGGCTTTCCCGATTCAATCTTGGGATTGTTTTTGCCCAATTCGGTTAGGCGATTACGCACATACTGCGACCAGCTGCCCGGCGCACTACCCAAATCCACCACCACCATGCCAGCCTTAATCAAATGGTCCTGCTCGTCGATTTCGCTGAGCTTGTACGCCGCACGTGCGCGATAGCCCTCTTTTTGCGCCATTTTGACGTAGGGATCCATTAGGTGGTCCTGCAACCAGCTTTTATTGAATTTATTCTTTGCCACGTAATCCCAATCGGTTAATTTCAGCTCTACCTTTACTGCGCCAAACGCTCTACTTTACCTGCTTATTCGGGTCTCATAAACAGCAATGCTCTATGATCGAGGCATGACTGCACTTACCATCTCCCCCGCCCAGCGCAAAGCGCTTAAAGCCAAAGCCCACGACCTCAGCCCCGTTGTCATGATTGGTAACGATGGACTCACCCCCGGCGTGGTCAAAGAAGCAGAAATTGCAATCCATAGCCATAACTTGATTAAAGTGCGCGTCTTTGGTGATGATCGCGAAAACCGCATTGCCATTTACGATGCGCTGTGCGACAAGCTCAATGCCGCGCCAGTGCAGCACATCGGTAAATTACTGGTTATCTGGCGCCCTGAGCCCCTCATCAAAGATGCCAACGCACCCACTGCACGGGGCGGCAATAAAACCAAAAAATCAATTCAGACACCACGCTCACCGAACCGCCCTGTTAATCGTGGCGCTACCAGCACATCGGAGCGCTCTGCGCGGCGCACTGCTGCTGCCAAACCGTTCGGCAAAACTGTGGCCAGCAAAGCAGAAGCGCCTGCACGCAAAGTAGCAACCAAGAGCGCCTCTGCGCGTCCCACTCGTGCGAATGCAGCAGAGTCTAAGATTGGTTGGTCATCACCTGGATATAAGCGAGCAGCAGCGCCAACCGGTCCGGTCAAACGCCGCAAAGTGCGGCAAGCCAGTACCAAGAAAAAATCCCTGGGTTAATTCCCTGTTGAATGGATTAAGAGTTGTTTGGCTGGCGAGTTAAACGCCACACCATCCAGAGACCCAAGAGGCTCTGAATTAAAAACAGCCCACTGGAAATGCCATGCAAGCGCCCAAAGAGGCTTGCAGAGGGTGATGCCAAAACCGGTACTCCCAAGAGCAGCGCTTCTTGGCGTAGTGCATTCATATATGGAATTAAACCGAAACACGTGAGCGCCGAACACAGTAATAAAACCAAGATGATCCAACGAATACTGCGGTAGTGCTCGACCTTGCGCCTTACCAGTAGATTAGCGAGCACAAGGAGGCTAATGCAAACAGCCACGCTCAGGTAGGCCTCCACCTGAAAAATGGCGGCTGCAATCATTCCTGCAACCTGACGATCCTGAAGTGTGGTGAAGATAGTTGGAACAACTAGATAACCTACCGCAAACAGGCTACCCACCCACACTCCAGATATTAGTAAAAAGAGGCGCTGGAAAAGCGCAAGGCGATCTGCTGCAAGGATAGTCATTTAAATGTAGCGGACTGCCAAAATCTCCACTTCGCGATTGCCGCCAGGGGCCTGCACCGCTACCACATCACCCTCTTCTTTACCAATCAGCGCGCGCGCAATCGGCGAGCTAATCGAAATTTTGTTCACTTCAATGTCCGCCTCATCATCGCCGACAATTTGATAGGTGAATTTCGTGCCATCTTCCAAGTCTTCGAGGTCCACGGTCGCGCCGAATACCACACGGCCCTCCACTTCCAAGGTTGCCGGATCAATAATTTGAGCGCCTGACAGGGTCGTCTCTAATTCCTTAATGCGACCCTCGATAAACCCTTGCTTTTCTTTTGCGGCGTCGTACTCGGCGTTCTCGGATAAATCACCCTGCGCACGCGCCTCCGAAATGGCATTGATCACGGCTGGACGTTCGACGTGCTTGAGGCGATGCAGCTCTGCCTTGAGCAGTTCAGCGCCAACTTTGGTAATCGGAATGGTGTTCATACTGCAACCTAGCTTATCTACGAAATAAAGAAGTAGTTTAAGCCAGGTTGACGGTATTTACAGAGACTATTCGAGGCTGCGGTGCAAATTTTGCAGCGAATAGACTTCGAGCGAATCTTTAGCGCCACTTTTTGACGCCATCAGACCATCCATCACAGCTCGAGCTGCACTGATCGTGGTGTAGTAAGTAACGCCATTGGCCTGGGCACTGGTTCGAATCGAACGTGAATCCGCAATCGCAGTGCGGGTCTCATCCACGGTCGTAAAGACCAGTGAAATTTCCCGGTTTTTTATGAGGTCAACGATATGGGGCCTGCCGTCTTTCACCTTATTGACAACCCGCACAGGCAGGCCTGCAGCAGCGATGGCTGCGGCAGTACCCTTAGTTGCCACCATCGGAAAGCCGAGTTCATGCAAGATCTGGGCAACTGCAACGGCTTTGCCTTTATCACTGTCTTTGACGGTCAATACCACCGTACCGGTTTTCGGAAGTTTAATGCTGGCGCCCAGTTGCGACTTAAACAAAGCCTCACCGAAGGTTTTACCAACCCCCATCACCTCGCCAGTGGAGCGCATTTCAGGCCCCAGAATGGGATCAATGCCAGGGAATTTATTAAATGGAAAGACCGCTTCCTTGACCGAGAAATACGGCGGAATGACTTCGCGTGTAATGCCTTGTTTAGCCAAGGTCTGACCTACCATGCAACGCGCTGCAATCTTCGCCAATTGCAAGCCGGTCGCCTTCGACACAAACGGCACCGTCCGCGACGCACGAGGATTTACTTCCAAAACATAAATCACATCATTACCATCCACATTCTGAATCGCAAACTGCACATTCATCAGACCGACAACATTGAGGCCCCGCGCCATGGCTGCGGTTTGACGCTTGATTTCATCAACGGTAGCATCCGATAAGGAATACGGTGGCAATGAACATGCTGAGTCGCCGGAGTGCACGCCTGCCTGTTCGATGTGCTCCATCACGCCGCCAATAAATACAGTCTCGCCATCGCTAATGCAATCCACATCGCATTCAA
Source organism: Polynucleobacter sp. (assembly GCA_044236575.1). Lineage (GTDB taxonomy): Bacteria > Pseudomonadota > Gammaproteobacteria > Burkholderiales > Burkholderiaceae > Polynucleobacter. The sequence continues at coordinate 7,823 of JBIIGG010000006.1, read as the reverse complement.
TCGCATCATTTAAGAAACGATCCAATAGAACCGGTGAGTCATGCGATACCTTCACTGCTTCACGCATATAGCGCTCTAAATCACGGCCATCGTGCACGATTTCCATTGCCCTGCCACCCAGCACATACGATGGGCGCACCACTAAGGGATAACCAATCTCTTCGGCCAATCGCAAGGCTTCATCTTCGGCGCGCGCAGTCCGATTTGGCGGCTGACGTAAATCTAAGGTATGCAATAGTTTTTGGAAACGCTCGCGGTCTTCAGCCGCATCAATCATGTCGGGCGATGTGCCAATGATCGGAACACCATTGGCCTCTAAATCTAACGCGAGTTTGAGCGGTGTTTGGCCACCGTACTGCACGATCACACCCTTGGGCTTTTCTTTGGCAACGATCTCGAGAACATCTTCTAAGGTCAAGGGCTCAAAGTACAAGCGATCCGATGTGTCGTAGTCGGTCGATACGGTCTCGGGATTGCAGTTGACCATGATGGTTTCATAACCGTCTTCGCGCATGGCAAGAGCAGCATGCACGCAGCAGTAATCAAATTCAATGCCTTGACCGATGCGATTTGGTCCACCACCAAGCACCATGATCTTGTCGCGATTCGTTGGCTGCGATTCACATTCGCCGTGCTCTGCTTCGTAGGTTGAATACATGTACGCTGTATTGGTCGAAAACTCAGCAGCACAGGTATCGACGCGCTTATAAACCGGAAATACCTTAAGGCGATGGCGAGTAGCCCGAACAGCGGTGGCATCCGCCTTGAGCAGCTTCGCTAAGCGGCGATCCGAAAAGCCTTTTTGCTTTAGAAAGCGCCACTCTGCTGCAGACAAGCCGTCAATCGTATGCTGCTTTAATGTGTTTTCAATGGTGATTAATTCTTCGATCTGCTCTAAGAACCAAGGGTCTACTTTGGTTTCTTCATAGATTTCATCAAGGCCCATGCCCATGCGGAATGCATCGGCCAAATACCAAATGCGATCAGGCCCTGGCTCACCAATTTCTTGAATGATGTCTTCTAGATCAGTTGAGCGCTCATCTAGACCATCGACGCCGACCTCAAGGCCGCGCAAGGCTTTCTGAAACGACTCTTGGAAAGTACGGCCAATGGCCATGACCTCGCCCACGGATTTCATTTGCGTCGTTAATCGTGAATCTGCTTGAGGGAACTTCTCAAATGCAAAACGGGGAATTTTTGTTACAACATAATCAATCGATGGCTCAAACGACGCTGGTGTGGCGCCGCCCGTAATGTCGTTGTGCAGCTCATCTAAGGTATAGCCTACTGCCAACTTTGCAGCGACTTTGGCAATCGGAAAGCCAGTAGCCTTGGATGCTAAAGCAGATGACCTTGAAACACGGGGGTTCATCTCAATCACGATCATGCGACCATCAACTGGATTGATTGAGAACTGTACGTTCGATCCGCCAGTATCCACACCGATTTCACGCAGCACTGCAATCGATGCATTGCGCATCAACTGATACTCTTTGTCCGTCAAGGTTTGCGCGGGCGCAACCGTAATCGAGTCGCCCGTATGAATACCCATCGGATCCAAGTTCTCAATCGAACACACGATGATGCAATTGTCGGCGCGGTCTCGCACCACTTCCATCTCAAACTCTTTCCAGCCCAGCAATGACTCTTCAATCAAGAGCTCACCGGTGGGTGAAAGTTCTAAACCGCGCTTGCAGATTTCTTCGAACTCTTCACGGTTATACGCAATGCCACCGCCCGAGCCGCCCATCGTAAAGGAAGGACGGATCACGACGGGGAAGCCAGCGCTACCGGTTTCTTGCTGAATGCGCTGTTGCACAGCGACGGCTTCATCCATCGAATGGGCAATACCGGATTTAGCAGAACCGAGGCCAATCTTGGTCATCGCATCTTTAAACTTTTGACGGTCTTCGGCTTTATCAATCGCCTCAGGAGATGCGCCGATTAATTCACAACCGTATTTTTCTAAAATGCCGTTGCGGTGTAAATCCAAGGCGCAATTGAGTGCAGTCTGACCACCCATGGTCGGTAATATGGCGTCAGGTTTTTCCGTGGCAATAATGCGTTCAACCACTTCCCATGTAATCGGCTCAATGTAGGTTACATCCGCCATCTCGGGATCGGTCATGATGGTCGCGGGGTTGCTATTGACCAAAATAACTTTGTAGCCCTCATCACGCAGCGCCTTACATGCTTGCGCACCCGAGTAATCAAATTCACAAGCCTGACCAATAACGATGGGGCCTGCGCCAATAATCAGGATACTTTTAATGTCGCTCCGCTTAGGCATTATTTGCCCCCTTGTTTACTGGTTGGAGCGCCATGCATTAAGTCCATAAAGTGATCGAATAGGTAAGCGATGTCATGGGGTCCGGGCGATGCCTCGGGATGCCCCTGAAAGCAAAAGGCCGGCTTGTCAGTCCACGCGAGGCCCTGCAGCGAGCCATCAAACAAAGATACGTGGGTCACGCGCACATTACTGGGCAATGTTTTGGCATCGACCGCAAACCCATGGTTCTGCGACGTAATCGCCACTCGTCCGCTATCCAAATCTTTGACTGGATGGTTGGCACCGTGGTGACCGAATTTCATTTTCAAGGTCTTCGCACCAGCAGCCAAACCCATAATTTGATGGCCTAAACAGATACCGAAAGTAGGAACGCCCTTCTCGATGATTTCTGTTGCGGCGCTAATAGCGTAATCACACGGGCCAGGATCGCCGGGTCCGTTGGAGAAAAACACCCCATCGGGTTTCATGGCCAGAACTTCTGCGGCAGTAGTTTTGGCTGGCACCACGGTTAACTCGCAACCGCGCTCGGTGAGCATGCGCAAAATATTGCGCTTGACGCCAAAGTCATACGCCACTACTTTCTTGATGGGTTTTTTGGTATCGAGGCTGCGGTAAGCCGGCTTGCCATTGGGGCCGTGCAACTCCCACTCGGCTTCGCGCCACGGGTATGCAGTTTTGGTGCTAACGACCTGCGCTAGGTCTAAGCCGCTCATGCCTGGAAATGCCTTGGCTAACTCAAGGGCTCTGGCACCGAGCGCTGCAGGATCGTCGCCAATCTTGCCAGCGACAATCGCGCCCGACTGGGCACCCTTGTCGCGCAGTAAACGGGTCAGCTTGCGCGTATCAATTCCGGCGATGCCTGGAATGCCTGCCTTTTGTAAATACGACTCGAGGCTTTGCTCGGAACGGAAGTTCGATACTCGGCGCGAGAGGTCTTTAATCACTAAACCGGCTGCATGAATTTGCGATGATTCGGCGTCTTGGGCATTGATGCCCACATTACCAATGTGCGGATACGTCAAGGTCACAATCTGACGGCAATAACTTGGATCGGTGATGATTTCTTGGTAACCCGTTAAAGCGGTATTGAAAACCACCTCGCCGGCGGTTTCGCCAGGAGCGCCAATGCTATAACCTGAAAAGAGAGTGCCATCGGCTAATGCCAAAACGGCTGGGGGAAAAGAAGGAAGCAAGGGTGACAAACCATCTCCAATCCCTGCTGCCATCCAACGCTCAACACCCCCAAATAGCCTACCCGGAAGTGGTTGCGGGAGGTGAGTGTTTTTAAGCGCTAGGGTAATTTATTGAGTTACGAACCCATCAATAATACCAGTTCATGGACTGGCTTTACGCCAAACCAGCCGCAGCCTTACTGGGCGGTGCAGCCGCCCAGCCCCCGCTTCGATTTCCCGTTGCTTTGTGCTTTTTTAGGGCCAGTTTTCCTAGCTTTTTTTGGCGCTTTCCTGAATCACCGTTTTAATGTGGGCCAGTACTGTTTGGTCTTCCATTGTGCTGATATCACCAGGGTCGCGCCCTTCTGCAACCGCCTGCAACGCGCGTCGCACAATTTTTCCGGAACGGGTCTTGGGTAAAGCCGTCACTATGTAGACGCGCGCGGGCCTTGCCACGGCGCCCAATTGCGAATCCACGGTTTTCATGAGCTCGGCTTCCAGATTGACTACGTTCGACGCATCCTTGGGAATCGCAAAGCCAATCGCTACTTGCCCCTTCAATTTATCTTCAATGCCAACGACTGCCACCTCGGAAATATTGGCATGACTAGAGATGCTCTCCTCGATTTCGCGGGTACCCAAACGGTGACCGGCAACGTTGATGACATCATCGGTGCGACCCAGAATGAAGTAATAGCCGTCCTTGTCTTTAATACCCCAATCGAAGGTCGAATACAACAGCTTGCCGGGAATGGTGTTCCAGTAGGTTTTGACATAACGATCATCATCACCCCACACGGTTTGCATGCAGCCCGGGGGCAGCGGACCTTCAATCGCTACCACCCCTTTTTGATCAGGGCCGAGTTCCTCGCCCGTAGCCTCATCCAATAACTTCATGTTGTAACCAAATACCGGTAAACCGGGCGAGCCGAATTTATGCGGCATGACCTCGACCCCGCGCTGAATCGCCAAAATAGGCCAGCCAGTTTCGGTTTGCCAATAGTTATCCACCACTGGCTTGCCAATCGCCTCATGAATCCAGGATGCGGTTGGTTCATCCAGGGGTTCGCCAGCCAAAAACAAGGTGCGTAGGCTGGACAAATCGTATTTGGTCAAGAAAGCAGGATCTTGTTTCTTCAGTACTCGAATTGCCGTGGGCGCGGAGAACATCACTGATACCTTGTATTTCTCCACTAGGCTCCACCAAATTCCGCCATCCGGACGTAAAGGAGTGCCTTCGTACATGATGGTGGCCGTGCCATTAATCAGCGGCCCATAAATAATGAAACTATGCCCAACCACCCAGCCAATATCGGAGGTGGTGAACATGGTTTCACCTGGCTTGCCACAAAAGATCAAGCGCATAGCTGATGCCAATGCTACTGCGTAGCCGCCGGTATCGCGCTGCACACCCTTCGGTTTACCAGTCGTGCCGCTGGTATACAAAATATAGGAGGTGTGGGTTGCATCCACCCACTCCACTGGTACGACTGCATTGATGTGCGCCAAGCGCTCGGCGGTGTAATCGAGGTCGCGCCCGTCCACCATGACAAATTCGGTTAAGCCACGATTGACGATCAATACCTTGGCAGGCTTGTAGGACGAAAGTGCGATGGCCTCATCGAGCAGCGGCTTGTAAGGCACTGCCTTACCGCCACGCATGCCCGCCTCGGCCGTAATAATCATTTTGGGTGTGGCATCTTCAATGCGCGATGCCAAGCTATGCGATGCAAAGCCGCCAAACACCACCGAATGAATTGCGCCAATACGCACGCATGCCAGCATAGCAAAACTGGCTTCCGCAATCATCGGCATGTAAATCAATACGCGATCGCCCTTGCCAACACCATTGGCCTTCAAAATGGCAGCCATGCGATTGACTTCCGCATACAACTCTTTAAAGGTAAAGGCTTTTTCAATATCGGTCTCGGTAGAGACCGCCACTAAGGCGAGTTGATCACCACGCTCGGCCAAATGCCGATCCACTGCGTTGTAGCAAAGATTGGTTAATCCACCCTTGAACCAGTGCGCAAATGGCGGCTTACTGTATTCGAGTACCGTGTCAAACGGTTTTTTCCAGTAGATGTGTTTTGCTTCCTCTTCCCAAAAGGCATGAGGATCTTGAATGGATTGGGCGTGAACGGTTTTGTAGGACATGATTTACCTAAAAGGGCTACTTGAATGGACTCGATACTGCTACCGCGCAAGAACGTAATCTACTCTATTGCGGGGTAGCGCCAGCTTTTACAGTAGTTGTTTTCGCAGATTTGCTGGCGTCTGTCGATACGGGCTTTTGCTGAGTGGGGGTCTTGGATGCCGTCTTTACCTCTGCTTTTTTACTGCTTTGCGCTGGTTTGGCTGGAGTTGGATTGCTTTTATTGGTAGTAGTTCCGGCTGCAGCGGTCTTTTTAACGGGGGCTGGCTTGACTAATTTGAGACTGGCATTTTCAGCCAGGTGCTCGGATACGTCAGCAGACTTATGGCTGGGTTTTGGAATCAATACCGTCGATCCAGCCCTGACCCGCATTCCTGCAGGGATTGCATTGACCTCACGCAATACGGCGACACTCACGCCCAAGCGCTTCGCAAGTTGCTCGGCTGACTCAGTGGATGGAACACTGACCGCAGTCCAGGTTGAGAGTGGCTCAGTGTAGTTTTTTAGATTTTCCTGAAAGAGTTCGGCGTGACCAAATGGCAATAAAATTTGTTGATTGGCTGCACTCAAAATGACAGGCTTGCTAAACGATGGATTGAGATTGCGAAACTCCTCGGGCGTGAGCTCCGCCAACTTAATCACCACATCGACATCAATATCCCGCGTGACATCGATTGCTACAAAGTAGGGGTGATTTTCTAAATCGGGTAAGACAATGCCGTATGCCTTGGGATCTGAAACGATGGCTTTGTACGCCATGAGTTTAGGAACGTAGTCACGGGTCTCTTTAGGCATTTTCAAGCTGAGGTAGTCGGTCGGCAGTCTAGCCGCTTGATTACGCTTAATTGCTTTAGCCACATTGCCCTCGCCCCAGTTGTAAGCGGCTAAAGCCAATTGCCAATCGCCGAACTGCCGATGCAAGCGTTGCAAATAATCGAGCGCCGCATGGGTTGACTGCAATACATCGCGACGCTCATCGCGAAACACGTTTTGCGTTAACTTGAAATCTTTTCCAGTCGCCGGCATAAACTGCCAAATGCCCATTGCTTTCGCCGTGGATTTGGCTACCGGGTTGAAGGCGCTCTCAACAAATGGCAACAAAGCGATTTCAGTAGGCATGCCCCGTAAATTCACTTCTTCAACAATGTAGAACAAGTAACGCGATGACCGCGCCATCGAACGCTGCACGTAATCCGGTCTCGCAGCCAACCAGCGTGTCTGCGTAATCACTAGGGGGCTATTGAGTTCAGGCATCGCAAAACCATTTTGTATGCGAAGCCATAAATTACTGGATGGGGCAGATAGACTACTCAGAGACTGCGTACTGAGGTCAACGCGAGGCGCTTTGGCTGCGCGTGGGTTGCTTGCACTGCCACTTGCGTCTGAAGACCAATCGTTGCCCATACCGGCGCAGCCCGATAGAACAGCAAACGCCAGCAGAATTCCCAATGAGCGCAAATGCATAGCCCAGAGCCTAATAGCGGATGGGCAATGTGGCATTAGAAGCGATCCTTCCAGGCCCGAATTGCCGCCAATACATGCGCCGGACTCGGCAATGCAGCAGCACCAGAGGCTTGCAATGCGGCAGCGATGACATCCGGCTGATCTGAGCGCATAAAGGGATTCACCCGCAACTCATGGCCAATGGTGGTTGGCACGGTCGGCTGATTCGCTTGGCGCAATGCCTGTGCCGTATTCGACCAAGTAATAAGATCCGAATTATTTGGCTCTACCGCCAAGGCAAAGCGGATATTCGATAGCGTGTACTCATGGGTGCAATACACCGTTGTTTCAGGTGGCAAGGCCGCAAATTTCGCCAAAGACTGGGACATCTGGGTGGGCGTTCCCTCAAACAAACGGCCACAGCCAGATGCAAATAAGGTATCGCCACAAAAAAGTTTGGGCGCATTACCAGCGGCAAAGTAGGCAATATGCCCCAAGGTGTGGCCAGGCACCTCCAAGACGGTGAACGCAATCGCGGGTGCAGCGCATTCCACTCGGTCGCCCTCCATTAAGGCCTGGGTTCGCCCCGGAATGACCTCTGCTGCTGGCCCATACACTGGAAGGGAATCCGTGGCGACGTAAGCCAACAAATCCTGAATCCCGCCGGTGTGGTCTGCGTGGTGGTGGGTAATCAGAATGCCGGTCAGCGTCAGCCTCTGGCTTTCTAAGTAGTCCAATACCGGGCCCGCATCACCTGGGTCAA
>JBIIGG010000050.1:0-8997 GCA_044236575.1 Polynucleobacter sp. | reverse complement strand
AACGTCATGTTCATCACCAACACCATTAAGTTTGTGGGCTGTGCTGTCATGTTATTTGGCAGCCATCCCTTGCTATCGTACGCCATTGTGGGCCTCGGTGCTGCTGCGTATTCCCCTGCTAAATACGGCATCCTCACCGAATTACTTCCTCCAGAGCGCTTGGTCGCTGCCAATGGCTGGATTGAGGGCTTAACCGTTGGCTCCATTATCTTGGGTACGGTGTTGGGTGGCGTACTCATTAGTGTTGGTGTTTCGTCGCGCTTATTGGGCTTTGATCTGCCCGTGATTGAAACGGGCATAGATACACCGGCCGAAGCCGCTATTTTGATCATCATGATGATTTACATCATCGCCGCACTGATTAATCTCAAAATCCCCGATACCGGCGCACGCTATGTGGCTCAAAAAACCAATCCGATTGAGTTAGTACAAGACTTTGCGCATTGCTTTAGAACCCTTTGGAATGACCGTTTGGGTCAGATCTCCTTGGCGGTAACCACGCTCTTTTGGGGCGCTGGCGCCACCTTGCAATTTATTGTGCTTAAGTGGGCCGAAGTCGCGCTCAATATGAGTCTTTCGCAAGGCGCTATTTTGCAAGCCATCTCTGCGATTGGCGTGGCCGGAGGTGCAGTCTGGGCTGCTAGTCGCATCCCCCTGAAGCAATCCTTGAAGGTATTGCCGTATGGCGTGGTGATGGGTCTTGTAGTTTGCGTCATGGCCATCTATCACATCGATATGATTCCGCCAATTGTGCTCGTCGAGTTTGACAAAATGAAGCTCACGCTCAACATGATTCCGCCATATGCGCTGCTGATCTTGGTCGGCTGGCTCGCAGGCTACTTTGTAGTACCGATGAATGCCCTCTTACAGCATCGTGGCCACGTCTTGCTCTCCGCAGGCCATTCGATTGCGGTACAAAACTTCAATGAAAATCTGTCTGTGCTCAGCATGCTGATGCTCTATGCCTTACTCATTTGGCTTGATGTACCGATCGCCTATGTGATTACTGGCTTTGGCTTATCGGTCAGCATCATCATGATCCTCATTATGCGCCGGCATGCCCGCAACCAAGCGGAGTATGACTCACTGCACCTCATCGGTGAAAGCAAACACTAGTAATCCGTTTGTTGATTCTGGGGTTTAAAGGCTTTGCAGCACAGAGCGGGCGAGTAGCAAATCTTCCCAGAGTAAAGACTTCTCTTGCGGCCTGGCCAAGACTTGCGCCAATTCCAGCGTTGCAATCAAAGGCACTTCGGCTTCGCCGTGCATTAGAGAATGGATCGCGCCACGTAACTCAGTTAAGGGGGCATTTTCCCCCGTCAGGCGCTGCGCGCTCGCTGCGCCAAATGCAATCGCAACCAGCGGTACTGTGCTTGATTCGATCAGCGCATCGATGTTCGCCTTTTGGTCTTGCCAGACCCAAGCACCATTCGGTAAACCCAGCGCCCGCACGATGTTTTGAAACAAAATTAAAGCGTCACCCTGCGGTTTGGTGCCAATAAAAATCCAGCGACCGCTAATCTCAGTTGCGTGTTCCGATGCATTTGCTGTGGGCCCAGAAGATACCTGCGTATTACTTTGAGGTGCCACTGATGAATTCAGATGCGTGACGCTACTGGATCGATCGACCCATTCTGTAATGCCCATTTCTTTTAGAAAAGAGGAGCGTATGCTCGCGTTATTAGATTGAGTGGGATTCATGGTGCCTCAAGGGTAATCGATTTTGCCATGACGCCGGCATCTTCGCGCTCACCAGTCACTGCATCGGCTGGGTAATACGCTCTACGTACACCAATGATGTTGTAGCCCATATGCTCATACAATTTCACTGCGGGAATATTGGAGGGGCGCACTTCAAGAATAATGCGACTCATTTTCTGCCGAATCGCAATGCCCTCAATGGCTTGCATCACGCGACTACCAATGCCATTGCGTCGTAATGCAGGATCAATGGTGATGTTGAGTAAATGCAATTCGTCAACGGCTGGATACAAAATGCAATAGCCCCACAATCCAGGCAAATGCGGCGCTAGCTCTGCATTAGCCGCCATCTCCGGCCGAATGCAATAGGCCCAATGCCCTGCAGTCAGTGAATCCAAAAAATTACCTTGTGTCCATGGATGGCTATGCGACATTGCTTCCAAAGACATGACCGCTCGCATGTCCGATGGCTGCATCGGCATGAAAGTTAATTGGGTATCCTGGGTGCTCGTCATTTAAGGCATTAATTAAAAGGGGGATTGCTGCAATCCAAAATAGAAGCTGCTATTTTGCACCACGTTCAGCGCTCGTCAGCGCTACTTTATTGCGGACATACAAGGGCTCCAATTGATCCACGGCAATGAGCTGCCCTTTAGCCAACATCGCCTTTGCACAGCGCATTACGCCGCTCGCACTGACCCCAAGAGCTCCATCCAACTGACTTGAGGGTAAATACTGCTCAAAGTGAATGGGGTATTGTGTGACTGCGCTGCCAAATACGCATTCGCTTAAACTCATTTCGATACCTTCTGGCTTGCTCAGTTGAATATCGCCAAGGCGCTCAGGCAAAGCGATGCTTGTTCTACTTACTTGCCGATCCTGGTCAATACTGTAATTAGCCCAATACACCTCACCCATGCGGGCATCAATCGCCACCGTGAACTGGTGTTTACCGTCATCCATCGCCTGTATCAATGGGTGGTCGATTGCACTGGATGCGATGGCATCCAGACTTACAACTGGCGCTACTGGCAAATGGGCGGCAAGGGCCAAGCCTTGCACTACCGCAACCGCCAAGCGCACTCCAGTAAAGGCACCTGGACCAATGCCCACGGCAATCGCATCCAAGTCCCGCAGCGTCATTCCTTCTTGCTGCAGTAATTCTGTAATACATGGCAAGAGATACTGGCTTGCATTGGGTCCTAGTAATTCATGGCGCTCCACCAATCGCTCGGCCGAAGTGTCTGTGGAGAGCGCTACGGAGCACCAAGCAGATGAGGTATCGATTGCTAGAATGCGTTTCAAGAACAGGCCTTAGGACGACAGTGCTTGAACGATGTCCGGCGGTGCCTGAACTAGCTCAATCAGAACGCCCTCACCCCCGAATGGAAATTCATCATTGCCTTTGGGGTGGATAAAAATAATATCGTGACCAGCAGCGCCTTTACGAATTCCACCAGGGGCAAAGCGTAGGCCTTTACTGCTGAGCCAGTCATGGGCTACCTGTAAATCATCAACCCATAGACCAATGTGATTCAGAGGCGTTTGATGTACTGCAGGCTTTTTTGCCATATCCACGGGTTGCATCAAATCAATCTCAACCTCATGCGCACCTTGACCGATCGCGCAGATGTCTTCGTTGACGTTTTCCCGCTCCGATACATAGGTATCTTTGAAGTTAAAGCCAAGCAAATCAACCCACAAGGAACGCAAACGCTCTTTATCTTCGCCGCCAATGGCAATTTGCTGAATCCCTAAAATACGAAATGGCCTTGCGTCAGTCATGCTGTGCCCTTTACTCAAAACGAATAATGATTTGGTCCACCGCTAGGCTATCGCCCTCCTTGGCCAGGATTTCAGAAACGACGCCATCTTGTAATGCCGAGAGGGTGTTCTCCATTTTCATGGCCTCAATCGAAGCGAGTTTCTGACCTGCAGTAACGTGATCACCTGCGCGCACCAATAACTTGGTTAAAAGGCCTGGCATCGGCGATAAGACCATTTTGGAGGTATCCGGTGGCAACTTGATGGGCATGCGCGCCTGCAGCTGTGCGCCAAGCGGACTCAATACCATGCATTCATATTGCGCGCCATCTAGCGCCAAATAGTAACGAATGCCTCGGCGCTCAACTTGTGCCGATATGGACTGCGTGCCATTGATGGTGGCATTGAGCACAATTTGTCCTGGACGCCATTCACTGACAATATCGTAGCGACTGATGCCCTCTGTAGTTTCGACATAAACCGAGTAGACGCCGTCCTTAAGCTCAACCCGCGTCGGTATATCGATCGGATCACTCATCGAACCAACCCGCTTTCCAGTTACCAATACAAATTTTTTGGTAATTTTCATCTCATGGCCTGGCAGCTGACCGTCAATCACTTGAATGTATTCCAGGTAGCGTGTACGCATGAAGGTAGCAAGCGCCGCCAGGCGATTGGGATCGGCCGGCTGAACGGAGTCCCGCTGAAACCCAGTGGGGTACTCTTCGGGGATAAAGCCCGTCGTAAAGTCACCCGAAACAAAGCGCGGATGTTGTAAGAGCGCTGCCTGAAAGGCGATATTGGAATGAATGCCACGAATCACAAATTGATTGAGCGCGTGGCGCATTTTATGAATCGCATCCATCCGATCGCGGCCATGGACAATTAGCTTAGCAATCATCGAGTCATAGTACATCGGGATTTCTCCGCCCTCGTATACGCCTGTATCAACACGCACACCATTTTCTTCTGCTGGAGGACGGTATTTCACGAGACGGCCAGTGGATGGCAGAAAGTTACGGAAGGGATCGTCGGCATTAATCCGGCACTCCATGGACCATCCATCTAGCTTAAGCTGATCCTGTGTAAAGGAGAGCTTTTCACCAGCAGCAACCCGAATCATTTGCTCGACCAAATCAAGTCCCGTGATCGATTCCGTCACCGGATGCTCAACTTGCAGGCGGGTATTCATCTCCAGAAAGTAAAAGGATTTGTCTTTTCCGACGACAAACTCCACCGTGCCGGCCGATTGGTAATTGACGGCGCGTGCCAAGGCAACGGCTTGCTCGCCCATGGCCTTGCGGGTGGCTGGGTCAATAAAAGGCGATGGCGCTTCTTCAATTACTTTTTGGTGACGGCGCTGAATCGAACAGTCACGCTCCCACAGATAAACAATATTGCCGTGGGCATCGCCGAGGATCTGAATCTCAATGTGGCGCGGACCCTCAACAAACTTCTCAATAAACACGCGATCATCGCCAAAGCTATTCAGGGCTTCGGTTCGACAGGCCGTAAAGCCCTCAAACGCCTCTTGATCGTTGTGCGCAACCCGTAAGCCCTTACCACCGCCGCCGGCAGATGCTTTGATCATCACGGGGTAGCCGATGTCCTTCGCAATCTGCACCGCTACGTCTGGACTATCAATCGCTTCGTTAAAGCCAGGAATGGTGTTGACCTTCGCGTCCATGGCTAATTTTTTAGATGCGATCTTATCGCCCATAGCGGCAATTGCACCAAACTTAGGCCCGATAAAGACAATGCCCTCTTCTTCGCAGCGCCGAGCAAATTGCTCGTTCTCGGATAAAAACCCATAGCCCGGGTGCACTGCTTGCGCGCCAGTTTCTTTACAAGCCTGAATGATGCGGTCCATCACCAAATACGATTCGCGCGATGGCGCAGGTCCAATGCAGACTGCCTCATCGGCCAGCTGAACATGTCTTGCTTCGCGATCGGCTTCGGAAAAAACAGCAACCGTCTCAATGCCCATGCGCTTGGCCGTTTTAATGACACGGCATGCAATCTCGCCACGATTGGCAATCAGTATCTTTTTAAATAGGGTGGTTTTCATATGATCTTGCTTAGCCATTACAGAGGAATATTGCCGTGTTTACGCTCTGGATTTTTGAGGTCCTTGTCTTTGAGCATGGCCAGGGATCGCGCAATGCGCTTGCGCGACTCATGCGGCAAGATCACGTCATCAATGTAGCCACGCCGACCGGCCACAAAGGGGTTGGCAAACTTGGCTTTGTACTCTGCTTCGCGTGCGGCAATTTTTTCGGGGTCGCTTTTTTCTTCGCGGAAGATGATTTCAACAGCGCCTTTCGGACCCATCACCGCAATTTCAGCCGAGGGCCATGCAAAGTTGACATCGCCCCTTAGATGTTTAGAAGCCATCACGTCATAAGCGCCACCATAGGCTTTGCGCGTAATCAGGGTTACTTTAGGTACCGTGCAATCAGCATAGGCATAGAGTAATTTCGCACCGTGTTTAATAATGCCGCCGTATTCTTGAGCAGTGCCCGGCATAAAGCCAGGAACATCCACTAGAGTAACCACGGGAATATTGAAGGCATCGCAAAACCGTACAAAACGGGCAGCCTTAATGGATGCCTTGATATCCAAGCAGCCGGCCAGAACCAGGGGTTGATTAGCGACGATGCCAATCGTTTGCCCTTCCATCCGGCCAAAACCAATCAAAATATTTTTGGCGTAATCGGGTTGCAACTCAAAGAACTCGCCATCGTCTGCAATCTTGCGAATCAACTCATGCATGTCATAGGGTTGATTGGGATTAGCGGGTACCAAGGTATCCAGTGAATAATCGGGCGTCTCATCGCGCCGAGCCGAGCGCAATGTTGGCGGTTTTTCTTTATTGGATAAAGGTAAGTAATTAAAAAAGCGACGCAATACCATGATTGCCTCGACGTCATTTTCAAAGGCCAAATCACACACACCGGAAACCGTCGAATGGGTAACTGCGCCGCCCAGCTCTTCTGCAGTGACGTCTTCATGGGTTACGGTTTTGACAACCTCAGGACCCGTTACAAACATGTACGAGCTGTCTTTGACCATAAAAATAAAGTCGGTCAATGCCGGTGAGTAGACCGCGCCGCCAGCAGATGGCCCCATAATTAAGGAGATTTGTGGAATCACGCCGGAAGCAGTCACATTGCGCTGAAAGATATCGGCATAGCCACCCAAGGAGGCAACCCCCTCCTGAATGCGAGCGCCGCCTGAATCATTTAAGCCAATGACGGGAGCGCCGACTTTCATGGCCTGATCCATGATTTTGCAAATCTTCTCGGCATGGGCTTCGGATAAAGAGCCACCCAAAACTGTAAAGTCTTGAGAGAAGACAAACACCAGTCGGCCATTGATCATGCCGTAGCCTGTCACAACTCCATCGCCCGGAACGGTTTGATCTGCCATACCAAAATCGGTGCAGCGGTGCTCAACAAACATATCCCACTCTTCAAAGCTGCCTGCGTCCAAGAGCAATTCAATGCGCTCACGGGCGGTTAACTTGCCTTTGGCATGCTGTGCTTGAATGCGTTTTTGGCCACCGCCAAGCCGCGCTAACTCCCGCTTGGCCTCCAATTGATGGATGATGTCTTGCATACTGACTCCTTAGAAAGAGGTGTGTCCCATTGCCTCGAGTAAGCGCCTTGCAGCAACCGAGGGGGCGATAGTTCCGAGATTGACGGCCTTGCTCAGCTCGGGAAGCAAAGCCTGAACCGCAGGATTATTCTTAAATGCACTTTTGAGTCCAGCATCGATGCGTTCCCACATCCAGGCGCCTGACTGGACTTGACGCCGGGCAGTCAATCGACCATTGGCGGTTTGCAGTTTCTGGAAGCGCAGAATGTGATCCCATAAATCGGTAATACCAGTCCCTTGCAATGCAGATAAGGACATGACCATGGGATGCCAATACTCGGCATCGTGCGTGGCGTGATCCGGATTTCCTTGAAAGCCCAATAATCGCAGTGAGCTGGTAATAAATGCTTGCGCGCGCATGGCAGCATTGGGATCAATGTCGGCCTTGTTGATCACAATCAAGTCAGCCAACTCCATCACCCCTTTTTTAATCGCCTGCAAATCATCGCCCGCATTGGGTAATTGCAATAGCAAAAATAAATCGGTCATGCCGGCCACAGCAATTTCACTCTGACCAACCCCGACGGTTTCCACAATCACGACATCGTGCCCAGCCGCTTCAGCGACTAAAAGTGCCTCACGGGTTTTTTCGGCAACGCCGCCCAGCGTTCCAGAAGATGGACTCGGCCGGATAAATGCACTTTCATGCACCGATAGTCGTTCCATGCGGGTCTTATCACCCAAAATCGATCCGCCCGATACGCTTGAGGATGGATCAATTGCCAGAACAGCCACGCGGTGACCGCGCTCAATTAAATAGAGCCCCAGAGTTTCAATCAGGGTTGATTTCCCTACCCCTGGAACGCCAGAGATACCCAAACGAAAGGACTTTCCAGTCTTTGGCAGCAAGGCATTAAGTAATTCATCTGCACGCTTACGATGATCGATGCGAGTCGATTCAAGCAAGGTAATGGCCTTGGCTAAGGCGCGGCGCTGCTCTGGTCCTGGTGAACCCGTAATCGCATCAAACAAGGCTTGATCAGCGGCAGGCAGCATGGCGAATTAGAGCGGCTTTGCTTGTTTGCGAATTTGCTCGAGCACGTCTTTAGCAGAAGCAGGAATCGGGGTGCCTGGACCATAGATGCCCTTCACGCCTGCCTCATACAAGAATTCATAATCTTGTCGCGGTATCACGCCGCCAACGAACACAATAATGTCATCGGCACCTTGCTTACGCAATTCAGCGATGATCGCTGGCACCAAGGTTTTGTGACCAGCTGCCAAAGTAGAGATGCCCAGTGCATGGACGTCATTTTCAATCGCTTGGCGCGCGCATTCTTCTGGAGTCTGAAAGAGTGGCCCAATATCCACGTCAAAACCCAGATCAGCAAAAGCCGTGGCGACAACTTTTGCGCCGCGGTCATGGCCATCTTGGCCAAGCTTGGCGATCATCACGCGCGGTCTGCGTCCGAAATCGCTCGCGAATTGAGCGAGCTCCCCTTTGAGTTTTTCCCAGCCCTCGGCTGAGTCATAAGCAGCTGCATACACTCCGGTCACCTTTTGCGTATCGGCGCGATGGCGCCCGTAGACTTGTTCTAAAGCGTCAGATACTTCACCGACGGTAGCGCGCAAGCGCATTGCTGCCACCGCTAACTCCAATAAATTGCCGGTTTGATCTGCCGCCGCCTTGGTTAACGCCGCCAGTGCAGCCGCTACCTTTTTACTATCGCGCGATGCCTTAATCGAATTCAAGCGCTCGATTTGATTAACGCGCACTTTGTCGTTATCAATCACCAAGACATCGACTAATTCCTCTTTATCGAGTTTATATTTATTCACGCCGACAATGACATCAGCGCCCGAATCAATTTTGGCTTGCTTTTCAGCGGCAGCCGCTTCAATTTTGAGCTTGGCCCACCCGCTTTCAACCGCTTT
>JBIIGG010000005.1:0-32040 GCA_044236575.1 Polynucleobacter sp. | reverse complement strand
TTGGATAAATGGCGGGTTTTGGTGATTAACTCCAGCATGAAGCATCCTTCGGTTACACAAGGTCAAAAAAATGAATTTTTCGGATTAATTCGCTTAAGCAGAAGGCATTTAGGCGAAATAGGCGACTTTCTAAGATGTTAGCAACAAATGATCGAAAAAAAGATATTTTTAGATGCAGTTAGTGAAAATTATCGACTTATTTGCGATTAAGCAAATAAATACCGAATAAAATCATAGGGATAGATAACCATTGGCCCATTGAAAGGCCTAGTCCCAGTAGACCTAAGAAGGCATCTGGCTCGCGCGCAAACTCAACTAAGAAGCGGCAAATGCCGTAGCCCAGCAAAAATAGGCCCGAAACCTGACCAAGACGACGCGGTTTTTGGGTATACACCCACAAAACCAAACCCAAAAGAACACCCTCTAGAAGCAATTGATAAATTTGCGATGGGTGACGGGGAATGGCATCGACCAGCGGAAACACCATAGCCCATGCGACGTCGGTTGGTCTGCCCCACAATTCACCATTGATAAAGTTACCTAAGCGCCCAAAAGCCAAACCAAAGGGCACTAAAGGGGCAACTAAATCACTCACTGTCCAAAACGAAGTGTTCTTGCGCCGTGCAAACCAAACCATCGCTAGAATGACGCCCAGCAGTCCACCATGAAAAGACATACCACCTTCCCATACTTTCAGAATGCTGAGCGGATTGGCCAAATAGAATTCAGGCATATAAAACAGCGAATAGCCGATGCGCCCACCCAGAACTACTCCCAACACGCCGGCAAAGAGTAAGTCCTCTAAATCTTTGGTGGTCCACCCCAAGGCTAGGTAATAGGGTCGCTTGATGCACAACCGGCCCAGCACAACAAATTGGGCAAAGGCCAGTAAATACATTAGTCCATACCAGTGGATCCCAAAGGACCCAATCTGCAGGGCTACTGGATCGATTTGCGGGTGAATCAGCATGACGGTTTAGCTTTTTGCTTGATCAAAATTATGAAGCTCATGACCCAGATCGCGGTAGGCTTTGTAACGCTCGCGTCCTGCAAGGCGCTCTGCATCATTGACCGTAACTACCTCCACAATTCGCGGAAATCGGCCGACTAAGGCTGCGACATCGCTTGGCATCCGCAAACTCAAATGAATCAGTACATCGGCATGCGGCAAGTTCGCTAACGCTGGCGCTGTGGTGTCGTCTAGAAGAATAATTGGCGTTTCAAACGCAGCCTCATGATCGCCGTAGCAATGGGGTAAAAAATCAGTCTTAGTAAAGGTCCATAGCAATTCATCAAGGCGCTTGAGGTCGGCTTTTTCCGCCACCATCACAATGTTGCGCACAGGCTCGCCTTCGGCCGTAGCGCTCCAAATCTTGCGCGTCAGCCTGCAGGCATATTCCAGCTTATCACTAACATTACTGTGAAAGTCGATGCGTGCCATATCAACTTAGGATTGTGCAAGCAAGTAGTTCACCAAGAGGGGTACTGGTCTACCAGTCGACCCCTTGGCTGCTCCACCTTTCCATGCGGTGCCCGCAATATCCAAATGCGCCCAAGGATACTTTTCAGTAAAGCGCTTTAAAAAGCAAGCGGCCGTCACGCTGCCAGCAGGGCGTCCGCCAATATTGGCCATATCAGCAAAGTTTGATTTGAGTTGCTCTTGATAGGCGGCATCGAGCGGCATGCGCCACACGGTATCCAGGGAGTCATGACCGGCTTGAGTCAAATCAGCAAGCAAGTGACTGTCGTCCGAGAACATACCGCTATGAACCGCGCCTAGCGCAATCACACAGGCGCCCGTCAAGGTCGCAATATCAATCACAGCCTTGGGCTTGAAGCGCTCTACATAGGTAAGTGCATCGCACAGAATCAAACGGCCTTCGGCATCGGTATTTAAAATTTCAATTGTTTGACCTGACATGCTTTTCACAATGTCACCTGGTCGGGTTGCTTTACCTGAGGGCATGTTTTCGCAGGTCGGAATGACTCCGATGACATTCTGCTTGAGGCCAAGCAGTGACACTGAGAGCATCGTGCCAACGACCGATGCAGCGCCGCACATGTCGTACTTCATCTCATCCATTGCCTCGCCGGGCTTAAGAGAGATACCACCCGTATCAAAGGTGATGCCCTTGCCTACCAATACGGTTGGAGCCTCATTCGCTTTGCCGCCGTTGTGACGCATGATGATGAATTGCGGTGGGGTTTCTGAACCCTGCGCCACAGACAGAAAGGAGCCCATGCCCAGCGCTTCCATTTGCTTTTTAGTCAGCAGCTCTACCTTGAGCCTGGTTTTCTTCATCAAACCCTGCGTTGTTTTTGCAAGGTAGGTTGGAGTACAAACATTGGGCGGCAAATTACCCAAATCCTTGGCAAGGTTCATTCCCTCGACTAACGCTTCACCCTGATGCACTGCAGTTTGGACAGCCTTTGCGCCATCCTTGCAAACCACAAAACGAAGTTCTTGAAACGGATCGAGATGCTCCACTGCCTTGAACTTCATGGCGGGCTGACGTACCCCAAATCGATAGGTTTGCTCACCCGCCAATTGGGCTGTTAGGCGGACTTGCTTTACCACGGCATCTGCATTTGCCCCAAAGCTCGGTACAAACCACGATGCCGACTCAATGGCGCCGCCACTCAGGGTCTTCAGGGTAGCCTTGGCTAGCTTGGCATAAGACTGCAAGGACATGCCCTCTTTTGGGTTTAGATCGCCTAGGCCAACGAGCAACACCCGCTTGGCCTTTACGCCCGCCTTTACCCAGTACGCCTCCGCCCTTAACAGGCACTGACTAGCCTCTTTTCCATTCAGATCGCCGGCAAGCTTTGCCCGAGCAACCGACCCACCCAATACGGCATCCAATTCAAGTAAAAGGCTGCTTGGTGTTTTCTTGTTTAAATCGGCTTTGCTGTAGCCCAAAATAAGGCAATCGGTGGCGATGGTCGCGAGACTGGCAATCGCCGGCTTTACCTGCTTTGCAGAATCAAAGTCGGCTTGGGGCAATGTTTTCGTGCTAAATTGAATTTGCATAAGGAAGTCATTTGTAGTGGTTTTTTCCATTATCCTCCGAGCTGTAGATTTCCCCCCGATTCGTGCCGTATTTCCCCACTAAACTAGACTTTTCTACCAACGCCCTTGCATAGAACGCATGATTTTTGACCAAGCCCTTCGCCGCGAACTGAGCTTAACCACTGGAGGGGTATTTTTGGTGTTGGTTACTATCATGGTCACCACCTTGGTCATCCGAATTTTGGGCTTTGCTGCAAACGGCGTCGTCAACCCGGAGGATGCGCTGGTATTAATCGCCTTGGCGACAATCGGCTACTTGGCTGTCCTGCTGACGGTTTCTCTTTTTATTGCGGTTCTGATCGTCTTGGTGCGCTGGTACAAAGACTCTGAAATGATTGTATGGTTTGCCAGTGGCCTGAGCATCATGAGCTTAATTCGGCCTATTTTGCGGTTTGCTATTCCACTCATCATCATAATTGCTCTGCTTGCCCTGTTTGCTTGGCCTTGGGCTAATCGTGAATCAGCCCTGATTAGTCAGCGTTTTCAGCAGCGCGATGATGTATCGATGGTCACAGCTGGGCAGTTTCGAGAATCAGCCAAAGCCGAACGGGTTTTCTTTATTGAAGAGTTGGATGTCAATAATCGCGAAGTCAAAAATATCTTTGTAGCCGACACCAGAAATCAACGCCTGAGTATTGCCGTAGCGGCAACCGGGTTTATTGAAAATACCCCAAACGGCGAAAAGAACGTCATTCTCAAAGACGGGCGGCGCTATGAGGGGCTGCCGACTCAGCCCGACTTTCGTATTCTGGAGTTTGATGAATACGAAACTAAGTTGCGCAATAAAGAATTAACCGAGCCCCCACCACGCGATCGCGAACGCAGTGTTCAAGAACTTCTAAAGGATCCATCCCCCTCCAACCTCGGTGAGTTGCTGTGGCGCCTCGGCTTGCCGCTCATGGCCCTAGGCTTAGTCTTTATAGCGATTCCATTGGCCTACGTTAATCCGCGCCTGGGCAATTACACTGCTATGTTTTATGCCATTTTGGTCTATTTAATTTATAGCAACCTGCTTAATTTGGCGCAAAATTTTGTTTCGCAAAATCGCTTTGATTTTTTTGTGGCCATCTGGCCAATTCATCTGCTTGCCTTACTGATAGCCGCAGTATTGATTCGCAACCGGATTAATCCATCCCTCAAATGGTGGAAGCGGCAGTTGCCCGCTTTTCTGACGCGCCCATGAATTTTCTCTTTCCTTATATCTATGAGCGCTACCTAGCAAAGCAAATTTATGCTGCTTTTGGTTTTATTCTTTTTGCGCTGGTTGCCCTCTTTTTATTTTTTGATGTGTTGGCAGAGCTGGGCTCAGTCAATCAGCAATACACTCTCCCACTTGCAATGGGCCATGTTCTCCTCAAGGCACCGAGTCGCGTTGTTGAAATTATTCCGATTGCGGGATTGATTGGCAGTATTTATGTATTTGCAATGCTCGCTAGCCAATCCGAATTCACCATACTACGCATCGCTGGCCTTGATATCCGCCGTGGCCTTGTCATGCTGGGGAAAATCTCCTTGCCGATTGTGGCAATCACTCTATTGATGAGTGAGTGGCTAGGCCCAATGGCAGAGTCCTTCTCTGAGCGCGTCAAAATGAAAGCCATGGGCTCTAGTTTTTCGTCGCAATTTCGTTCGGGGGTATGGGTTAAAGACCAGCTTCGCAACGATGAGGGCGTTGGATCCGTTCGCCCGGGTGTGCGCTACATCAATATTGGAAAAATTGAACCAGATAAGCAAGTGAGGCAGGTTCGCATGTATGAGTTCGATGATGCCTACCGCCTACTCTCGATCCGTAATGCCGAGTCGGGTCGCTTTAATGAGGCTGGCTCGTGGGAGCTAAATAATGTGACTGAGACCCGCTTCAAGGAAGCGCAAACTAAGAATGCCTTGGATCCCGTTTACTCAGCCAATACCTCCATCAAGCCGTCGATGACCTTGGCGTCCAAAGTCACCCCAGAAATCTTGGGCGTATTACTCGTCAACCCGGAACGCATGTCGATCTTTAGTCTAGGGCAGTTTATTACGCACCTGAACGAGAACAAGCAAGATGTGCAGCGCCACGCCATTGCATTCTGGAAAAAACTCATCTACCCCTTCATCGTCTTTGTCATGCTGGCGCTTGCCTTGCCGTTTGCGTATTTAAAGGCAAGAGCGGGGGGCATTGGCATTAAGATTTTTGGCGGAATTATGCTGGGCATGAGCTTCCAGTTATTCAATGCCCTTTTTTCCAACGTTGGTCTACTGGGGGCATGGCCTGCCTACCTTACCGCCCTAACTCCCCCCCTGGCGTATTTTCTGCTGGCCCTGATCGGCCTGAAATGGGTTTCACGCTCTTAAATACCGAAAGATAATTTAGAATTGAGTTCCTATATCGATCAAGATATATAAGGAAGCCTTTCATGAATTTGCATCAATTTCGGTTTGTCCGCGAGGCTGTTCGCCAGCAATTTAACCTCACTTCCGCTGCAAAAGCCTTATTCACATCGCAGCCCGGGGTTTCTAAGGCAATTATTGAACTGGAAGATGAGTTGGGGGTCGAGATCTTTCGTCGCCACGGCAAACGCATCCGCTCCCTCACTGAACCCGGCAAACGCATCCTACTATCGATTGAGCGGATCCTAGATGAAGTCGAAACCTTAAAACGGGTTGGTCAGGATTTTGCAACGCAAGATCAAGGTAACTTTGTGATTGCGACCACCCATACGCAAGCCCGCTATGCCCTACCAAAAGTCTTAACGGAATTTACCAAACGCTTTCCGAAGGTCCGCGTCAGCATAGCCCAAGGTAGCCCTTCACAAATCGCCGATATGCTCCTGCACGACGCAGCGGACATTGCAATTGCAACCGAGGGCATTGCCAACTGTGAAGGCGTTATCGCGCTACCGGGTTACCAATGGCAACACCTCTTGATCGTGCCGGTTAATCATCCCTTACTCAGTGCGCGCTCGATTACGGTTGAAGAGCTGAGCAAGTACCCACTGATTACCTATGACAAAGCATTTGCTGGCCGAAACAAAATTGATGCTGCGTTTGCCCAGCGCAATGTAAAGGCTGACATTATTTTGGAAGCGATTGATGCGGATGTGATTAAGACCTATGTTGAGGTTGGCATGGGTATTGGTATTGTCGCCGGCGTTGCTTTTGATGCAGAGCGCGATCGCAATCTGCGTGCCATCCCAGTGGGGCATTTATTTGGCAACAACGTCACTCACCTGGGTGTCAAGCAAGGTGCTTACTTGCGCTCGTTTGTCTTTACCTTCATTGAATTATTCTCGCCTACCTTGACGAAAAAGATCGTTGAGCAGGCAATGTCGAATACGCCAGAGAATTATCAGATCTAAAAAGAACAGCGCATGGTTGCGCTGTGGTGCCTCGGGTCGGACTCGAACCGACACGCCTTGCGGCACCGGATTTTGAGTCCGGCACGTCTACCAATTCCATCACCGAGGCAGGTGGACTCAGCGGCAGAGCACCGCTGAGAGGTGAGAGTGTAACAAATACTGCGCTGTTATCCGATTAAGGCAACAGAATGGTCGATCCCGTGGTTTTGCGGCCTTCCAGATCCCGGTGGGCCTGCACTGCATCTTTTAGGGCATAGCGCTGCTTGATCTCGATCTTGACCTTACCTGAACTGACTTTATCGAATAAATCCGCGGCCATCGGCTCGAGTAAGCTGCGATTAAGTACATAGGTGGCTACTGTAGGTCTGGTGACCTTGAGCGAGCCCTTGCTAGCGAGGATGCCAAGGTCGAGCAAGGGAGGCGAGCCTGAAGCGCCGCCAAAGGAAACTGCCATACCGCGCGGTGAGACGCAATCTAAGGTTTGCATAAAGGTATCTTTACCCACCGCATCATATGCCACGGGAACGCCTTTGCCATTGGTAATTTCCTTGACGCGTTTTACAAAATCTTCCTCGCGGTACAAGATCACGTGATCGCAACCATAGGCTTTGGCAATCTCCGCTTTTTCGGGGCTGCCAACCGTTCCAATCACGGTAGCACCAATCGCCTTGAGCCACTGGCACGCGATGAGGCCAACGCCGCCAGCAATTGCATGAAACAACACGGTGTCACCCTTTTGCACTTTGTAGCTATCGGTCAACAGATATTGAACGGTCAGGCCTTGCAACATCATGGCGGCGCCCTGCTCAAAGGAGATCGAATCGGGCAACTTCACCAAGATATCGGCGGGCATGATGCGGGCCTCTGCATAGGCGCCGGTAGGACGACCCGCATACGCCACCCGATCACCCACTTTGACGTGGCTCACATCAGGTCCGACTTTTTCAATCACGCCGGCGCCTTCCATACCAATGCCACCAGGTAGCGGCTGGGCATAGTAGCCCGAACGAAAGTACACATCAATGTAGTTCAGGCCGCATGCATGGTGACGGATCAACACCTCACCTGGACCAGGCTCGCCGAGCTCCACATCGACCCATTTCATGACCTCTGGGGCGCCTGTTTCGGTTATGCGGATTGCTTTGACGATTTCCTTACTCATATTGATTCCTAATGTTGTTCGTTCTCTTGGTGGTTCAGCGCCCCATGGTGTGGGGTCGTTTTTTCGTTCTAAAGGGCGCTACTGGGCTTGCAAGCACTAAATCCATAAAATTAATTGTACTTTTTGGCTTTAGACCCCGTATTTTGCCTAAAATTGAGGACTGTAGGCAATATTACTCAAAAAGGATCAATCCGCATGGCCGGTCACTCAAAATGGGCCAATATTCAGCATCGCAAGGGTCGTCAGGACGAAAAGCGCGGCAAGATTTGGACCAAGCTCATTAAAGAAATCACCGTTGCCGCTAAATTAGGTGGCGGAGATCTGGCCACCAATCCCCGCTTGCGCTTAGCGATTGATAAAGCCAAAGACTCGAATATGCCAAACGATAACGTGCAGCGGGCTATCCAGCGCGGCACTGGCTCGCTTGAAGGCGTGAACTACGAAGAGATTCGCTACGAAGGCTACGGTATCAATGGTGCCGCGGTCATCGTCGATTGCATGACCGATAACCGCACACGCACCGTTGCCGAAGTGCGCCACGCTTTTACTAAGCATGGCGGCAATATGGGCACTGAAGGATCGGTGGCATTTTTGTTTCAGCACTGCGGTCAGTTGCTATTTGCTCCCGGAACCAATGAAGATCAATTGATGGAATGTGCGCTCGATGCAGGAGCGATTGACGTGATCACCCATGACGATGGCGCAATTGAAGTACTCACAGCAGTACCTGATTTTTCTAAGGTACAAGACGCCTTACGCACTGCAGGCTTTCAGGCGGAACTGGCCACGGTCACCATGCGGCCTGAAACTGACATTAGTCTCGAGGGCGATCAAGCCGAAAGCATGCAAAAGCTACTGGACGTTTTAGAAAATCTGGACGACGTTCAAGAAGTATTTACGAATGCTTCCATCCAATAAACATACCCACTCCATTTAGAAAATAATCCCATGAAGATTCTCCTTATTGGCTCCGGCGGCCGCGAACATGCCCTAGCATGGAAGTTGGCTCAATCCCCGCAAGTTCAAAAAGTATTTGTTGCCCCCGGCAATGGCGGCACCGCTAGCGCAAAGCAAACCCATGCTGGTATTGAAAATCTTCCGATTGCTGATTTGCAAGAGCTTGCTGATTTTGCGAGGCGCGAGCAGATTCATTTAACGGTAGTGGGTCCCGAAGCCCCTCTCGCAGCAGGCATCGTCGATGTCTTTCGCAATGCCGGCTTACGTATTTTTGGACCCACTCAGTTAGCCGCGCAACTCGAATCATCCAAGGACTTTTCAAAAGCCTTCATGAAACGCCACGGCATTCCGACTGCGGATTACCAAACCTTTTCTAATCCTCAAGAAGCACACGCCTACATTGATCGTAAGGGCGCACCGATTGTGATTAAAGCCGATGGCCTCGCTGCTGGCAAAGGCGTCGTAGTGGCGATGGACTTAACGGAGGCCCACGCTGCCGTCGATATGATGCTGGCCGACAATAAGCTCGGCAATGCCGGTGCACGCGTTGTGATAGAAGAATTTTTAACCGGTGAAGAGGCAAGTTTCATTGTGCTGGTCGATGGCAAAAATGCTTTAGCGCTCGCCACCAGCCAAGATCACAAACGCTTACGCGATGGCGACCAAGGGCCCAATACGGGCGGTATGGGCGCCTATTCTCCGGCGCCAGTTGTCACCCCTGAAATCCATGCCAAAGCCATGCGTGAGGTCATCATGCCGACCATTCAGGGGATGAAAGCCGATGGCATTCCCTACACTGGCTTTTTGTATGCTGGCCTCATGATTAGCCCTGAGGGCCACATCAAGACCTTAGAGTTCAACTGCCGTATGGGAGATCCAGAGACCCAGCCGATCATGGCGCGCCTGCGCAGCGACTTGGTTCACGCTTTGGATAAGGCAGTGGATGGCAAGCTCAATGAAGTGGAGCTCGAATGGGATCGCCGCACCGCCCTTGGAGTTGTGCTGGCAGCGCACCTATATCCAGATACTCCTCGTAAAGGCGATGCCATCACCGGAATTCCCGACGATACCGCTAGCGCCATTACCTTTCATGCGGGCACCACAATGGCGGACGGCGTATTGCACACCAACGGGGGCCGAGTACTCTGCGTTGTTGGCCTTGCCGATACCGTGCGCGGAGCCCAAAAAGAGGCTTACCAAACAATTGAGCAAATCCAGTTTGATGGCATGCAATATCGCCAGGATATCGGCCATCGCGCTCTAAAATAAACTTGGCATCCATTTCCCCACCAGTGAGCTCCATTTTGCAAATCGACATACAAGTATTAAAAAACTATTTCCTAGGCCTGCAGGACCGCATCGTCGCTGCCACTAGCGCTTTGGATGGCAAGGCATTTGTTGTGGATAGCTGGCAAAAACCAGAAGACAGTCCTTTGCGGGGATCGGGCCGAACCTGCATTTTAGAAAATGGCAGCATCCTGGAAAAAGGCGGGGTTGGTTTTTCCCATGTGCGTGGCGACAAAATGCCAAGCACTGCCACCCAAAATCGTCCTGAGATGGCGGGCCGAAGTTTTGAGGCGATGGGTGTCTCATTGGTTTTTCATCCGCGTAATCCTAAAGCACCCACTGCCCATATGAATGTGCGCTGTTTTATTGCGCAAGCGCCAGATAAGGATCCGGTATGGTGGTTTGGCGGCGGCTTTGATCTCACCCCTTACTATGGTGTTGACGAGGACTGCAAACACTTTCACCAAACGGCGAAGAATGCGCTTGATCCGTTTGGCAGCGATCTACATCCTAGATTTAAAAAATGGTGTGACGAGTATTTTTATTTAAAGCACCGCAATGAACCGCGGGGCATTGGCGGTATCTTTTTTGATGACTTTAATGAACTTGGGTTTGAACGCAGCCTTGCTATGACACAAGCTGTAGGTAATTCATTCATTGAGGCCTATTTACCAATCTTAGAGCGCCGCTACCAAGAGCCGTATACCCAAGCCGAGCGGGATTTTCAGGAATACCGCCGCGGTCGTTATGTTGAATACAACCTCATTTTTGACCGCGGCACGATTTTTGGCCTGCAGTCAGGCGGCCGCTCGGAATCGATTCTGATGTCGATGCCACCCGTGGTTACTTGGCGCTATAACTGGGCACCTGAACCGAATACTCCCGAGGCAAAACTCTACGATTACTACCTAAAGCCCCGCGACTGGTTAGCCTAATTGACTGCACCAGAAAAAATTGGCATTTTAGGCGGCACCTTTGATCCACCCCATTGGGCGCATTTGCGGGTTGCAGCCCACTTTGCAAGGTTATTTCAGTTGGACCGGTTGTTGCTGATCCCAAGTGGTAACCCATGGCAAAAATCCGCTTTTATTACCCCGCCGGAAACGCGCCATCAATTAACGCAAGCGGCGGCCATCGCCCTGAACCGATTATTAGGCGATGAGGGCATGCAAATTCCAATTGAAGTGGATCGCATTGAACTTGACCGCCAAGGGCCAAGCTACACCATCGATACAGCGATTGCGCTACGTCAACGCTACGGCAGCACAACCCACCTCATTTGGCTGATGGGGGCCGATAGCTTGATGCAAATCGATACCTGGCAAGACTGGCAGCATTTGCTCAAAGAGGTCCACTTAGCTGTGGCAAGGCGGCCTGAGTTTGCATTAACGATTGACCCCCAATCGGAGTTAGGGCGCTTTATCCAAACTCACCAGACCAGTGATGCCAAGCAACTGGATCGATCGCCCTGCGGCTTAATTTACTTGGATCAGAAGCTAGACATGTACCTCTCATCGATTGCTATCCGCAAGCAATTGGCTGCTGGCGGCATTAATCCAAACACCCCTTTGGTTGAGCAAATCCCCAGTGAAGTCTTGGATCTGGTTGAGAAGTTAGGTCTTTATTCCCAATCGAGATAAGATCTCCCTCTATTTATTAAAAGAAGCTATGGACCTACGTAAACTGCAACGCACCATTATTGATGCCCTGGAAGATGTCAAGGCGCAGGACATTCGTGTCTATGACACCACCAAACTGAGTGAATTATTCGATCGCGTGATTATTGCAACTGGCTCGAGCAACCGCCAAACCCGCTCGCTGGCGATGTCGGTTAAAGAGGAAGTTAACAGCAAAGGTGGTGAGGTGATTTCAATTGAAGGACTTGAAACAGGTGAATGGGTCTTGGTTGATTGCGGCGATATCGTTGTGCATATTTTGCAGCCCATGCTGCGCTCGTACTACCAACTGGAAGGCATGTGGGGTGCTAAGCCAGTCCGCGTTAAATTAGCAGGCGCCAAAGGCCTTGCGAAAGCCAGTGAATTCTCCGATGAGGATGAGGACTAAGTCAGCATGCCTGGCTTCATCGTCGTCCTCTAGCCAAGCATGCGGCTCTTCATCATTGCAGTAGGCCATAAGATGCCCGACTGGGTGTCAAGCGCTTGCAACGACTACCTAAAGCGCATGCCAGCCGATTGCAGCATCGAGCTCAAAGAAATCAAACCCGACCTCTCCCCTGCCAAAGAAGCAATCAAGATCAATGCCGCTATCCCGAAAGGGATTCGCCTGATTGCGCTCGATGAACGCGGCAAAGACCTTAGCACCCAAGCCCTTGCCAATCAATTGGCGCAGTGGCGCCAAGATGGGGGCGATGTTGCCTTTTTAATTGGCGGTGCGGATGGCTTAGATGCCAGCCTCAAGCAAAAGGCCGATGCCATTTGGCGTTTATCTAGCCTGACGTTGCCGCACGCAATGGCGCGGGTCTTGTTAACCGAACAACTCTACCGGGCATGGACGATTTTGCAAGGCCATCCCTACCACCGCGAATAAGCACCCTTCATTTAACAATGCATTCTTTTCTCTACCTCGCATCCCAAAGCCCGCGTCGCCAAGAATTATTGACGCAACTGGGCGTTCGTTTTGAATTGCTCTTGCCGGACAGCAATGAGAATGCAGAGGCAATCGAAGCGCCACTCGCAAATGAAAATGCCAGAGCCTATGTTGAACGCGTGACGCTAGCAAAATGTGATGCTGCGTTACAGCGCTGGACAAAGCGAGGCCTACCTTGGGCGCCGATTTTATGTGCCGACACCACCGTGAGCCTCCCCAACAGCGATACCGCCCAGATCTTGGGTAAGCCGGCAGATGCGGTTGATGCCGCACGCATCTTACGCTTGCTTAGCGGCCAACCCCACGAGGTGTTAACGGCGATTGCGCTGCTACCCCAGCCATCGGCAAAACCCATTAGCCTGGTACAGGTATCGCAAGTGGAATTTATGCCGCTCAGCGACACTCTGATTAAGGCCTATATTGCGAGCCAAGAACCCTATGGCAAGGCTGGCGCCTACGGCATTCAAGGCCTAGGAAGTGCTTTTATCCGCAGAATCATCGGGAGTTATAGCGGCATCATGGGGCTACCCCTATTTGAAATGGCTACCCTACTGCAACAGGCTGGCGTATCCTTTACGCTCACGCCAGAAATTGCAAACCAAGCCTAATATGAACGAAGAGATTCTGATCAACATTACCCCCCAAGAAACACGGGTGGCATTGATTCAACAAGCAGCGGTACAAGAGCTGCAAATTGAGCGCACCCGCCAGCGGGGAATTGTGGGCAACATTTATTTAGCTAAAGTGGTTCGGGTTCTGCCCGGAATGCAATCGGCCTTTATTGAGATGGGGCTCGAGCGCACAGCATTCATGCATGTGGCCGATATTGCGCAGCAGAACCAGCAGACCCAAATTGAAAAAGTCCTCTACGAAGGCCAAACCTTAATTGTGCAAGTATTAAAAGACCCGCTGGGCACGAAAGGCGCGCGCCTTACAACCCAGATCAGCATTGCGGGTCGCAACCTAGTGTATTTGCCACAATCGCAAAAAGAATCTGGTCATGAGCCCTACATCGGCATCTCGCAACGCATCGATAATCAAGATGAGCGCGAAGCCATCAAAGCCCGCATCGCTGGACTGCTTCCAAGCAATCAAACCGGCGGCATTATTGTGCGCACCATTGCGCAAGACGCCACGGATGACGAACTGACGCTTGATCTGCTCTACCTCAAAAAAACCTGGGAAACCATTTTGGCCTCGGTGAATCAAAAATCGGCGCCTGCCCTGCTCTTTCAGGATTTGAGTTTGGCAGAGCGCGTATTGCGTGATCTAGCTAGCGATAAGACCATGCAAATACGGGTTGATTCAGCGGAGAACTTTGAGCGCTTAAATCGCTTTGCGGAAACATACACGCCCAACCTCGTTGGCAAGCTAACCCTGCATCGCGGCGAGCGTGCCTTGTTTGATTTATTTGATGTTGATGCCGAAATCAATAAAGCTTTGGGGCGCCGCGTCGATCTCAAGTCCGGTGGATACTTGATGATTGACCAAACGGAATCGATGACTACTATCGACGTCAACACCGGCAGCTATGTGGGTGCGCGTAATTTAGACGACACGGTCTTTAAGACCAATCTGGAGGCTGCGCAAGCCATCGCACGTCAACTGCGACTGCGCAACTTGGGCGGCATCATCATCATCGACTTTATCGATATGCTGACTCGTGAGCACCAAGAGGCGGTATTGAGCGAACTTAAGCGCAACCTAGAGCGAGATCATGCACGCAATTCAGTCAGTCAATTTTCTGCCTTAGGTTTAGTAGAGATGACGCGCAAACGTACGCGTGAATCGTTAGCGCATATTTTGTGCGAGCCATGCGCAACCTGTAGCGGTAAAGGTGAAATCAAAACAGCCCAAACCATTTGCTATGAAATCCTGCGGGAGATCGTCCGCGAGCATCGCCAATTCAATCCTAGAGAGTTCCGTATTGTGGCAGCGCCCGACGTCATTGATCTCTTCCTCGAAGAAGAAAATCAATTTTTAGCCATGCTGGGGGATTTTGTTGCCAAGCCCATTCGTTTGCAAGCAGAGGGGTCCTTCAAACAAGAGCAATACGATATTGTTTTGAGTTAAGTCTTGAATAAAGGCTCGATGTTGTACTTACGCATTGGCAAACTGCAGCCGATGCAGATTGCTATACAAGCCGCCTTTGGCAATTAACTCGGCGTGAGAGCCGTTTTCTACTACCTGCCCATGCTCTAAGACCACAATCCGGCTGGCATGCTCAATCGTAGATAGGCGGTGTGCAATCACCAGGGTTGTGCGGCCGGCCATCAATCGATCCAATGCTTCTTGCACTTGACGCTCCGATTCGGAGTCGAGGGCTGAGGTGGCCTCATCCAAGATTAAGATCGGTGCATCTTTGTAAATAGCTCTGGCAATCGCTAAGCGCTGCCGCTGCCCGCCAGAAAGTTGGTTACCGTTATCACCAATCAGGGTATCGATGCCTTGCGGTAGTTCACTCAGGAGCTTACTCAAGTTGGCGGCCTCTAAGGCTTCAATTACACACCCCCGATCGATGCCGCTAACATCATCGCTACCGTAGGCCACGTTTGCGGCGATCGAGTCATTAAATAAGATGACGTCTTGGCTAACAAAGGCAATTTGGCGCCGCAAATCAAACAAAGACAGCTCTTCCAGATTGATGCCATCTAGCTCAATCACGCCCGCAGTGGGTCTAAAAAAGCGTGGTAACAAGTTCACTAGCGTCGACTTACCGCCGCCAGACGGCCCCACAAAAGCAACCACCTCACCTGCTTGGACCGACAGACTAACGTGCTTTAGGGCATCTTGCCGATCAGCATCCTGCTGATACGAGAAAGAAACGTCTTTAAAGGTGATGGCACCCTTTGCTTTTTCTATCCGCTGCACACCTGCTTTTCGAGAATCGTCTTCCTCGATCGGCTGATCCATCAAACCAAAAATCATCTCGGCTGCCGTGAGACCACGCTGCAGTGGCTGATTGATGTCAGCCAGATGCTTAATCGGCGAAATGATCAGCATCATGGCCGTGATAAATGCAGCAAAGCCGCCCACGGTAGTCCCTTCGGTAGACGATTGCATCAGGGCAATAACGAGCACGACAGAGAGCGCCATGGAGGCAATGAGTTGGGTCATGGGCTGATTTAAACCGCCTACTACGGCCGTCTTGAGCGCAAAGCGCCTTAATCGATCTGCCTTTTCGATAAAGCGGCTCATCTCATAGGCTTCACCGCCATGGACTTTAACAATCTTATGCCCCGAGACCGACTCTTCAACAATGTAGGCAAGCTCGCTGGTCATGGCTTGCTGTTCCCGGTTAAGGCCACGCAAGCGGCGATTAATCAGACTCATGATGTAAGCAATGATCGGGAAAATAATCAATACAACCAGGGTAAGCTTCCAGTTGAGATAAATCAGGTAGCCCAATAGACCCAGCACCGTTAACGAGTCGCGCACCAAACTAATGAGCATCGTGCCCATGATGCTCAGGACGTTATTGACCTCAAATACAACCGCATTGATTAAGCTTGATGCAGAGCTCTTTTGATAAAACTCGGTCTTGGCATGGAGCAAGGTTTGGAACATCTGCTCCCGCAGTTTGAGTAGGACTGCATTAATTACCCTAGATAACAAATAATTCGACAGAAATTGAGCGCCGCCCCGGATAAAGGCAAGCCCGACTAAAAAGATCGGGACTAGCCATAACCTGCCATCAAGCTCGCCTGTAAAACCGCGATCCAAAAGCGGTTTCATTAAGGCCGGTATCGATGTTTCTGCCCCAGCCACCAGCGCCATAGCCAAAATCGACCCAATAATCGTCTTGGTATGGGGTTTTAAGTACTGGATTAGGCGGTTTAGCGCAATTCTGTCGTCGGCATTCATATAATGAATTATGCCCACCTTATCCGTGATCCTCATTACTCGCAATGAAGAGGCCAATCTTCGGGACTGCCTAACCTCCCTGGGAGAGCTTGCCCAGCAAGTGGTTATTGTCGATACGGCCAGTACCGATGGGACGATTGCGATCGCCCAGGAATTTGGCGCCACCATTGCCCAGCCTGCCGATTGGCCTGGTTTTGGCCCCCAAAAGAACCGGGCGCTGGACGTCGCTACCGGCGATTGGGTCCTCTCCCTTGATGCCGACGAGCGCCTAACGCCTGAACTGCGAGCGGAAATTGCAGGGGTTTTAGAAAAACCAGGCAATGCGACTTGTTTTGCTATCCCTAGGCTGTCTTGGTATTGCGGTCGCTTCATTCGCCATTCCGGCTGGAATCCCGACTACGTAGACCGCTTATTTCAGCGTGGTACAGCTCGGTTTTCCGATGACTTAGTGCACGAACGGCTTATTCCAAGTGGTTCTGTTGTGAAGCTGAAAAACCATATGCTGCACTACAGCTTTATGAACTACTCGCAGGTACTACAAAAAATTGATCGCTACTCCAGTGCCTCAGCCGAGCAGGCGTTTGCCAAAGGCAAGCGAAGCAGTCCTCTGGCAGCGATTGGCCATGGGGCTTGGTCTTTTTTTAGAACCTACTTTATTCGCTTGGGTTTTCTGGATGGGCCTCAGGGCTTTTCACTGGCGCTCGCCAATGCCCAAGGATCGTATTACCGTTATATGAAAATCTGCGAACTAACCAAGGCATCCGGAGCGAAGCAAAAACCATGAGCAAGATTTCGGTAATTGTGGCAACCTACAACTGGCCGCAAGCCTTGCGACTATCGCTTGAATCCTTAAAGACTCAATCCGATCGCAATTTTGAGGTCATCATCGCTGACGATGGCTCACGCTCCGATACGCGCGAACTCATTGATACGATACGCGCCGATTTTCCTGTGCCAATAGAACATGTTTGGATCGAAGACGATGGTTGCCGCAAGACCGTGGTTGGCAACTTAGCCATTACTGCATCGCGCGGGGATTACCTCATTTTTATAGACGGCGACTGCATTGTGCAGCCCGATTTTGTTGCCCAGCACAGAAAACTGGCAGAGCCCGGTCATATGGTAACCGGCAGCCGTATTTTGTCCAACAACAATTTAGCCCAAGAAATACTGTCATGGCCGCATTGGAGTTTTGAGCGCTTCAAGCAACATGCGCTTAGCTATCGCTTGCGCGGCGGCCTCAATAAATTACTGCCCCTGCTAGTCAAGTTTGGTGATCATTCGCGCAGGTTGTATAGCACTTTTGTTTGGCGGCGCATTAAGGGTTGCAATATGGCCTGTTGGCGCAGCGACGCCCTCGCGATTGGCGGGTTTGATGAAACGCTACTTGGCTGGGGCCATGAAGATGCCGACTTTGTCTTTAGACTGCAAGCCAATGGTGTTATTCGTAAATCAGGTGCCTGGGCGACTGAAGTCATTCATATTTTTCATAAAGTACGCGATCAATCGAACGACAAAAGCAGCAGAGAACGTCTTAATGAAAAAATTCGTGCGCATGCGGCGTTAAAAGCATCGCAGTAAATCCAATATTTTTACGCGTACTGCACCGTCACTGGATCCGTCTGCGTTGAGGCCAGCAATTGATGCAGGCTATGTAGGCAAGCATCATCGGGGTAAAGCCGTAACTCATCGGGAAACTGCACTAAGCAAGCACTACCGCTAGCAGTGACCACCGCAGTCAGTGGCAATCCCTTAATCCCATCTAATGGGCTAGGCGCCAGATTGGGCGGCATACCTGGCTTTGTCTGTTGCTGGCGATTACTGATTAAGTACGGATTTATTTGGCTGCGGAAGAGTTTTAGATCAATCGCAGAATCCATCCGTACATGCACATTACGGCCAAAGCACAAACGCGCGCCCGCGATATCCATCACAGCCTCTGCCACAATCCGCGTACCGCCTGAAAACTTATCGGGCGTGACATTTACTTTGGCGATAAGAAGCTCATCCTCTTTAAGCCAGGATCGATTAGGTTCATATACTTCACTGTAGAGCATGACCTCCACTGCCGCCGAACCATCATCGATGGTGGCCACCATCATTCGCCCTCGCTGCCCAGTCAACATGCGTGCCGAAGTAATAATGCCGGCGAGCAATTGGTCTTTACCTTCGGTCACCTTAACTAAGGGTTGGCGTACAAAATGCGCTACTTCATTGCGGTATGCATCAAATAAATGGCCTGTAAGACATAAGCCCAGGGCAGTTTTTTCTTCTTGTAGCCTTTTCTTTTCAGGCCAGGGTGGCTCGCTCACCAGTTCGGGTAAATGGCGATCGGTTTCACCAGCGGTTTCAAACAAACTCACCTGATGAATCGATGCCTCGGCCTGCTCTGCTGCCTCAATGGCCCGCGCCAATGAGGCTAGTAAGGTGGAGCGAATGTCGTATGGCTTGCCTTTTTGATTGGATCCTGCGGCATACAAACCATCAAACGCGCCAGCGCGCATCAGCGCTTCAATTGCGCGGCGATTCACTTGGCGCCGATCAACCCGAGCACAAAAGTCAAATAGATCGGTAAACGGTCCGCCGGTTTCTCGTGCTTTAACGATCGCCTCAATCGCTGCTTCGCCGGTACCGCGCACTGCGCCGAGGCCGTAGCGAATATCGGTCAAGGATTGCTCTAGCGGCGCACCTTGCGTACGCAAGGGAGTAAATTCATAGGTGCCAGTATTAATATCCGGCGGCAATATTCGTAAGCGATTTTGTAGGCAATCGTCGTACAGAATTTTGACCTTATCGGTATCGTCCATTGCCAGCGATAAGTTACCCGCCATAAATTCAGCAGGGTAATGGGCCTTGAGCCATGCCGTTTGATAGGCCAGCAAAGCGTAGGCAGCCGCATGGGATTTGTTAAATCCATAGCCCGCAAAGCGCTCCATTAAGTCGTAAATCTCATTGGCCTTGAATTCCGTAATGCCGCCTTTTTTAGCGCCTTCACTAAAAATCTTGCGGTGCTGTGCCATCTCTTCTGGCTTTTTCTTACCCATCGCGCGGCGTAATAAATCAGCGCCACCTAGGGAGTAACCGCCAATCATTTGAGCCATCTGCATCACCTGCTCTTGGTAAACCATGATGCCGTAGGTTTCGCGCAGAACGGGCTCAATACGAGGATCGGGATACTCAACCTGTTGGCGACCATGTTTACGCGCAATGAAGTCCGGAATCAGATCCATTGGGCCGGGACGATAGAGCGCTACGAGCGCAATGATGTCTTCAAAGCGATCGGGCTTAGCATCGCGGAGCATGCCCTGCATACCACGGCTTTCCAGCTGGAAGACTGCAACAGTATTAGCGGATTTCAGAACCTCAAATGCAGCAGGATCTTCTAAAGTGATGTCGCCGATACTCCAGTCTTTGCGATCGGCATGCAATGCTTTGATCCAACGCTCTGCTGCGGCCAAGATGGTCAGTGTGGTTAAGCCTAAGAAGTCAAACTTAACAAGGCCAATGGCTTCAACGTCGTCTTTATCAAACTGACTAATAACGGAGCTGCTGTCTTGGTCTTTGGAATCCTGCGTATACAGCGGACAAAAATCCGTTAGTTTTCCTGGGGCAATGAGTACACCGCCGGCATGCATGCCCACGTTACGGGTCATGCCCTCGAGTTGCTGGGCCAGTGCTAAAAGTTGCCGTACCTCATCTTCATTACGCTCGCGCTCAGCCAACTGCTTTTCTTCTTTTTTGGCCATCTCAATGGTGACGAGTTGGCCGGGCTTAAATGGCACCAGCTTTGCGATGCTATCGACAAAACCATAGCCCTGCTCCAAGACGCGACCCACATCCCGAATGGCCGCTTTCGCTGCCATGGTGCCAAAGGTCGCAATTTGACTAACCGCATCTTTGCCGTATTTGTCTTTCACGTATTGAATCACGCGATCGCGCCCGTGTTGACAAAAGTCGATATCAAAGTCGGGCATTGATACCCGCTCTGGATTTAAAAAACGCTCAAACAGCAAGTTGTATTTAAGGGGATCCAGATCAGTAATGCCCAGTGAATAGGCCACTAAAGAACCGGCGCCAGAGCCTCGACCAGGACCAACGGGTACGCCATTATTCTTTGCCCAATTAATAAAGTCGGCAACGATCAAAAAATAACCTGGGAAGCCCATTTGCTCAATGGTCTTCACTTCAAACGTCAAACGCTCGCGGTAGCGTGGCTCTTCTGCAGCGCGCTTATCTGGATCTGGAAAGTTGCGCGCCATATGCCGAACCAATCCGACCTCGGCCTGCTTAAATAAATAATCGCCGAGCGAGATCCCAGCCGGAATCGGAAACTCCGGTAAACGCGGTTGACCTAATACCAAGGAGAGATTACAGCGTTTGGCAATCTCAACTGAGTTGGCGAGCGCGCTTGGTAAATCAGCAAAGCGCTTTTCCATCTCGGCTTGGCTTAAAAAATATTGCTCGGGATTGAATTTTTTCTGGCGGCGCGGATTACCAAGTAATTCACCTTCGGCAATACATACCCGCGCTTCATGGGCATTGAAATCATCCCGGTGCATAAACTGCACTGCATGGGTCGCTACTACTGGCAATGCCAGCTTGCTGGCAAGCTGGCAGGCCAACTGCAGATGTTGTTCATCTTGCGGATGCCCAGCACGCTGCACTTCAATAAAGTAAGCGCCCGGAAAGAGCTTGTTCCAGCGCTCGGCAGCGGCTTTGGCTTGCTCTTCCTGGCCGGCCAATAGTGCGGTACCTACATCACCCAGATGCGCGCCTGATAGGGCAATTAAGCCGTAGGACAGAGTGCGGCCAACGGCCTGGTCTTCTTTTTTTGCAGCCGACTCACTAAACCACCGAGGGTCGACTTCCGCGCGCCCCCGCGATTGGTTATCCAGTGATGCCCGGCTAAGTAACTGGCATAAGTTCAGGTAGCCCGAATGGTTTTGAACCAACAACAACAAGCGGTGGGGCTGATCAGGGTCCTGTAAATTGGATAGCCACACATCCGCTCCCGCAATCGGCTTGACCCCACCTTCACGGGCGGCCATGTAAAACTTCACCAGCCCAAACAGGTTGCTCAGGTCGGTAATGGCCAAAGCGCCCATGCCATCGTTGCTTGCTGCCACAACCGCATCATCAATGCGCACGACTCCATCCGTAATCGAAAACTCGGAATGAACGCGCAGATGAACAAAACGGGGTACGGCCATGAGATGATTTTAGCTGTGTCTAGTCTAAAACCACCCCATCCCCACTACCGCGGGCGCTTTGCGCCCTCGCCGACCGGACCTTTACATGCCGGCTCCCTGGCAAGTGCCCTAGGAAGCTGGCTGGATGCCCGCTCCAATCAAGGCACTTGGCTCGTCCGCATCGAGGATTTGGATACGCCGCGCTGCATTGCCGGCATGGACCAGCGTATTTTGGCCCAGTTGCAGGCCTGTGGGCTTGCCTGGGACGAGGAAGTGATCTGGCAATCCCAGCAACTCAAGGCCTACCAAAACGCCTTAGAAACGCTTTACAGCGATCGGCAGATTTACCCCTGTGCTTGCTCACGCCAGCAGATTACCAGCGTGCTGAGCAGCCAAGGCCTACTTAGGGCTCGCAATCAAGAGCAGATCTATCCTGGCACCTGCCGTAATGGCTATGTTTGGCAAGCGCAGTTGCCCAGTACTTCAGCATTGGCTTGGCGCCTTGCCCTCAAACCCGATCAACACATTCGCTTTACCGATGCGGAGTTCGGACTGCAGGAGCAAAACCTCAATGCGGATGCGGGGGATTTTGTGCTGCGCAGAGCCGATGGGATTTTTGCGTATCAACTCGCAGTGGTGGTTGATGATGCAAGACAAGGCATTACGCACATTGTGCGGGGCGCCGATTTACTCAGCAATACTGCGCGGCAAATTTACCTGCAAGGGGTTTTGGGTTACCCAAGGCCGCAATACCGCCACCTGCCACTGGTTTTAGATCCGCATGGGGAGAAGTTAAGTAAACAGACCCTGGCTACTGAAATCAACACCGTAAGTGATGCGGCTGTTTTAGAGGCACTGCAGGCAGCTGCGCTGCACCTGGGCTTAAGCGGAATGAATCATGGGCAAGGTCAGACCATTGCAGAGTGGTTGCTGCAGGCTACGCACGCATGGACCGCTCGGACCAAAGAGCGCGGCCCTACTCAGAACTAAGCGGTCTTTTTTTTCATGCCACCGAGTAAAGCGCCAACCGGCGATTTGGCTGGTGTGATGCCTGCTTTTTTAATCGGACTCGCGATCGGCTGATCGGGATTGCGATCGTCAAGACTCGATTTTGGCGCTGCTTGCACAGCCCCCGCTGGAGCTGCGCTAGCTGGAGCTGCGCCGGCTTGATAGGGTTTATAGAAAAATGGATCCGCTGTTTTACCGCCCTTGATTTCTGGCAGCGGCATCACCGGTAATTTACGCTTCATCAATTTTTCGATGTCGTCTAATAAGCGCTTTTCACCATCGTCCACCAAGGCAATAGCATCCCCCGTACTGCCTGCACGTCCCGTACGGCCAATGCGGTGAATGAAGTCCTCGGCGTTGTAAGGCAACTCATGATTAATCACGCAAGGCATCGCTGGAATATCCAGGCCGCG
Organism: Polynucleobacter sp.; assembly: GCA_044236575.1. Classification (GTDB taxonomy): domain Bacteria; phylum Pseudomonadota; class Gammaproteobacteria; order Burkholderiales; family Burkholderiaceae; genus Polynucleobacter. Next base: position 9,145 of record JBIIGG010000005.1, on the reverse strand, counting down.
TGCTGCCACATCGGTTGCGACTAAAGCCTCAATTGCGCCCGACTTAAATGCATCTAAAGTGAGCGTACGTTCACCCTGACTCTTATCGCCGTGGATTGCTCCTGCTTTAATACCATCGCGCTCTAAGGCTCGGGATAATTTGGCGCAGCCTAAACGGCTATTGGTAAAGATGATGCACTGACGCGATAAACCCTGGCGTGTGCGCGCCTCCAAAATCGTGGTGATGGCGCGCTGTTTATCTGCTGCAGAGACCATGTGCACCACTTGACTAACAGTATCAGCAGCCGCATTTTGGCGCGCAACTTCCACCGTAACGGGATTACGCAAATAACTTTGGGCTAACTTTTTAATCTCTGGAGAGAAAGTCGCCGAGAACAGTAGGGTTTGGCGCTGCGCTGGGATCAAATTAATGATGCGCTGGAGATCAGGCAAAAAGCCCATGTCTAACATGCGATCAGCTTCATCCAACACCAAGATCTCGACTTGCGACAGATTCGCTGTTTTAGAGCCGAGGTGATCCAGCAAACGTCCGGGTGTCGCAATCAGTATCTCAATACCGCTGCGCAGCTGCGCTACTTGGGGCTGCATATCCACACCACCAAAAACGACGGTCGAGCGCAGATCCGTATGACGAGAATAGTTGGCTGCGTTTTCTGAAACCTGCACGGCGAGTTCGCGGGTGGGCGTTAAGACCAGTGCGCGAATGGGATGGCGTGCTGGCGATGCGCTACTGCTCGAACCCGGAAGCAACTTTTGAATGATGGGCAACACAAAGGCGGCAGTCTTGCCGGTACCCGTTTGAGCCGCACCCATTAGATCCTTACCCGCCAACACGTGGGGAATCGCTTGCGCTTGAATGGGGGTTGGGGTGTTGTAGCCTTGTTCTCCGATGGCCTTTTGAACACGTGGGTCAAGGCCAAAATCGGCGAAGGTAATGCTAACTGGAGAGTCGGAAGACTCTGCGGGGGTGTTTTTATCTACAGTGGTATTGGTCAAGGTAACTTAAATAATGGCCGCGATCCCAGCCTTAGCAGTGCTGGCATCTTCGGAAGACTTCACGCCGGAAACGCCGACTGCGCCGATGGTAAATCCATTTACTTCAATATTGACCCCGCCCTCCAACATCCCTTGAATGTGGGGAGCGGATAAAAAGGAGGTGCGACCGTTGTTAATAATCTCTTCGTATACGCGAGTCTCGCGCTTACCCATTGCAGCCGTACGGGCTTTCTCTTGCGCAATGTAAGCGGATACGGGAGCACAGCCATCGCGGCGAATCATACCGAGCACGTGGCCGCCATCGTCGCAGACCGCAATCGTCACCGCCCAGTTGTTTTGCGCAGCATGGGCATCGGCAGCATTCAGAATAGCTTGAACGTTTGCTTGGGTGAGGTAAGGTTTGTTTGCCAACATGGTGGTCTCCTAATGGTGTTTTGGTCTGAATTCGGTGGAATACCGCAACGGTCGCTGTTGAGGCTCAAAATCCCTTGCTCAATCCGACGCAGATCAATTTTATAAAAGCCAATTGCCACGTAAAATCAAACTTCTGTAAAAAAAACAGGGGATCAAGCTGAAATAGTCGGTCTTTTGTAGAATTTCACTCGATTCTGAATATATTAGCTATTTTCCCATACCTTGAGCCATGCCAACAAAAACCGCCCTGCCCCCTGAAATCAGCTCCAAATTGCAAAAGCACATTCGTGGGCAGGTGCTAACCGACACCCCAAATCGGGGTCGCTACGCCACCGATGCATCGATTTACCAGCAATTTCCGGTTGGGGTTGTCATCCCCGAAGATGCGGCCGACATCGAAACGGCTTTAGCGGTCGCACGGGAGTATTCGATTCCGGTATTGCCACGCGGTGGCGGTACGAGCCAATGCGGCCAAACCACTGGGGTTGCGCTGGTGATTGATAACAGCAAAGCCTTTCGCAAGATCCTCCACGTCGATCCTGAAAAAGCTACTGCCGAAGTGGAGCCGGGCTTAGTTCTGGATCACCTCAATGCCAATTTAAAAAAACATGGGCTGTGGTACCCCGTTGATGTTTCTACTGGGGCGCAAGCGACGATTGGTGGTATGGCCGGAAACAATTCCTGCGGCAGTCGGTCCCTGGCGTACGGCAATATGGTGCACAACGTCTTGGGCATTGATGCATGGCTGGCCGACGGCCAACTCGCGCAATTTGCGAACTATGGACAGAGCACTGGAAGCGCGAAACAGCTCGGTGATTTTGTCAAAGGCTTAGCCAATCGTTTGCAACCGGAAATTGAAGCGATGTTTCCGAAAGTCATGCGCCGTGTCGCTGGCTATAACTTAGATGTGTTTCATCCGCAAAGCGAATTACCCTACACCAAAGACGGCAGCGTTAACTTGGCACACTTGTTGGTGGGTAGCGAAGGAACGCTGGCCTACTTCAAATCACTGCAACTGAAATTGGCTCCATTGCCGCAGCACAAAGTGCTTGGGATTGTGAATTTCTCCAGCTTCTACCGCGCCATGGATAGCGCGCAGCACATCGTCAAATTAGGTCCTACCGCCGTTGAATTAGTCGACCGCACCATGATTGATTTAGCGCGGCACAATCCCAGTTTTAAAAAGACCATTGAAAGCGCGCTGATTGATGCAGCCGGCCCAACACCCGAGGCGATCTTGCTCGTGGAGTTTTCGGGCGAAGCGCATGCCCCACTCTTAGAGCGCGTTGCAGCGCTCAATGAATTAATGAGCGACCTGGGTTTACCCAATTGTGTAGTCTCGATGCCGGATGCCGGCCTGCAAAAAAATCTGTGGGAGGTTCGTAAGGCGGGTCTGAACATCATGATGAGCCTCAAAGGCGATGGTAAGCCCGTCAGCTTTATTGAGGACTGCGCCGTACCACTCGAACATTTGGCCGAATACACCAGCGCACTCACCGACGTCTTTTCCAAATACGGCTCCCGCGGCACCTGGTATGCGCACGCATCGGTAGGCACCTTGCATGTCCGGCCGATTTTAGATATGCGCCGCGATGGCGCGCAAAAAATGCGCGCGATGGCAGAAGAAGCCTCTGAACTGGTACGTCGCTACAAAGGCGCTTACAGCGGCGAGCACGGTGATGGCCTGTGCCGTGGCGAATGGATTACTTGGCAATTTGGTCCGAAGATTACCGATGCCCTGCGTGAGATCAAACATGCATTTGATCCCGATGGTTTATTCAATCCGGGAAAAATCATTGATCCGCCGAAGATGGATGATTCGAGTTACTTTCGCTTTCCACCCGAATACAAAATCATTCCACTCAAGACCAATTTAGATTGGTCGGCATGGAATGTGCAAAACAATCCCGTCACTGAAGAGACGAGTGCGCCCGGTAGTGGCGGCGATCCAGCGCATGGCTTTTCCAAAGCAGTCGAGATGTGCAATAACAATGGCCATTGCCGTAAATTCGATGCCGGCACGATGTGCCCGAGCTATCGCGTAACCCGCGATGAAAAACACCTCACCCGTGGCCGTGCCAATACATTGCGTCTGGCGGTATCGGGTCAACTCGATGCCGCGCCGGGTGAAGATCCGCTCACGACTGCGGCCGTAAAAGACGCTATGGATTTATGCGTCAGCTGCAAAGCGTGTCGCCGTGAGTGCCCAACCGGTGTCGATATGGCCAAGATGAAAGTGGAGTACTTAAGCCATTACAAAAAACGCCATGGCCATACGCTGCGTGATCGCCTAGTGGCGCACTTACCGCACTATGCGCCGATGGTGAGTCGTATTCCAGGTCTTCCAGCCTTGCTCAATATTCGCAACCGCATCCCCGCCATTGCCAAGATACAAGAGTGGTTCACCGGCATTTCGGCAGAGCGCACCCTGCCGGTCTGGCGTAGCGATACTTTTTGGAATGCATCGATCGATTCGGCAGCAAGCCCAGCGCAATACCGTTTCACACCCGAGCAACTGCAAGAAGAAAGTAGAGCAGTCGTACTGTTAGTCGATACCTTCAATGCGTATTTTGAGAACGAGAACATTCATGCAGCGATTCAGGTGCTACGCTCCGCTGGGTATCAGATTCACATTCCGCAAATGGATACGGCAAATAGTGCTTCCGCCACTGAACAGAAATGCACAAAGCAATTCTGTTGTGGCCGCACCTACCTTGCAGCCGGCATGGTCGATGAGGCTAAGGTTCGATTGGGCGCCTTGGTCGATCACCTTGCCCCTTATGCAGAGCGTGGCATTGCCATCGTTGGTCTTGAGCCCTCTTGCCTCTTCACCCTAAAAGACGAGGCCTTAGTCATGGGCTTTGGGCAAAAAGCGGTGGCAGTTAGCCAAAAGGCGCAGTTGCTCGAGGAGTTCCTGGTCGATGAATCCAAGGCCGGCAAACTCAAGCTCAATCTCAAACCAGCGGATCGCTCTGTGCTGTTCCATGGCCATTGCCATCAAAAAGCATTTGCTGCGGTGACACCAGCACTGGAACTCCTGCAACTCATTCCAAATGCAAATCCGACCCTGATTGAATCCTCCTGCTGCGGCATGGCCGGTAGCTTCGGTTATGAAGTCGAACACATTACGGTGTCAAAGCAAATGGCGGAATTGAGTTTATTGCCTGCAGTACGGCAAGCGCCCGACAGTTGGGTAGTTGCCGATGGCACCAGTTGCCGCCATCAGATTCACGACGGTACGCAGCGTGATGCCGTGCACATCGCTCGCATCTTGGCGGCCCACTTGCAATAAAACCCCCAACACAACCGAGGCTCGCGTACGGTCTTAACGAATCACGCCGTACGAGACCATCAGCAAGGTACCAATCAGTAAAGCCGGGACAAGACGCTGCTGGGGTTTTGACAGCATGATGCTGACACTAATGACACAAATCAGAATGCGTATCCACAGCGGTACGGTATCCAGTAAACCAATCGGCAACACAATCAAGCGAACGGTTAAGGCTGCCACCATCGCGTAGGTGACGGCCGATAACCAGCGAAAGATCTCGCTGTCTTGGTTGATTTTTCCTGCCAGCATCACACCGATCGCACGGCACAAGTAGGTGCCAATGCAGGCACTTGCGAGGGCGATCCAAACACCCCATCCCTGTAAGTGCGCGGCCATCACAGCATGCCTCCGTCGGTTACTGACCTGCGCTTACGCAAATACTGACGGTCGATCCAGTAGGCTAAAGTACCCCCCACAATACCGGTCGTCAGTAAGCTAGTGTCGCGATCCAGTAAATAGAAAAATGGGCCCATCACGCAGCCTAAAGCAATCGCAACCCGATTAATCCACGGCCTAACCTCAGCAAAGGTCAGCAAGAAAAATAATGGGTTAATAAAAATTAAGCCGAGCGTAATAAAGACGGGCACTGTGCCTGCCAGCAAATAACCGAGGATCGTCCCCGGTACTGAAATCGCCCAGCACAGCAAACCGAGGCCAGCAAAGTAACTTAAACGGTACTGCGGTTCAATGCGGGCAAACTCCCGCATTGATACAGCCCACGCCGTCATCGCTAGCAAATGAACAGATGCATATAGGGCTTTATTTTGATCACGCCGATCGAATTGCGGAAACAAGCTCACGGTCATCGTAATAAAGCGCGTTGAAGTCAATGTCACAGCAAGGGCAATGGCAAAAAGTGATGCGCCCTCTAGCATCATCTCCATCAACACCACTTGGCCCGGTAGAGCAAACATCAAAAGGCTACTTAAGGTGGTAAAGCTGAGATCAAAGCCACTGGTTTTGCCCATCGCCCCAAAACCGACCATGCCAGCAAAGAGCACCATAGCAGGGGCACCGCTCGCATGCTTGAGACCAGTCCGAAACGCATGCTTGCGACTGGTAAAACGATTTAGCTCAGAACCTGGGGTAGGCTCTAAAACGGGGTCGCGATCGGCAGGCATAGTGGGATTGTATGAGTCCGCAGAGATGGGCGGATTTTTATGCCGCGAATGGGGCTTCCAAAGCCCAATCAATGTGTTCCTGCACCAAGGCATCGGCCAAAGCCTGCTCCAATTGCAAGGCGCTACGTAAGGCTACCTTCAGTGCTGGCGTGGTCTTTTCGGAGCGCAAGGCATTGCCCATCGCCACTGCAAGATTGCGGCGCCAGCGGCTGTAGCCAATGCGGCGAATGGCGCTACCCTCATGGCGGCGCTCAAAGTCAGTTGCAGTCCAAGACCATAGCTCTAGCAAAGAACTTCCGCCCATGCTATTCCGCTCAGCAAAATCGGGCAAGGCCGTAGCTTGGGCAAACTTATTCCAGGGGCAAGCCAACTGGCAATCATCGCAGCCGTAAACGCGGTTACCCATGGCGGCTCGGAATTCCAGTGGAATAGGTCCTGGGTTTTCGATAGTGAGATAAGAGATGCAACGGCGCGCATCAACCACATAGGGTGCGGTAATGGCTGCTGTTGGGCACACATCGATGCAGGCAGTGCACGTGCCGCAGTGCGGCTCTACTGGCGCATCGACCGGCAAGGGCAAGTCGAGCAAGATCTCCCCCAAAAAGAAAACCGAGCCAGATTCACGGTTGAGCAAGAGGGTGTGTTTACCACGCCATCCCAATCCGGCTTTTTGTGCCAACTCGACTTCCATCAGCGGCGCAGAATCGGTGAACACGCGGAAGCCAAATGGACCGATACGGGCTTCGATGCGCATGGCTAATTCTTGAAGGCGCCCTCGCAATACTTTGTGGTAATCCCGGCCGCGTGCGTAAAGCGATATCACCGCCTCACCCGGGCTAGCAATCCGATTCCACTCCGCGTCAATATCAAGATCGGGGGCGTAATTCATGGAAACACAAATCACACGCACCGTACCCGGCTGAAGGAGCTCTGGATTGGTGCGTAAGGCGGCATGGCGCTCCATATAGCCCATTTCGCCATGGTATCCAGCCGCTAACCAGGCTCTTAAGCGTTCAGGTGCCTGCCCTAAATCGGTATTCGTAATCCGCAAGCGATCAAAGCCCAAGGCTAAGGATTCTTGATCCAGCCAAGCTCTAAAGTCAGGGCCGGTGACGGCATCCAACATCACGGAATTATCGGCAGTGCCACTTGTTTTAGGCACGACCGGCATTTACTGAATAAACTACGCTACACGTTAGACACACAAGCTGATTCCCATTTGAAATCGATTAAAAGACATTGTAGGCAAGAAACTGAAACGGCTGCCCTCGCTAAGGCTCTGGGCAGCGTACTGGTGCATTTTTTTACAGGCGCTACATCACCACGGCATGTCAATATCGCCCTGGAGGGCAATTTAGGCGCCGGCAAGACTGCCTTTGCACGCCACCTGATTCAGGGCATGGGCTACGTTGGTAAAGTCAAAAGCCCAACCTACTCCCTTTGCGAGTCCTATCCGATTGCATGCGGCAAAAAAGCCGTCAATGCCTTTCACTTTGATTTATACCGCATGCGCACCCCCCTCGAATGGCAAGAGGCAGGCCTAGCAGATCATTTTGATGAACCTGGTATTTGCCTGATTGAATGGCCAGAAAAAGCAGAAGGTACCCTACCCATACTTGATCTGCAAATTAGTATTAGTGCGGGCCAGCTAGAGACCGATCGGCAGTTTGAGTTCATAGCCCTGAGCGATTTGGGCTTAAGGCTTCTCTCCCAACTCCAAGGCGATCTCCCCTAAAATTCGGGCTAATGGCAGATCACATCAACCCCAATCGGCGCAAACACCTTAAGGGCTCGGCTACAACGCTAGGCTTAATACTGTTATTAGGTAAGGCTGACATCGCATGGGGAGCAACGATTCTAGGGGTGCGCATTTGGCCATCCGAAGACTACACTCGCATTACCCTCGAATCCGATAGTGCCCTCAAAGTCAGCCACCAAATTCTGACTGGGCCCGATCGCTTGGTTGTCGATGTGACAGGCTTACAGCTCAATCCAACTCTGCGAGATCTTGTTGCCAAAGTAAAGCCCAATGATCCCTACGTGTCGCAAATTCGGGTGGGGCAATTTCAGCCCAACGTAGTGCGCTTAGTGTTTGATCTGAAAGAGCCGATTAAGCCGCAACTCTTTACCCTTGAGCCCGTTGCTGAGTATAAATTTAGATCAGTTTTTGATCTTTACCCGACGATACCGCCCGATCCCTTGATGCAGTTAGTCAGAAACAGTGCAAAGAAAGAGCAGGCTTTAGAAAAAAAGAATGAGGAAGACCTCATTGCGCAATTTGCCCATCGCCAAGATGCTTCAGTTGCGCAAGCCATTCCAGCACCCAAAGATAGTAGCGCAAGCCCACGCTTTAAGCGACTTATTACCATCGCCTTAGACCCAGGTCATGGCGGCGAGGATCCTGGAGCCATTGGCGCTCGTGGCAGTTATGAGAAAAACATTGTGCTGTCGATTGCTAAACGCCTCAACACCAAGATCGAAAATGAGCCAAATATGCGGTCATTCATGACCCGCGATGGCGATTACTTTGTACCACTGCATACTCGGGTTCGCAAAGCCAGACAAGTGGGTGCCGATCTCTTTGTCTCGATTCATGCCGATGCATTTATTCAGCCGCATGCCAAGGGTGCCTCTGTTTTTGCCCTATCGCAACAAGGCGCAACGAGCACCACTGCACGCTGGATGGCCAACAAAGAAAATGCGTCGGACTTGATTGGCGGCATCAACATCAAGACGACGGATAACCAAGTGGCGCACCTCCTTCTCGATATGTCGACCACCGCGCAAATCAAGGATTCAGTTCAGGTAGGTAGCGCAGTATTGCAGCGCATTGGCGGATTTGCAGCCCTTCATAAGCCCAAAGTAGAGCAAGCTGGCTTTGCGGTATTAAGGGCTCCGGATATTCCATCCATCCTGGTGGAAACCGCCTTTATTAGTAATCCAAAAGAAGAGGCAAAGCTCAATGATGAAGCGTATCAAGAGCAGATTGCAGAGGCGATTTTGCTGGGAATCAAGGACTACTTTGCCAAAAACCCCCCAGTAGCAAGGCGCACCACTTCCTAGGACGCGCAGCCTGCCGGTTTCCAAGGCCAAACCAAAATAATTGCTATAATTTTGTGTTTACTGGGTCGGTAGCTCAGTCGGTAGAGCAGCGGACTTTTAATCCGTTGGTCGCGAGTTCGAATCTCGCCCGACCCACCAAGATATTCCTGACTTTTTACACAACACACATTTAGAGTTTTTGTATACCCTTCGCCGCACAGCTTAAAAACGTGCTGCCCAT
>JBIIGG010000049.1:0-9131 GCA_044236575.1 Polynucleobacter sp. | reverse complement strand
TTATTGGCGCTGGGACACCACCCAATATTCCTAGCTGGGGAAATATTATGGCTGAGTCACGTAGCCTGTTTCAGATTGCCGGCTATCTGATTTTGTTTCCTTCTATTTTTCTATCGGCAACGGTGTTGGCAGTGAACTATTTGGGTGATGGCCTGCGCGATGCTTTAGATCCTCGCTTATCCCGGAGAATGTAGGCGATGAGTCAAACCACTGGAAAACCAATTTTAGAAGTGAATGATTTGCGTACTTATTTTTATACGCGTGATGGTGTCGTGCGTTCTGTGGATGGCGTTTCTTTCTCTGTATCTGAAGGTGAGACTCTGGCAATTGTGGGTGAATCGGGGTGCGGTAAAAGTGTTACTTCTTTATCGATTCTGCGTCTAATAGCTTCGCCTCCAGGAAAGATTGTTTCTGGCTCGATTCGATTTCATGGTGAAGACTTATTGGGCTTCTCAGATGAACAGATGCGCGATATCCGCGGCGATAAGATATCTATGATCTTCCAAGAGCCAATGACCTCTTTGAACCCCGTACTCACTATTGGTAGGCAAATAGGAGAAGTTCTAGAGTTACATCGTCAGTGCACTAAAGAGGAGGTTCGTACCAGAATCCTCGAGCTGCTTAAGATGGTTAATATTCCAGAACCAGAAAGTCGGATTGATGAATATCCTCATCAACTTTCGGGTGGTATGCGCCAGCGCATCATGATTGCCATGGCTTTGGCTTGTGACCCTGAAATCTTGATTGCAGACGAGCCTACAACTGCGTTAGATGTCACGATTCAGGCGCAAATTCTCAATTTAATGCGCGAACTGAGAGATCGAACTAGGGCGGCGATTATTTTGATCACCCATGATCTGGGTGTTGTTGCTGAAATGGCCCAACGTGTGGTCGTAATGTATGCCGGTCGTAAGGTAGAAGAAGCTAATGTGATGGATTTATTTGAAAATCCAATGCATCCATATACCTTAGGACTTTTGAATTCAATGCCGCGCTTAGATGATGCCGCATCAAAACGTTTAGTAGAAATTCCGGGAATGGTTCCTTCCATGCGAACCGAGGTTTTGGGTTGTGCCTTTGCTCCACGGTGCTCATCTGCGACTGAGCGTTGCAGCCAGGAGTCTCCAGTTCTCAAGGATTACGATGATCAGCATTGGGTAGCATGCTGGAACCCTGTTTTCGTAAAGGCTAGGGTATGAGCAAGACTAAGCTTTTAGAGCTCAAAAATTTATGCAAACACTATCCTATACGTAAGGGGATCCTCAGTCGTATTTCTGGCTATGTGCACGCGGTTGATGGTGTGAGTTTTTCGATATACGAAGGTGAGACCTTAGGATTGGTAGGCGAGAGTGGTTGCGGAAAATCCTCTGTTGGAAGAACGATTCTTCGCTTAATGGATCCCAGCGCAGGTGAGATCTATTGGAAGGGCGAGCGGATCGATCAATTGTCGAGATCTCAAATTCGACCCTATAGAAAAGAAATTCAAGCAGTTTTTCAAGATCCGTACTCATCTTTGAATCCGCGTATGCGAGCAGCCGATATTGTTTCGGAGCCTTTGCGAAACTTTGAGAAACTCTCTCAAGCCGAAGGCCGAGAGAGGGTACGTGAACTTTTTGCCTTGGTCGGTTTACGCCCCGATCAAATGTTACGTTACCCCCATGAATTTTCAGGTGGACAGCGCCAACGTTTGGGAATAGCTAGAGCGCTATCGGTAAGGCCTAAGCTCATCATGTGTGATGAGCCAGTATCTGCACTCGATGTATCAGTTCAGGCTCAAGTGATTAATCTTCTAGGTGATTTACAAAAAGAATTCGGCGTATCTTATCTATTTATTGCGCATGACTTAGCCGTTGTAAAGCACATTAGCCATCGCATTGCAGTGATGTATTTAGGGCGCATTGTTGAGCTAGCAGATACAGCAGAGCTGTTTAGTCGCCCATCTCATCCCTATACAGAAGCCTTGCTCTCGGCGGTACCTATTCCTGATCCTAAGCATCAACGCAAGCAAATTGTGCTGGGCGGAGATGTTCCAAGTCCAATCAATCGCCCGAGCGGCTGCCATTTCCATACCCGCTGCATTTATGCTCAAGAGCGTTGCAGGGTAGAAGAGCCTAAATTAGAAGAGACTTCGACCGGGCATTTTGTTGCTTGTCACTTTAAATTAAATACCTAGTCAGTTAAATACTTAAAGTCCAAATAGCAGTAGCAATTAATAACGCAGCCAAGAAGTAATTAAAAACGATAAGACGTTTGCCTGTTCCCAGCCAGGTCTTGAACAGAGCTCCGGCTAGGGCGTAGCTCATATTGCTAACAAACGCAAAGAACATGACTACCGCGCAGGCCAACATCAGGCGTTCGTCTGGGTTTGTACTGGGCTGCCCTTCTGCATAAATAATCCAAGAGCCCATAATGGTAATCGCCAACAACCAGACTTTGATATTCAGAAATTGAATGAATACGCCTTTGGTGAATCCCATGTTCAGCCTCGTAGGATTGACTTCATGAAGCTGCTTACTTTTACAAAGCTTTAGGGCCAGCCAAATTAAATAGGCGCAACCCAATATTTTGATTCCAAGACGAATGCTGGGGATTTCTGCGACTAAAGCGCCTATACCAAAACCACAGGCAAGCATAATCATTAACCATCCAAATGGGACTGCACAGGCAAAGGGGAGTGTGCGTCGTAATCCCTCGTTCGTTGCGATGGCAGTTGTGAGCATGGTGTTTGGACCAGGGGAGAAGGTCATCGCCGCACAAAAAAAGATCAGCGCAATAAATTCATTGAAGCTAAATATAGATAGCATGTTCAACACTGTATAAATTAAGCTAAATTTTTCACATCTAGTGGATAAATTGGGCGCCTAATGTACTTAATATCAAACCAATCGTAATTTGAGCTGGTGGGCCCGCCTTGATCAGAATCGCACTCAACAAAGCCTTTGCTTAATGGAAAAAAAACAGGACGGCAATACATTCTGGACTTGAGCAGTACATAGGTTTTAGATTGCAACTCAATGCCTAAGCTAGTCATGACAGCAATATCATAAGGCTCAACCCGTTCTGAGCTAATCACAATTTGGGCCTCATTTGTTTCAAACAAGACGCTGGGCCCCATGTTCAAGATCGATCCTGTAAATATGGGGCCAGTGACTTTAATCTTGCCATCAGCAATCGCTTTAACAACGCCGCTTAGCTTTAAGGGTTGTTTGTGCACACCACGGTAAGTCCAACCCGATTTATTTCCAAGCTCAATATCGACGGGCTTATTCAGTCCGACCAGAATGAGCTTTTGTACCGTCTCTGGGTCGGCGATAGGGCCAGCTGCAATATTAGTAAGACCAAATTGAAGGGCGGCTTCCAAAATATCAGTTGTATCACAAGGTCCACCCGACATCACGTTATCGCTATGATCTAGCAGTAAAACAGGTCCTGGTGTTGTTAGTCGACTGATTCCACGTGCTGTATTAAGTGCCCGCTCAACTGGAATACTCTCATAAATAAAGCCATCTGCTTGGGACAGAATCATGGCTTGAAGCTGATCGGCAACTTGATTTTGAATAACATCGTAGTCAGGATAATTTTGATCGCCAATCACGATCACAGACATACCCGCATCATGAAAATCAGCAAGGCTAAAGCCAGCCAAAATGGAGATTCCTAAAATGCCTGGCTTTTTTTCCATTTCGATAGCAGCTTGCACTGCGGCTTTCATTGCACCTTCATTGGTATTACTTCTGAGGGTGTGCGAGAGCAAGGGAATTTGACGGTAAGCGGTTGAGGGCTTGATCTTTCCCTTAAGCATGTCTCGTAATAATTCACCAGCGTGCAGGCCCGTTTCATACATATCAATATGAGGATACGTTTTGAAACTTACCATCACATCACAGTTCTGAACCATCGAGGGAGTGACATTGGCGTGAAGATCGAGCGCAACTGCAATTGGGATATTGGGTGCAATTGACCGAATTCGTTTTAAGAGATTACCTTCACCGTCTACTGCGAATTCAGAAACCATAGCACCATGCAGATCGAGCAAAATAGCATCACAACCTTGTTTAACGGCGTCTACAATACTATTGCAAATACGCTCATATGCTTTTCCATCAACCGTTCCGCTAGGATTTGAAAATGCACATACCGGCGTCACAATTTCCACATTCTCGCTTTTGGCAATTTGGATAAAAGCACCCATTGCCGTTCTTGCGCTTTCTTGATCTTGATAGGCATCTTGATTCCAAAGTGGATTGAATGCCTCTAACGGAGTGCGGATAGGGGAGAATGTATTCGTTTCATGCTGAAAGCGCGCGATGACCCATTTACCTAAACTCTTTTTCTCTTGCATCCGGCCTACCGTATAGATTAGTTAGTGACTGGTTTGGCAAATGCCAGCATGGAATGAAGCAGGACATTGGCTCCCGCTTCGAGATGCTCTGCTTTAGCATCTTCAATTTCGTTATGACTTACACCATCTTTACAGGGTATGAAGATCATTCCAGTCGGAGCCAAACGATTCATATAGATGGCATCGTGGCCAGCTCCTGATACCACATCCATATGTGAGTAACCCAAGTTAATGGCTGTCTGCCTAACGATGTCAACGCAGCTAGCATCAAAATTACATGGCGGAAAGTACGATACTTCCTTTAAATCGATTGCAATCGATTTTTCTTTCGATACTTGCGCAATGTATTCCTTTAATTGGGAAGTCATTTTTTCCAGTGCGGCAGAATCTGGATGGCGTATATCGATCGAAAATTGGACTTGGCCAGGTATCACGTTTCTGCTGTTCGGAAAAACCTGAACCATGCCGACGGTACCTCTGCCATGCGGCTTAAATTCATTGGCTATGGCTACCACCTTTTGCATAATATTTACGGAATTTTGTAAAGCATCCACTCGAATATCCATCGGTGTTGGACCTGCATGTGCTTCAAAGCCCTGCACTATGCAATCAAACCAGCGTAAGCCCATTACAGCAGGTACCACCCCAATGACTTTATCTTGATGTTCAAGAACGGGCCCTTGTTCAATATGGGCCTCAAAATAAGCGCCGCAAGCATGATCACCTGGTACTTGTTCCCCCAGATAACCAATGCGTTGTAACTCTTCTTTTACTTTTTTGCCTGCAGTATCTGCTGCCCCATAAGCATGCTCTAGAGTAACTGCTCCAGCAAAGACACCTGAGCCCATCATGACTGGAGTAAAGCGCGAGCCTTCTTCGTTTGTCCAAAAAACCACCTCAATCGGAGCCTCGGTTTCAATCCCATGGTCAATGAGTGTCTCAATGACTTCTAGACCAGCAAGCACGCCATAATTACCATCGTATTTACCACCGGTAGGCTGTGTATCGATATGACTACCGGTCATGATAGGGGGGAGTTGTGCATTCTTACCCAGTCGACGCATAAACGTATTGCCAATTTGATCGGTAGTAATCTCAAGCCCTAGACGATGGGCTTTTTCCACAACCCACTGGCGTCCTTCTTTATCCAAGTCGGTCAGCGCAAGGCGACAAACACCACCCTTTGGTGTAGCGCCAATTTGTGCAAGCTCGAGCAGTGATTGACATAACCTATCACCGCGGATTCGAAGATTGTGTAATGGACTTGTAATTGTCAAAATTAAAATGCCTTCTTAAATTGTAATGCCTCAATTTTCATTTTGTAATTAGTTCTACGTAATCAATGTTGATGCCAATCGATGATAAGCCTTTCAAAGAGGGTTGTAGATTGGGTTATTTTCTCGGTATAGCAAAACTCGTTTGTTTGATGTGCCATTTCTGGCTGCCCCGGGCCTAGGACCACTGTTGGGGGATCGCCAATGAGGCCTTTTAGCGCTGAAGCATCAGTAAAGTAAGAGATCGATTTAGGGGTAGCCTTTATGCCATTGATTTCCTGACATTTAGCAAAGACGGTTTTGATCCAAGGGTGGTCTGGCGGAGTATATATACCTTCGACATCCATGATGGTCTCTAGCTTTATGTTGGGCCCGAGTACTTTACATAAACAGCCATAGATGTGTTTATGGCTTTGTCCGGGTACCGTCCGAATATCTAATGTCATTTCTGCAGCATCGGGAACCGAGTTGATATTCAGGCCGGCTTTAGCAGTACCGACATTCAGCGTTCCTTGACCCATTAAAGCGTGAGGCGGGGTGTCGAACTGAAACGTTTCCATCAGGAGTGCGCCCTTAGCCAGTTTGTAGAATGCGTTATCTCCTCTTTCAGGCATCGAGCCATGGGCTGTAACACCTTCTGCCTTTGCTCTTAACCAATAGGCTCCTTTATGGCCAATGATCGGTTCATTTGCGGTGGGCTCGGCAACAATGAAGCAGCCTACATTACCAATGAAATCAATGACCTGTTTTTGGGCGGCTATATAAAAAGCGCCTTCACAGCCTGTCTCCTCACCTGCGGTAATGATCAGGCTAACTCCATTTCCATTTTTGGATAGTTCTGCTGTGCGCATGGCGGCCACCACAAATGCCGCAATACCACTTTTCATATCACTTGAGCCGCGTCCATACAGTTTGCCATCATGAATGTTGCCGCCAAAGGGATCATGATCCCACTGACGATCCCCCAGAGGAACAACATCGACGTGACCGGTAAAGCAGATATTGGGCTTACCTAGGCTGCCTGGAATACGCGCTACGATACTCCGTCTTCTCGGAGCAAAGTCGACATTCATGCATTCAAAATGAGCAGACTTTAATAATTGGGTTAGGTAATCACACAGCTCATCCTCGTTGCCAGGCGGATTAATTGTATTGAAGCGAATGAGATCTTGGGTTAACTTGATTGGGTCTGGAGTATTCATAGAATGATTAGGCTTTATCTTGTTTTTGGTGATGACTTAGTATAGTAAGTCACTTGTAAAAAAGGTGATAAATTATTGGGGTAGCTATTGCGCTAATCACACCATTTAAAGCCATGGCTAAGTTAGCATAGGTACCCGTTCTGGCACCTAATACTACCTTAGCTTTTAGTAAGGCGCCTTGAAGCTTGATAATTTAAAGTGCCGATATTTATTGCCGATTTATTTCATTATCGAACTAGTACCTGGAGCCTTGGTCGCATCTCGATACAAAGGCTCGACCGACGGCATTAATGCGCTGAGTTGCTCAATACGCGTTTCGCCAGAAGGGTGGGTTGATAAAAACTCCGGCGGATTTTTGCCCTTAGTTGCTTTCATCATCTTTTGCCACACAGAGATGGCGGCGCGCGGGTTATAGCCGGCCCTAGCAGCTAGTTCAACTCCAATCGCATCGGCTTCGCTTTCATGTTGCCTTGAGTTCGGCAATACCAACACATACTGCGCCACTTGATTGGCTGCATTGATTTGCGCGCCATAGCCTCCGGCCGCAGCGAGAGCAATACTGGTAATTGTATTTTGCGCCATGGCCTGCGAAAGGCGTTCTCTGCCGTGCTCGCGCAAGGCATGGGCAATCTCATGCCCCATGATGGCGGCAATCTCATCATCATTGAGATTAAGTTGATCGATGATGCCGGTATAAAATGTAATCTTGCCGCCGGGTGCGCAGGTGGCATTCAGAATGGGTGTGTTAATCAGGCTTAGTTGCCAATTCCATTTCTGGGTGTCGTCTCGAAAGTAAGCGGTCTGGGGAATGAGGCGATTGGCAATGTTGATCAGGCGATCGTATTGCGGTCCTGATGTAATCAGAATCTTTTTTTCTTGTGCTTTTTTATTTTGTTCGTTAAAGCTAATTGCTGATAAACGTTCAACCTCACTTTGTGAGGCCATCATCAGTTGCTGCCGGTTGATGTCTACTACGCCAGGTCGTGTCGTAGTAGTGCATGCAGACAGAAGGGTGATACCAGTAATGCATAGGGCAATGAAGCGGAAAGGCGCCTTGCTAGCAAATGTACTTAGCAAGGCCCTATGCATTCCGTGTGACGCTAAATAAACTGCGTATTACTTCTTTCCTGGCGTAATCGAAGCCGCCATCCGGTCGATGAAAAGAGCGCGCACTACATCGCCTACTGCAATGTCTTTCAAGAGCTCTGGGTTCTTCACTTTCACGACAGTGACCTTACCATTAGGGCCCTTAATGGAGGCGGTCTTCTTGGCGCGATCGACAGCAACCACATCGGCAATGATTTCAGTGGCATTAGTAATGGTCTGTGCTGGCTTTTGGCCGGGCTGTGCAGTGGTAACAGCGGAAGCTTCCTGCTTGCTACGAATGCCATCGCTCTTGGTTTTAATGAGTTCCAATGCAACAGCGATTTCAAAAGTCACACTCAGGTGATCGCCTACCTTGATCTGCGCAAAGTTCTTAATCTCTGGACCAGCCACAAAATTGGATTCACCGTCTTTATTTTTGAAGGTGATGGTGCGTGTTTTTGCATCAATCTTAACGACATCGCCCTGATATAAATCATAGACGGTATCCATAATGGCAGCCGCTTCTACTTTGGGTTTGGCTGGGCTAGCAGGCTGCGCTTGAACGAAGCTAGTCGTTGCGAGTAATGCCGCAGTAATTACGGCGATGTGAAGTGAATTGCGTTTCATGTTCTTCCTTTTGGTTTCATAAAAATAATGCGTTTCTGTTTTTACTACGTACTATTGATTCAGTATGTTGCGTTTTCTCTCTTAGAGCTCCCACCAATTTCCTGCAAAGTGCCCCTGTAGCCAATCGATGCATTGACTGACTTTGCCAGGAACCAGGCGGGGCGATGAAAACACCGCATGGATTTCTTGGGAGGGCAAAGTCCAATCCGTCAAAATTGGTTGCAAATTTCCTTTTTGAACGGAGCGGTGCGCTACATACCAAGGGATCGCTGCAAGACCCATTTTAGCGATGGTGGCAGCTAATAGGGTTGACAAGTTATTCGAGTACAGCGGGCCTTTAACAGGGACTGAGACTGCCGCGCCATCAGCGCCACTAAAATGCCAGCGATGGTTATCCTGTACCGAGCTATAAATCAGGGCTTGGTGCCCAGTCAGCTCGCTTGGATGCTTGGGCGTACCATGCTCTTCTAAAAAGGCTGGGCTGGCAACTAACACCCAGGGGTTTAGCCCCAAATAGCGCGAACCCAGTGAAGAGTCTGGCAGGCGACCCATTCGAATTGCCAAATCAATGCCTTGCTCCACTAAATTAACGTAATGGTC
>JBIIGG010000048.1:0-9221 GCA_044236575.1 Polynucleobacter sp. | reverse complement strand
GTGCGTCCAACGATCTGGACATGTTCTGGCAGCAAGCCAACCTCTTCGTGCAATTCGCGGTACATGGCCTCTTCTGGGCTTTCACCATGCTGAATCCCGCCTTGCGGGAACTGCCACGAATGCTGTCCAACGCGTTTTCCCCAGAAAACCTCGTTAGCGCCGTTAAGGAGGACAATGCCGACATTGGGTCGATACCCTTCGCGGTCGAGCATAATCGCGCTCCAAATCCATTAAAATCAGTGATTTGATTATATCTATACATGAAAGCCACACAAACCTTTCTCGCGACCCTCAAGGAAGCCCCCTCTGACGCGGAGGTGGTTTCGCATCAACTCATGGTGCGTGCTGGCTTAATCCGTAAGTTAAGTGCTGGAATTTATAACTACTTGCCACTGGGTTTAAAGGTGATTCGCAAGGTGGAAAATATCATTCGCGAAGAAATGAATCGGGCGGGCGCGATTGAACTCCTGATGCCGATGATTCAGCCAGCAGAGCTGTGGCAAGAAACGGGTCGCTGGGAAAAGATGGGCCCTGAGTTACTCCGAATCAAAGATCGACATGAGCGTGATTTTTTAATTCAGCCCACCTCCGAAGAGGTAGTGACCGATTTGGCCCGCAATGAAATCCGCAGTTATAAGCAGTTGCCAGTGAACTTCTATCAAATTCAGACGAAGTTTCGCGACGAGCGTCGCCCCCGTTTTGGCATCATGCGCGGCCGTGAGTTCAGCATGAAGGACGCCTACTCGTTTGATCGGGATACTGCTGGCCTCAAGCAGTCGTATCAGTTGATGTTTGATGCCTACACCCGTATTTTTGAGCGCATGGGTTTGGTGTTCAGGGCCGTTACCGCCGACAACGGCGCGATTGGCGGTTCAGGTAGCCAAGAGTTTCATGTGATTGCCGATACCGGTGAAGATGCGATTGTGTATTGCCCCAATTCCGATTACGCCGCAAATTTGGAAGCAGCTGAGTCGCTCGCATTGATATCAGCTCGCGCTGCCCCAACCGTCGCTATGCAAAAAGTGGCAACGCCCGATCAAACCCGCTGCGACCAAGTGGCGCAGTTTTTATCGCTGCCGCTTGAGCAAACCGTGAAGACCCTGGTTTTCGCAGTAGACCAAGAGAAGGGCCCTGCCAAACTCTTCATGCTCTTGCTCCGCGGTGATCACGAGTTAAATGAAATCAAGCTCAGCAAAATTCCTGGCCTAGCCGAATCCCGTTTTGCAAGTGAAGCAGAAATTGCTGCTGCATGCAATGCGAACCCAGGCTCCTTGGGTCCGGTTGGTGTGCGCTCCGATGTCGTCGTCATCGCTGATCGCACCGTAGCCAATATGAGTGACTTTGTCTGCGGCGCGAACGCTACTGGATTTCATTTGACTGGTGTGAACTGGGAGCGTGACTTGCCCTTGCCGCAGGTTGCTGATATCCGTAATGCCGTCGCCGGTGATCCGTCGCCGGATGGCAAAGGTGTTGTCGAAATTTGCCGCGGCATTGAGGTAGGGCATGTGTTTCAGCTTGGCACGCGCTATTCCGAAGCAATGCGTTGCACTTATTTGGATGAGAATGGTAAAGCCCAACCAATGGTAATGGGCTGTTATGGGATTGGCGTAACGCGTTTACTTGGCGCTGCAATTGAGCAGGGCCATGATGATCGCGGTATTGTCTGGCCGATTTCGATGGCGCCATTTGAGATCGTCATTTGTCCGGTGGGCTACGATAAGTCGGAATCTGTGAAGGCAGAAGCCGATGCCTTGCACGATGCACTCCTGACCGCAGGCATTGATGTGGTTCTGGATAACCGGGGCGAGCGTCCGGGTGCGATGTTTGCCGATTGGGAATTAATTGGTGTGCCGTATCGCGTGGTGATTGGCGAGCGTGGACTTAAAGAGGGTCAGGTGGAGTTTCAGGGTCGCACCGAAGCGGCCGCGCAGAATATTCCGCTTGCAAGCATTAAAGATCATGTCATCGCTGCTGTTCAAGCAGCCAAGCAAGCGATCGCCTAATTCGTTGATAGTCAGTGCGTGGGCAGTGCGGCTATTTTTTAAATAAGCCGCCAAGTCCTTTAGCTGCACCACGGGCTGCCATCGAGCCCATCATGCGGGCCATTTTGCCACCCTTAAATTGCTTCATCATGGTTTGCATTTGCTCGAACTGCGCGAGCATGCGGTTGACTTCTTGGACCTGAACCCCGGCGCCTGCAGCAATACGCCGCTTACGACTTGCTTTAAGTAACTCAGGCTTCCTACGCTCTTGCGCAGTCATACTATCGATGATGCCGCGCATGCGTTTGATTTGTAGATCCGCTTGACTCATATTGACCTTGCCCGCATTTTGCGTCATGTGGCTAGGTAATTTATCCAGCATATTGGCCATTCCGCCCATTTGCTGCATCTGGGTAATTTGATCCCGAAAGTCGGCTAGATCAAACCCGCCTTTTTGCATTTTGACGGCCAGCTTCTCCGCTTTGGCAACATCGATGTTTTGATGGGCTTGTTCAACCAAAGCCAGAATATCGCCCATGCCTAAAATGCGGTTGGCCATGCGCTCGGCATCAAATGGTTCAAGGCCATCCATCTTCTCGGCCACGCCGATGAACTTCAGCGGTACCCCAGTGACGTGACGCACCGATAGTGCGGCACCGCCGCGGGAATCACCATCGAGTTTAGTGAGTACTACGCCGCTCAAGGGTAGCGCCTCATGGAATGCTTTGGCCGTATTGACGGCGTCCTGACCCAGCATCGCATCGACCACAAAGAGGGTCTCAATCGGTTTGACGGCGCTGTGCAATTGCGCAATCTCCTGCATTAGCGCTTCATCAATACCCAAGCGACCCGCGGTATCGACAATCAGTACATCAAAATAATGTCGGCGTGCCCAGTCCAATGCATTGGTGGCAATTTCTACTGGCTTTTGATTGGTATTGCTGGGAAAGCACTCCACCCCAACCAATTTACTGACGGTTTCGAGCTGTTCGATCGCAGCAGGGCGATAGACGTCGCAGGAGACAGTTAAAACTTTTTTCTTTTTGGTTTCGCGCAGCCATTTGGCGAGCTTGCCGACCGAAGTGGTTTTACCTGCACCTTGTAAGCCGGCCATCAAAATCACGGCAGGGGGTTGGGTGGCGAGATTGAGTTCGCTGCTTTGACTGCCGTCGCCGGCCATCACACTGGTTAACTCCCGCTGCACCACCCCAACCAAGGCTTGCCCTGGACTGAGGCTGCCAACCACATCCTCACCAAGGGCTTTGAATTTAACCTGTTCGAGTAGGGACTTGACTACTGGGAGTGCTACGTCGGCTTCAAGTAAGGCTAAACGGATCTCGCGCAGCATGTCTGCGGTGTTGCGCTCGGTGAGCCTTGCTTCACCCCGCATGGTTTTAACAACACGAGAAAGACGGTCTGTGAGGTTCTCTAGCATTTATCGATTAGACTTTCCAAATGACAATTTTAGGTTACTCCAGTTTTAGTTGGCTCCCTTCAGTACTTTATCTGCTGTTGCTGATTGCATTGAGCGTGCGGCCACGCAACCGACCAGAGACAAAACCCTTCATATTTCTGGTGCAGGGCCTCATTTTCCTCATTCTATTGGTGCATGGCGCGGTCTTGCATGATTCCATCTTTACGCCCGAAGGCTTTGTCTTTGGGTTTGCGCAAAACCTCTCCTTAATTGCTTGGGTTGGACTGGCGTTTTATTGGTTTCAGAGTTGGATGTTGCCGATTTCCAGTATGCGTTTAATGGCCCTTGCCCTGGCAATGGTATGCGCAGTCCTGCCCGATATTTTTCCGGGGACCTTGCTCTCGGCTAGAACGGTCTCGGATGCTTGGTTCAAAGGGCATTTCATTGTGGCAACCAGCGCCGTTGGTTTGTTAAGTCTCGCAGTAATGCATGCCATTTTGATGAGCATTCAGGACCGGGCATTACGGCGCCAATTTACCTATGCTCAAGATAGCCGCATTGGCCACTGGCTTGAGTCCTTGCCGCCCTTGATGGCAATGGAAAGCCTCCTCTTCAGCTTTATTTACGTCGGCTTTGCATTACTGAGCCTGACTGTTTTTTCTGGGCTCTTTTTTTCGCAGGCCCTGTTTGGCCGGCCCCTGGTCTTTGATCATAAAACCATCTTTGCTTTGATCTCCTGGTTTTTATTCGCTGGACTGATTGTGGCGCGTTGGCGCGTGGGTTTGCGTGGCTTGGTGGCCATTCGCTGGGTCTTGGGCGCCTACGTTGCGCTCATTCTGGCGTATGTGGGAAGCCGCTTTGTGCTTGAAGTTATTTTGCAGCGAACCTAATTGTGCTCAAATGGATTTTGCTGCTTGTCGGCGTTGGCCTCATTTACTTTTGGATTAAAAACAAGGGTCGCCCTGCGCAAGTAGAAAAAGCAAAAGCCCAAACTCCCCCACCAGTCATCGCCGAGTCAGAAGAAATCAGGCCTTGCCGCCATTGCGGAGTGCATTTGCCCAGTACTGAGGGGGTAATGCACGAAGACCGTTTTTACTGCTCTAGCGGGCACCGTGATGCGATTGATTCCAAGGGCTGGCTGGGCTCAGCGCTATGGCGGGTCTCTCCAAACTTTGATGCGCGACCCAGGGAAGTCGCAACGGATCTTGTCGTTTTGCACCACATTAGCCTTCCACCTGGGCAATTTAAAACGCAGAACAGTACGCAATACATTGTTGATTTTTTTCAGAACCAACTCGATCCACAGGCCCACCCCTACTTTGCGGACATTGCAGAGCGACGCGTCTCGAGTCATTTTTTGATCGCCCGCTCAGGACGCATCATTCAATTTGTATCGACGCAGAACCGAGCTTGGCATGCCGGCGAATCCCAGTTTGAGGGGCGAGCACGGTGCAATGATTTTTCGATTGGGATTGAGCTTGAAGGCGACGGGGATACTTTTTTTGAAGAAGCGCAGTACCAGGCCTTACAGCAGCTCATTACGCAGTTGCAATCCCAGAACCCAGATTTCCGTTTTGCTGGCCACAGTGATATTGCGCCAGAACGAAAAACCGATCCCGGCATTCAGTTTGATTGGGCACGGTTTCAAAAAGACAACAGATTGCCCCTCGAAAAATTACCATTTGGGGTCGCTTCGCGCTAGTTGATTTGGGCCTATTTTTATGTATGTAAGCATTCGCTTACATTAGCCCCCAACAAGTAAAACACCCTCTGAATTTGCACCAAAATTGAACCGCATATTGCCTATAAAAATAAGGGCAAATCCTAGGTATTTTTTGTAATAAAAAGCATACGCAATTCCAAATATTTACCTATACTTAGTGCCTTGGAGCAAAAAAAACACTAGATGTAGTGTTTTGTTGCCAAAAACACAATTGCAAAATAAGGTTAAATCCTTGTTTTAAAAAGACATTTTTTTACACGAACTTAGGTAAACGCAAGGGCGCTATGACATACACCAACCAATCCGCAGCAGAGGCACAATTAGGGTTTCCTTCCGGCGGCAACCCCACTGCGAATATGACCCAAAACCCATCGGCTGGATTTGTGGCTGGCGGCGTTGGTGGTGCCCAAGCAACCCAGTTATCCGATTACAAAATCATTCGACGCAATGGCTCGGTGGTGGCATTTGAACCATCCAAAATTGCAATTGCAGTCACCAAAGCATTTTTAGCGGTGAATGGTGGACAGGGCGCTGCCTCAGCTCGGGTGCGTGAGCAGGTCGAGCAATTAACCCATGCAGTCGTTCGAGCCTTACTGCGTAGCCGCCCCAATGGCGGCACCTTTCACATTGAAGATATTCAAGATCAGGTTGAGTTGGTGCTCATGCGCAGCGGCGAGCACAACGTCGCCCGCGCCTATGTCTTGTACCGCGAAAAGCGTAATCAAGAACGCACAAGCCAACAAGCAACTACACCAGAGGCTCAAACTGCAGCACAGCAGGCAGAGTCTGGCATTACCGTGCTGGATAACGGTGTAAGCAAGCCCCTCGATATGGCCGCCTTGCGTACGGTTATTCAGGCGGCATGTGAAGGTTTAGGCAACGCAATTGACGCCACCCCGATCATTACTGAAACCATCAAGAATTTGTACGACGGAGTACCCATGGCGCAGGTGTATGACTCTGCCATCCTGGCCTCCCGTACCTTGATTGAAAAAGACCCCGCGTATAGCCAGGTAACCGCACGGATCCTGATGCACGTGATCCGCAAAGAGATCTTGGGTCACGAGGTATTACAGGGCAATATGCAAGCGGAGTACAGCACCTACTTTGCGAAATACATTAACGAGGGTATCGGCGCTGAGTTGCTTGACCCCCGCATGCGTGAATTTGATATGGCGCGCCTCGCTGCTGCCCTTAATGCGGATCGTGACTTGCAGTTCAATTACCTTGGCCTGCAAACCCTGTATGACCGGTATTTCTTGCACATTGAAGACCGCCGTATTGAAATGCCACAGGCTTTCTTTATGCGCGTGGCCATGGGCCTTTCTTTGAATGAGCTTGACCGTGAAGCCCGTGCCATTGAGTTCTATGAAGTGCTTTCGACATTTGACTTTATGTCCAGCACGCCGACCCTCTTTAATTCCGCAACAACCCGTCCACAGCTCTCGAGTTGCTACTTGACCACCGTGGCAGATGACCTCGATGGCATTTATGAGGCCCTGAAAGAGAATGCCTTGTTGTCGAAGTTCGCTGGCGGCCTTGGCAATGACTGGACCAATGTGCGTGCCCTCGGCAGCCACATCAAAGGTACCAATGGTAAATCACAGGGCGTAGTGCCATTCTTAAAAGTAGTGAATGACACTGCCGTTGCAGTAAACCAAGGCGGTAAGCGCAAGGGCGCAGTTTGCGCCTATTTGGAAACATGGCACCTAGACATTGAAGAATTCTTGGAGCTGCGTAAGAACACGGGCGATGATCGTCGCCGTACGCATGACATGAATACCTCCAACTGGATTCCAGATTTGTTCATGAAGCGCGTAATGGAGAACGGTAACTGGACTTTGTTCTCACCATCCAATACTCCCGATTTGCACGACAAATTTGGCAGGGCATTTGAAGAGGCCTATGTTGCCTATGAAAAGCAAGCTGAAAGCGGCGCCCTCAAGCCATCCCGCACTATCCCTGCGCAGCAGTTATGGCGCAAGATGCTGGGCATGCTGTTTGAAACCGGTCACCCTTGGATCACCTTTAAGGATCCTTGCAACATCCGCAGCCCACAACAGCACGTTGGTGTAGTTCATTCATCCAATTTGTGTACCGAGATCACCCTCAACACCAATGACGATGAAATCGCAGTTTGTAACTTGGGTTCGGTCAACTTAACTGCCCACATGACAACCGACGCAAACGGCCGCATGGTGCTCGACCACGATAAATTGCAAAAGACCATCCGCACCGCAATGCGTATGCTCGATAACGTGATTGACATCAACTACTATGCGGTTGCTAAGGCCCGCAACTCCAACCTCAAGCACCGCCCAGTGGGTCTTGGCATTATGGGTTTCCAGGATTGCTTGCACATGCAGCGTATTCCTTACGCCAGCGATGCGGCAGTTCAGTTTGCCGATGCATCGATGGAGGCAGTTTGCTATTACGCCTACCAAGCATCAAATGCCCTCGCAGAAGAGCGTGGCACCTACAGTAGCTACAAAGGATCCCTGTGGGATCGCGGCATTCTCCCGCAAGACTCTCTACGTTTGCTAGCCGAAGAGCGCGGTGGCTACTTGGAAGTGGATATGTCATCCACCCTAAATTGGGATAGTTTGCGTGCGCGGATTAAGCAATTTGGTATGCGTAATTCCAATTGCGTAGCCATTGCACCGACTGCAACGATTTCCAACATTATTGGCGTATCGGCGTGCATCGAGCCTACCTTCCAGAATCTGTTTGTGAAATCCAATTTATCGGGTGAGTTCACGGTAGTAAACGAGTATTTGGTGCGCGACCTCAAAGACCGCGGCCTCTGGGATGAAGTGATGATTGCCGATTTGAAGTACTTTGACGGTACCTTGTCGAAGATTGATCGCGTACCGCAGGATTTACGGGATATTTACGCGACCGCCTTTGAGGTAGAGCCAACTTGGCTGGTAGAAGCGGCATCCCGCCGTCAAAAGTGGATCGATCAAGCGCAATCCTTGAATATTTACATGGCTGGCGCCTCCGGCAAGAAGCTGGATGACACCTATAAGTTGGCTTGGTTGCGTGGATTAAAAACTACGTATTACCTGCGTACGATGGCAGCAACCCATGTGGAGAAGTCGACCGTGGCAAGCGGTCAGCTCAACTCGGTTTCGAGCGGCGGCGGTGTGAACGGTACCGATGCGGCAGCAGCGGCAGTGGCAGCGGATGGCCCTGTTTGCACAATGCGTCCAGGTGATGCTGGGTTTGATGAATGCGAAGCGTGCCAGTAAACCATTTGCTTACTGGTAGTGAAATGATGGAATTTTGGAGAATACTATGTTGAATTGGGAAGAAGAAGTGGCGCCAGCACTGGCTAAAGTCGGTTTAGCGCCGCAGCCAGCAGTGCAGCCACAGAAAGCACCACAGCCGGATCAAGTGGCAATGGCACCCCAAACTACCGCATCTTTGCCAGTAGGGGCCGCTAATTTATCGGGTGGCGCAGCTTTGCGTGTCAATGCCGCTGATAAGCGCGTGATTAATGCAAAGACGGACGTAAATCAGTTGGTTCCATTTAAATATAAGTGGGCCTGGGAGAAGTATTTGGCGGGTTGTGCAAATCACTGGATGCCACAAGAGATCAATATGAACCGCGATATCGCGCTTTGGAAAGATCCCAATGGCTTGACCGAAGACGAGCGTCGCATCATTAAGCGTAATTTGGGTTTCTTCACAACGGCAGATTCGTTGGCCGCAAACAATATTGTTTTGGGCACTTATCGTCACATTACTGCTCCAGAATGCCGCCAATACCTGTTGCGTCAGGCTTTCGAGGAGGCAATTCATACCCACGCCTACCAATATATTGTGGAATCGTTAGGCTTAGACCAGTCTGAAATCTTTAATGCGTACAACGAGATTGAGTCAATTCGCAATAAAGATGAGTTCTTAATTCCATACATTGATGTGCTCACGGACCCCAACTTTAAGACTGGCACATTAGAAAACGATCAAAAGTTACTCCGTTCCTTGATTGTTTTTGCCTGCGTAATGGAAGGTTTATTCTTTTATGTTGGTTTTACGCAAATCCTTGCAATGGGTCGCCAGAACAAAATGACGGGTGCTGCTGAGCAGTACCAATACA
>JBIIGG010000047.1:0-9387 GCA_044236575.1 Polynucleobacter sp. | reverse complement strand
ATTCCCTTAAATTCTTTTTTCTTCTGTAAGGCATTAATCGAGCTTGGCCTTGGGACATCTTGATTGCCATCTAAGGCAGCTTCGATCCACAATTCAATGGCTTCTTTTGCATTGTCGATCGCCTCATCAATACCGCTATCGGCAGCAGAAAAGCAACCCGGTAAATCAGGCACGATGACGCCCCACGCATTGGTATCGTTTCCTGGCTCTATTGCGATTGGATATTTCATGGACATTCCCTTATTTAATTCCTGCTTGTTTTAGTAGCTTGTGAACTAAACCAACGCCGAGATCCTTTTTGGGGTGTGGCACCGTGATATGACCGGTTTTGACGGGATGATTAAAAACATGATGTGAACCTTTTGAGTTACGCATAATCCAACCATCCCTCTCTAATAACTTGAAGAGTTCTTTGCTATTCATTTGTGTATTATACACATAATTATACACACCATACACATAAATAACGAGCAGATGAATATGCATGCTTGTCAAATCCTTCCAGTATCCTTAAGGCTGATAGATTTATGGATATGCGTATTCTTTGCATTCACTAACCTTTGACCCTGCGTATCCTAAATAAATACCTATGAATACACCCCTAACTGCCTTGCCCCCATTTGACTGGAAGGTCATCGATGGCACGCATGCGCAATTAGTTCTGCAGGGCAGAATTGATGTGTATACCTTGGGTGGCAATTGGACAGTGGCTCGCCAGAATCAAGATGCCTGGCTTGGGCAATCTTCTGGGCAGAAGACCTTGAGCGTTGATGCGAGTCAGGTAGATTACCTCGACGGTGCTGGCGTTGCATTTTTAATTGACTTGCATGCAAACCAAGAAAAGAAGGGCGCGGTATTTACCTTGCTGGGTTTAGACAAACGCTATTTGCCTTTGCTGCAGCAATTTGATCCGATTGGCAAACTGTTTCCACCGGCAGCGCCTCTTTTGAGAGAAGGTTTTGTCACGTCGGTGGGCCGCACGAGTAGCGTGTTTTTTCAAGACGTGGCCTCCATCATTGCCTTTGCTGGTCACGTTACGGCTGATTTAGTCTGGGCCTTAATGCACCCACGTCAAGTGCGCTGGAGTGATTTTGTTAATGCCGCTTACCAGGCAGGAGTTTCCGCCTTACCGATCGTCGGCTTAGTGGCTTTTTTGATTGGTGTGATCTTATCGTTTCAGTCAGCCGTTGGCATGCAAAAGTTTGGCGCCATTACATTTGTGGGTCCAATTGTTGCTTTGGGTATCTTTCGGGAACTGGGCCCGCTGATTACCGCCATTTTGTTGGCAGGGCGTTCCTCTGCAGCATTTGCAGCAGAAATTGGCACCATGACGGTCAATAGTGAAGTCGATGCCTTGGTCACTGGAGGTCTAAGTCCAGTGCGTTTTTTAGTAGTGCCACGGGTATTAGCCGGTATTTTGGTGGCCCCCATCTTGACCTTGTATGCCGATATCGTCAGCGTCTTTGCCTCCTCACTCACCATGATGGCCTACGGCGTAACGCTCGTTAGTTTTTACGATGGCGTATTGAACACGGTTGATCTAGAGGACATACTGTCTGGCTTAACGAAGTCGGTCCTGTTTGGCATTGTGGTTGCCGCTGTCGGCTGCATGCGCGGCATGCAAACTGGCACAGGTGCAGCTGCAGTCGGTATTTCAGCAACGCGCGCCGTTGTCAGCAGCATCGTCATGATTGTCTTGGTGGACGGTATGTTTGCCTACATCTCTTATAAGACAGACTTCTGATGGTGGCCATTGACGTACATAACCTTTCGGTTGGCTATGGGCAGAATGTCCTGCTGCAAAACCTCAATTTCTCGGTTAACGAAGGCGAGATCTTTGTGATTCTGGGTGGCTCAGGCTGTGGCAAGTCCAGTCTATTAAAAAACCTATTTGGCTTATATGAACCACTAGCGGGCAGCGTACTGATTGAAGGCCAAGACATTACCGATGCCCATGGCGAAGATCGTCAAAAAATCATGACGCACTTTGGGGTAATGTATCAGCAGGGCGCCTTGTTTGGTTCAATGAACCTACTGGAAAACGTGACGCTGTTTATGGAGGAATACACCACGCTCGACCGTGAGCAAATGAATTTACTTGCCCGTTGTAAATTGGACCTAGTCGGTCTTTTGCCTTACGAGCAATATATGCCAAGCGAGATCAGCGGCGGCATGCAAAAGCGTGCTGCGATTGCACGGGCGATGGCGCTTGATCCGAAGATTCTGTTTTTGGATGAGCCATCGGCTGGCCTAGACCCGATTACCTCAGCTGACCTTGATCGCACTATTTTGGATTTATCGCAAAACTTAGGGATTACTTTTGTTATCGTGTCACATGAGCTTGCCAGTATCTACTCCATCGCCAATCGGGTGATTATGTTGGATAAGGCAAGCAAAGGCATCATTGCCGAAGGAGATCCAAAAGTATTGCGGGATCAAAGTGCCGATCCACGCGTGCATCAATTCTTTAATCGCATTATGAGCAAGGAAGTAGCATGAGCAACTCCAACCCCAATTACTTCCGCCTTGGCTTATTTGTATTGGCTGCTATAGGCACATTGATCGCCCTCATACTGGTTTTCGGATCGGGGCAGATCTTTCAGAAAACCTTTGAGGTTGAAACCTACATTAAGAGATCGGTTACGGGTTTAGATAAGGGTGCGTCGGTGCGCTTTAGGGGCGTCAAGGTAGGGCAAGTCATTTCCGTTGGATTAACTGGCGAGATTTACGAAAAAAATATCCCACTGATTGATCGAAAAGAATATGTGATTGTGCGCATGCTGATTAATGGGGATCCAAAACAACTGTTAGGTGATATGAATAATCTCATCGCAGCTAACCTGCGAGCCCGTGTAAAAACAATGGGTATTACTGGGGTGAACTACATTGAGTTCGACTTTAATACCGATGATCATGACTTTGCAGATTTAGCCTACAGCTGGGAGCCAGAATACCCCGTCATACCATCCCTACCCAGTCCGGCGGATGAAATCTTCACTGGCTTACAAAAGGTGATTAGTAATTTAAGTGCCCTGAATTTAACCGATACGCAAAAACGATTTGATCAGCTGGTGAATAACCTCAATATAATTTTGGCTGGCAGTGGCAAAGGCAATCAAGGCATAACCCAGTCTGTACAGGAGTTAAACATCTTGCTTGCCAGATTGAATGGGGTTACCAGCAATGCCGAGCTAGAGTTACTTACGCAAGAACTGGTTGCTAGTGCAGTGGTGCTGAGGCAAATGCTCAGTAGCGTTCAGGGCGATACCGCAACTGCCATGGAAAATATCAAGCAGGCCAGCGAGCAGCTGAATGATTTAACCCGCATTGCTAGCCAATCACCGTCTACTTTAATTTGGGGTGAGCCACCGGCTCGCATTCAACTGCCAGTCAGCACTGGCGCGACCGGAGTACAAAAATGAGCCTACACACCACCCAAGCCTTGCACAGCAACGTTACTTTATTGCTTAAGCGCATTGCCGGCTTCGCCATGCTTGCAGCCATAGCCTTTACCTTGTTGGCGTGCGCGCCGACGCGTCCCGCAATTGAGACTGCGAATTGGCTGCTAGCGCCAGAACGCACTGGGCCGCCGCGCAAAATGCAATCACCGTTTTGGTTAAAGATGGGTTCATTTTCGGTGTCAACGCCGTTTGATGGTAAGTCTTTGGTTTATCGCGTCGGTGAGCAGCGTTACGAGAAAGATGTGTACAACGCCTATATTGCTACGCCCAGCAATATGATTGCCAATGCCAGTCGGCAGTGGCTCGATCAATCGGGTATCTTTCGCATCGCCGTAGCGCAGGGTACGAGCTTTTTTCCGTTTTATACATTACAGGCAACCGTTGATGAACTCTATGGCGATTACCGCGCAAAACCAGAGGCAGTGGTGTCGGTGCAATTCTTTTTGACGGTCACCAACCCCAATATTCCCTCTCCATTGATTACCGCCAAGCGCTATACACAGCGGGTAGCGTTGACGAATAACCTGCCGCAAACCTTGGTATTGGGACAGCAGCAAGCCCTAGCCGAGATCTTGCAGCAGTTGGAAGCTGATCTCTTTGCGGCATCGGCTAATTTACCCAAGCCAATCACGCGGCAATAAAGTGCATCAATAGCCCCAGGAGTGTGAATCGCACTTTTGGGCTACAGTGCTAGGTATCAATTCACATTGCTTTAAAGGAAGAACTATGGACTTAGGTATTAAAGGAAAAACAGCGCTGGTCTTAGCATCAAGCCGCGGATTAGGACAGGCGATGGCGGTGGCACTCGCTCGCGAGGGTGTGCAGGTTGCTATTACGGGCCGCAATCCGGAGGGCTTAGCGCAAACCGTGACTATGATCGAGGCTGCCGGTGGTAAGGCCATGGCCTTAAATTGGGATCTGTCCGATCTATCGGCCATTGATGCGCACGTTTCTAAAGTAGAAGCTGCTTTTGGGCCGATTGATATTTTGATCAACAATACCGGCGGTCCTCCGCCAACTCCAGCAGCAGGTCAAGATCCACAGGTGTGGGCAAAGGCGTTTAATGACATGGTGCTTTCACTCATTGCGATTACGGATCGTGTGCTGCCTGGAATGCGTCAACGTCATTGGGGCCGCATTATTACAAGTACTACATCGGGCGCGATTGCCCCGATTAAAAACTTAGCGATCTCCAATACCCTACGCGCATCCTTACTAGCCTGGTCTAAGACCTTGGCCACTGAAGTGGCGAGCGAGGGTATTACGGTCAATGTAATCATGCCGGGCCGGGTTGCAACGGATCGCTTACGGCAACTCGATGAAGCGCGGGCCAAGCGGGAGAATATCGCATACGACGCGGTAGTGGCTGCGAGCATTAAATTGATACCAGCTGGACGCTATGGCGATCCAAAAGAGTATGGCGATGCCGCCGCATTCTTGGCTAGTGCTAATGCCTCTTACATTACTGGCTCTGTCATTCGCGTGGATGGCGGACAGATTCAGGGGATTTGAGCGAGTCGTGATTGAGCAGGCATGGCGGTGGTTTAGGCGCGACCTGCAGTCGCCCGAATTGCTCTGGCTAGGGATTGCGCTCAGCCTATCGGTTGCAGCCCTTTCCAGCGTCGGCTTTTTAGCCGACCGGATGCAACGGGCCTTTGAGTTTGATGCACGCCAACTGCTAGCAGCCGATTTATTGATTGCTGCCGATCAGCCCATTCCGGCCCGATTTATAGAGGCAGCCAAGGACCGAAAACTATCGATTGCACAAACGGTGGTTTTTCCAAGTATGGCGACGGTGGGTGAGCGCGGGAAGTTATCGTCACTCAAATCAGTCAGTAGCGATTACCCCTTGCGCGGGGAACTCCAAATTAGTCGCAGTTCCAACCCTCAGGATAAAGTCAATAGCAGTAATGGCCCAGCACCCGGTAATGCCTGGGTTGACCCGGCTTTACTTGAAGTCTTGCAAGCCAAGATTGGCGATACCCTTGCATTAGGGCAGGCACGCCTGCGCATCGATGCCGTTTTACTGCGTGAACTCGATCGCGGCGCTGCGTTTATGAACTTTGCCCCGCGGGTCATGATTGCTTTAGACGATTTACCCAAGACCGATTTGCTTGGTTTGGGGAGCCGCGTGACTTACCGTTTGTTAATTGCGGGATCCAATCCGGCTGTTGCTGATTATCAAAACTGGGTCGTGAATGCGATCGAGTCAGGTCAATTGCGCGGCATGCGCATTGAAACGCTCGAGACGGGTCAGCCGGTGATGCGCAAAACGCTCGATCGGGCTGAACGTTTTTTATCCTTGATTGCACTGTTAACAGCGATGGTCTCTGCGGTTGCGATTGCCTTGGCGGCGCGCCGTTACGTGGTGAGGCAGGCCAACGTCTGCGCGGTGATGAAGTGCCTTGGCGCTACGCAAGGTACGATCCTGCGCCAGCAACTAAAAACACTAGCCTTCTTGGGTTTATTGGCCGCTGCATTCGGCATTGCAGTGGGTTGGTTGATTCAGTATGGGCTGATGTGGTTCTTGGGGAATTTATTGTTGGCTGATTTGCCACCACCCTCGCTGTGGCCTGTTCTGTGGAGCGCGCTGCTCTCCTGGTTTTTATTATTGGGTTTTGCGGGACCCCCGTTGCTCACCTTGGTACAGATTTCACCGGTACGTTTGGTCCGCCGTGAATTAAGCAGCGTTCCGGTTGCAGCGCGCTGGGTCGCTCTATTAGGGCTGCTCAGTTTTGCTGTCTTGCTGCTGTGGGCGGCGCGCGATTGGAAACTCGCCAGCTGGGTTGGTTTGAGTTTTGGCGGTGCGGTTGCCGTGTTTGCCTTGCTGTCTTGGATTACGCTGAAGCTGTTGGCGCGCTCTTCTGTAAGCGGAATGCTCAGCCGATTTGGATTTGCAGGACGCTTTGCTTTGCGCTCGCAAGCGCGGAGCCCCGCTTTTGCCGTGATGCAAATCACTGCTTTAGCCATTGCCTTGATGGCTCTATTAATCATTTTGCTCTTGCGGCAGGATTTACTAAAAACCTGGCAAGGCAATGTGCCGGTTGATGCACCGAATCGCTTTGTCATTAATATCCAGAACGATCAACGTGATGCCTTAACGCAAGACCTTGCAGTAGCAGGCCTTGGCAAACCCGATTTGTATCCGATGGTGCGCGGGCGATTAATCGAGATCAATAATCGGCCGGTGATGCAAAGCGATTACAGCAAAGACAATGCCCGCCGTTTAGTAGATCGTGAATTTAATCTGTCCTACACCATGGACTTGCCTGGCGGCAATCAAGTCATTGCAGGCAATTGGTTTAAGCAAGACGAGCCACAAATTTCGATTGAGGTTGGCATTGCCAAAACCCTCGGCTTGAAATTAGGGGACCGATTAACATTTGAGATTGCTGGCGAAACCGTGAGTGCCTCGATCACATCGCTCCGCGCCTTGGAGTGGGGTTCGATGCGCGTGAATTTCTTTGTGATCATGCCGCCAGTGCTTTTGCAGGATTTGCCGCAATCCTGGATTACTGCGTATTACCAGCCACCCTCGATCGAAGTACAAGACTTCCGCTTAACCCAGCGCTACCCCAACATCACCGTAGTGGATGTAGCGAACTCCTTGCAACAAATCCAAGATGTCTTGAATCGCTTAGGTGCGGCCTTGGGTCTCTTATTTACATTTACGATTGCGGCAGCCATCTTGGTGCTGTTTGCGGCGATTTCAGCAACGCAAGACGAGCGCTTTCGGGATGCCGCGCTCCTTAAAGCAGTCGGCGCATCAAGCCCGACCTTGGCTGCGATTGCCAGTATTGAGTTAGCGATTGTGGGTGGACTAGCAGGCCTTCTGGGCGGCTTTGCTGCGGCGATGGCTGCATGGGCGCTAGGGCATTTCGTGCTTGAAATTGAATTTAATTCCTTTGCATCGTCAATCGTGATGGGCGTTGCATTTGGACTGGTCGCTTGCGCCATTGCGGGCTACCAATTTCAGCGCAAGATCCAGCGGGCTACCGCGATTGATTGTTTACGCGAAGCGTAGGCCTACTTGTAAAGAATCGCGCGAAGCTGCTTTACTTTCGTTTCTCCATCTTAGGCAAAGAAATTAATTTTGTTTTGCCCAGCCGATCGGGAATGCTTTGGCGGTTCCGCGGATCCAAGTAAATTGAGAGCGGCCAGAGAAAGAGGGAGACCGCAAACAGCAAGCCAATGATTCCCCACTTTTGCAGTTCAGCACTGGCTTGAATTAGGATGCAAGGCACCAGCCAGAGCGAACCGTAGACGTAGCGCCACAATGCTTGTCTACGCGTCAGGCGCGCTCCCGAAATGGAAACCAGTTTGACCCGCCAAGTTTGCATCGCTAAAGTTTGGCCGGTACGGGTCCAATACCAAACAAAGTAAAAAGCCAGTACGCCATACAAGTAGAAAAAAGTTAACCAGCTGGGAAGCGATACTCCAAAAACAATGCCCAGTACGAGGTTGGGTAACAAGAAGAGCAGCGCAATCACGCCTAACAAAATCAGTTGCTCATAAAGTATGCAGAAGACCCGCTTCCAAAAGCCAGGAGGGGGTAATGCGGTCAGCGGGGCGTCAACGGAACTGGTAGTGCCGTCCACAGGCGATTGGCTCATGCGCCATCGTCTTTGGCGGGTGCGGCAGCAGGGGTTACCGCAGGCAAAGCATTGGGGCGATTTTGCAGCGTAGGCGAGGTCGCGGCAGTCGGCTTTTTCTTATTGTCTTCCTTGGCTGCTAATTTTTTCTTATCTTCTGCGCTGAGCTGCTGGTATGCCTGCCATGCCGAGGCTTTTTCTTCGGCAGGGAAGCGCAAGCTACTGAGGTAATTATCGCGGGCGATGCGACGATCTTTTTGCGAGAGTTTGGCCCACTCGTTCATGCGTGATTGCAAACGCTCTTGATCAGCCCGCTTCATTTTCGGGTAGAGATTGGCAACCTGAATCCATTTTTGGCGGCGCTCTTTGGAAAGGTAGCTCCAGTCTTCTTCGAGGGGCGCCAAGATTTTTTGTTGCACGACGCTTAAGTCATCCCAATTACCGCTGTGTTTTGGGGTGCTGGCTGCGACTGGCTGCTTGGTTTGCGCTGCTACCTCGCTCGCGGGATTAATCGCCAGCAGGCTAAAGATAAATAGAAATGCGCCCAAGCTCCAGCCGGATGCACATCGCTTTGCAGCAAGTGCAGATGGACTGTGCAGGAAGGGCATGGATGGCATGGCGTTGTATTTCTTGCCTCAGTTAGGATGGGTCGACTGCAGCATCGGCCTTCTCAGAGTTGGTATTTTCCAGCTCGCGCTTGGCATGACTACTGAGTTTTAAAAACGCCAGAAAACCGCTATCCATATAAGCGTCGGGTGGAACGTCATCCGATAGCAAGGCAATATCAACCGCAGCAATATCGTTGATGCGCGCATCTTGCTGCCATTCAGCAATTGCCAATAAGCCCAAGGCAAGGACAATAAACGGCGCAAACCAGCTTAATCGACTCCAATTGGAGGAGGGCTGGTTGCTGTTGCCGCCCTGATTCAAGGCCAGTTGGGGGCGCAATAGCTGCTGCAATTGCGGAACGAATTCCTGCTTACGCGCTGCTAAGGCTGAGAGGCGTGCGTGATACAGGCGATCAGTAATGCGGCTTGGCAATTGCGCGGTTGAACCGTCGAGGCATTCGCGTACGGCGCTGCCAATTCGATCTGCTTCAAATTGGGGGTTTTGGTCGCGGTTCATAATGAAATTCCTTTTATTTTCAAAGCATTAGCTAAAGTTTGTGTTGCTCTGGAACAATGGGTTTTGACACTTCCTTCGCTGCACCCCATGATCTGGGCCGTTTCTGCAATGCTTAGCTCATCCCAATAACGCATCAAGAAGGCTTCTCGTTGACGTGCTGGTAATTTTGCTATTTCAGCCTCTAGACTACGCAAAAGCTGGCTTTGCTC
>JBIIGG010000181.1:0-2584 GCA_044236575.1 Polynucleobacter sp. | reverse complement strand
TGGGCTTGATTCAGGGGTATTCGGGGAGATTGGCATAAGAGTCAAATTATAATTGGCGTAATGTATTCAGACCTACTCGCGAACCTAAACCCAGAACAACGCGAGGCAGTGACCCTTCCTCCAGTTGCCGAAAATGGCCATGCCCAGTCCGCCCTGATCTTGGCCGGTGCTGGTAGCGGCAAGACGCGGGTACTCACCACCCGCATCGCTTGGCTGATTCAAACCGGCCAGGTTTCCCCCATTGGTGTTTTGGCGGTGACATTTACCAATAAAGCCGCTAAAGAGATGATGATGCGCCTGAGTGCGATGCTGCCGATCAATACCCGCGGGATGTGGATTGGTACTTTTCATGGCCTCTGTAACCGCTTACTGCGAGCGCACCACCGCGATGCTGGCTTGCCCTCCACCTTTCAAATATTAGATACCCAAGACCAGTTGTCGGCAATCAAACGCCTCCTTAAGGGCCTGAAGGTCGATGATGAAAAGTACCCACCCAAGCAACTGCAGTATTTCATTGCGCACGCAAAGGAGCGCGGCATGCGGGCGCGTGATTTGGAAAGCGGCGATGATTTTCAGGCACGCATGGCGCAGCTCTACGATGCCTATGATCAGCAGTGCCAACGGGAAGGCGTGGTTGATTTTGCTGAACTCCTATTACGTAGCTACGAACTCTTAAAGCACAACGAAGCGATTCGCAACCATTACCAAGAGCGCTTCCGGCACATTTTGATTGATGAGTTTCAAGATACCAATGCCTTGCAGTACGCTTGGTTAAAGCTGCTATCCGGGCACGATGGCGGCTGTGCGAAAGACGCTGCCAGCGCGGTCTTTGCAGTGGGCGATGATGATCAAAGCATCTATGCTTTCCGTGGCGCAGATGTTGCCAACATGCGCCTCTATGAAAATCAATTTCAGCCGATCATGGTCAAGCTAGAGCAGAACTACCGCTCGCATGGCCATATTCTAGATTCGGCAAACCATTTGATTGCGAACAATACGGGCCGCCTCGGAAAGAATCTGCGCACCGATGCAGGCCATGGTGAGCCCGTTCGCATTTATGAGGCAGCAAGCGACGGCATGGAGGCGAGTTGGCTAATTGATGAGATTAAAGCGCTCGTCAATGGCGGCTTGCGGCGCAGTGATATTGCGCTTCTCTATCGCAGTAATGCCCAGTCACGCATTATTGAGCATGGCTTATTTTCATCGGGGATTCCATACCGAGTGTATGGCGGTCTGCGCTTTTTTGAGCGCGCTGAAATTAAACATGCCCTCGCTTACTTGCGCCTGTTGGAGAACCCCAATGACGACACCTCATTTTCTCGGGTGGTTAATTTTCCTACCCGCGGCATTGGGGCGCGCTCGATCGAAGCATTGCAAGATGCAGCACGGCAGCAGCAATGCTCACTGTATTTAGCCGCTTCGAGTTTAGAAGGAAAGGCTGGTGCAGCTTTGGGTGGTTTTGTGCGCCTAGTAGATCACATGCGTGAGGCAACCCGTCGTAATACCCTGCCCGAAACGGTGGAGTTTGTGATTCAGCA
The DNA here is from genome assembly GCA_044236575.1 of Polynucleobacter sp. GTDB lineage: Bacteria > Pseudomonadota > Gammaproteobacteria > Burkholderiales > Burkholderiaceae > Polynucleobacter. Next base: position 1,046 of record JBIIGG010000181.1, on the reverse strand, counting down.
CAGCGGACTAATCCAGCACTATTTAACCGAGCGCGAAGGCCAAGATCGCGTCGAAAACTTACAAGAACTCGTCAATGCCGCTACTGCTTTTATAGCCGAAGAGGGTTACGGGCAAAATGCCGAAGCCGCATTACTACCCGGAGAAAACGACCCGGGGACGCTTGAGGCATCGCCACTGGCGGGCTTTTTATCCCATGCTTCGCTTGAAGCAGGCGATAACCAAGCGCAAGCTGGACAAGATGCGATTCAGCTGATGACGGTGCACTCTGCCAAGGGGCTTGAGTTCACCGCTGTCTTTATTACGGGACTCGAAGAAGGTTTATTTCCCCACGAGAACAGCGTTAATGAAGCTAATGGCTTAGAGGAAGAGCGCCGTTTAATGTACGTTGCGATTACCCGCGCGAAAGAGCGCCTTTACCTATCGCATACGCAATCCCGCATGTTGCATGGCCAAGTGCGCTACAACATGCCATCGCGTTTCTTGGAAGAGTTGCCATCGGATTCCCTGAAATGGCTGACACCCAAAGCAAGCGATGCACGCTGGGGCGGTAGTCGTAATACGGGCTCGAGTTGGCAGAGTGGGGGCTACACCCGTCAGCGCGATAACGAAGGTGCAGACGTATTTGATATGGATACACTACGCTTAGGTAGTCGCAACAAAGCCACTGAGACCGTGAAGCGAATGGCTGCGCCGCCACGTTCAGGCTATCCCTTTGCAATTGGGCAAGCCGTCTTTCATACCAAGTTTGGCGAGGGTCGTGTTGTCGGTCTAGAGGGATTAGATGTTGAGGCGCGTGCTCAAGTGAACTTTAAGCGCCATGGCGTGAAATGGTTACAACTCAGCATTGCCAGACTCACGGCAATTGATGCCTAGGCTGACCTAACTCTCGATCGATAACTGCTCAATGTTGTTGTCAGTGAAGCAGCCTTTCCAGGTTGCAAAGAATGAACAATACATAATCGTGAGCCCGCCCATCGATATGGGTGCAACCACATACGAGGCGATGCTAGCAAAACCCAATGCTTCGAGCATGCCGCCAATTAAC
>JBIIGG010000182.1:0-2584 GCA_044236575.1 Polynucleobacter sp. | reverse complement strand
CATTTTCATGACATCGACATAAAAGGGTGGCATCGATGGATTGGCATTAACTACTGCAAAAGAAAAGCCCAAGGTAGAGCCAACGATTAATGTGGAAAGTAGCTTACTCATATTCAACTCCAGAGAATAGAATGTATTGAAATTGGGTGGCTTATTTCAGAATGACTACGGTCGCCGTTGCTCGTGCACCCCAGCCAGATGAACCGCCAGGAGTATTGCTGACGTAATACATTGGACCCGCTCCAAATGAAAACGGTACGCCACCAATTACGACTAACTGAGAGGCGCCAACATACAGTGGATTAGAGGTACGGCGGGTGTCGTAGTTATAAAGGGCTTCCATGTTAGCGGTAATAGTCAATGCTTTTTTATTCGTGTAAGCGAGAAATGGCTGGCCATATAAATTATTTTGTGTTCCAAACGCAGGATTGCCGCCCACTTCCCACGATTGATAACCAAGCAAACCATAGGTCCATGGACCATGGCGATTAAGTACTACCCCCGTGACACCCGCGCCCGTTTGCTGCGAGCCAAACTTGCCGCTATTGCCCGATGGCGATTGCGCATAGGGGCCAATACCCCAGATCCAAGAAGAATTGGTATTTGGCGCATAAAACGATTCGATTGTTACGCTTGCAATACCGTAACCAGAATAAGGCTGGCCGCTCGCACCCTGAACGCTCACCTCTCTAACGCCGGCCACAATGGGGCGCACGATGAAGGTATCACCACCACCCAAATTAAATGGCATGACCGGTTGAAATAACAAGGTTTGCTCGGAGCCGCCTTGATTCCCTCCCACGCCACGACTGAACTCGTACTGTAATGGTACTGAGATCATGTTGGCAATCGGGTTTGCTAATTTTTTCGCAATGCCCACCTTATCAACAGCAGCTGGGGCTATTGAGGTATTGGAAGTCGCCTGCTGAGCAAATCCAGCGCAGGGCAATACTCCCATAATCAATAGGGTGCTGATAATTTTTAAGGTTTTCATGAAAGATATGTGAAGGGGTCAGAACTTAAAGGTAACGGCAACTTGCGGCCCAAGCATGGTGGTCTTTTGCAGCACACCACCGTCTTTCATATCGTAATAAAGAGCGCGATACGTCAGGGAAGCATCCACCATCTTATTAAAGGTCTTGCCAATACCAGCCATGACCTGCCAGGTTAAATCCGTGGTGCCGCCGCCACCGCCTATATCACCATAAAACGGGATATACCAAGTGGAATCGGCAATCCGGTAGCGGCCCTTGGCGCCAATAATGGGATCAACCGTTGAGGTCTTTTTAGAGATGGATTCTTTGTCAGGCGTACCCATCAAACTTCCACTGAGTGTGGCCGTAACATCAATTGCACGAACGCCAAGCAAGGCATCAAGATAGGCATCTTTTGTATTGGCAAGGGTGTACGTAAAAGCGCCAGTTAAGATGGTTTGCTGCAGCGTAATCTTGTCTGCGATTCTAGCCGCGCCGCCTTCAACCGGAACCGATCCCGAATTTTGTAAGGTAGCAGAGACCAAGTCGCCCATGATCCCCCAATTACCTTTGTGCGCCTCAGCAGCAATCATGGCACCGGATTTCAGGTTACTGAGCACATTACTAGTGGACATGTCAGCGGACTTGGCCAGACCATTATTCAGATTTGCAGTGCCTCGAATACCGGTACCCCATAAATAGGGAGTTACTTCAAAGCGCCATTCGTCTGAAACTTTAGGAATGGGAGAGGCATCGCTACTACCCTGAGCGGATGCAGTTTGCGCTAAAAATGCAGCTGCGCAAAAAAGGAAGATTTTTAAGGTTTTTTTCATTGTCTTGAGCTCTAATTAATAGGGGATTCTTAATGACTGTAGGGGCTAGATAACATCATCATTTCTGATATAAATTTTATAGGATTATTATTCTAGGCTTGTATTTTTAGTCACTACAGTCTCAATATTTTGGGCATCCCCCTAGGATTACTTGAGCTATGGACGAACATACAGATCTTTGCCATGCTTGATGGTCTTCACAATCTGAATATCCTTAATTTCCTCTGGTTTAACTTTTAGCGGATTGCGTTCAAGTAAAACCAGATCAGCCAGCTTTCCAGCCGCAATGCTACCCTTTGACTTCTCTTCTTTGTATTGATAGGCGGCTACCGATGTAAATCCACGCAGTGCAAGATACGGATCAATCCGCTGATCAGGTCCCAAGGTAGCGCCTGCATAGGTTTTGCGATTCACCGCAGTCCAAATCGTAAACAATGCACTTGGGCCCGACGATGGAGTGTCATTGTGGATGCCGAATTGCATCCCTTTTACCTTGGCTGAATTGAGTGGCACCATATTTTTTGCCCTATCCTCCCCCAGAATCTTTCGATAGATATCGCCATACATCCAGATGTGATTAGGCATGAATTGAGGAAGAATTTTATTAGTTTTATATTGATCCAATTGATCATCGCGAATAAAAAAGGAATGGGCAATGGCGGTTCTGCGATCTTCCGTAACGCCCGTCTCTCGGATTGCTTTTGCAATGGCAGAAAGCGTCATATCAATCCCAGCATCGCCATTGGAATAGCCGTAATACTGGATGTTTTTTTCGTA
>JBIIGG010000185.1:0-2586 GCA_044236575.1 Polynucleobacter sp. | reverse complement strand
TAAATTAAATTATTGCTGACCAATCGAAGTCGGCGTGGAGCATGAATATGAGCTTAGGCTTAATCGGCCGCAAGGTCGGTATGACCCGTCTTTTCACGGATGAAGGGGATTCCATCCCAGTCACCGTTATTGACGTAAGTGATAACAGGGTTGCTCAAATTAAGACCCAGGTAACGGATGGCTACGATGCTATTCAGTTGGCCCACGGCACCCGTAGAGCAACGCGCGTAACTAAACCCATGGCAGGTCACTTTGCAAAAGCAGGCGTAATGGCCGGCAATGCATTGAATGAATTTCATTTGGAAGCAGCCAAAATTGCAGAAATGAAGCCTGGCCAAGTTATTCCAGCCGATGCAGCATTTGCAGCTGGCCAAAAGGTCGATGTGCAAGGCGTTTCGATTGGTAAGGGCTATGCCGGTACTATCAAGCGTTACCACTTCGCCTCTGGTCGCGCCAGTCACGGTAACTCCCGTTCGCACAATGTGCCAGGCTCGATTGGTATGGCACAAGATCCAGGACGTGTGTTCCCAGGTAAGCGCATGACAGGCCACCTCGGTGACGTAACACGCACCGTACAAAATTTAGTCATCGCCCGCATTGATACAGAACGCAATCTGATCATGGTTAAAGGTGCCGTACCTGGCGCCCCAGGCGGTAAAGTCATCGTTACTCCAGCGGTTAAGACTCCGCTGAAGAAGAAATAAGGAGAGCGAATATGGAACTCAAGCTTCTCCAAGATAACGGCACTCTCGCTGCAGGCATTCAAGCCTCACCCGAAGTGTTCGAGCGCGAATACAACGAAGCATTGGTACACCAAGTTGTAGTGGCCTATCAAGCTAATGCACGTAGCGGTAACCGCGCGCAAAAAGACCGCGAGCAAGTTAAGCACACCACCAAAAAGCCATGGCGCCAAAAAGGCACTGGCCGTGCACGTGCTGGTATGAGCTCTTCCCCATTGTGGCGCGGAGGTGGTCGGATATTCCCGAACTCCCCAGAAGAAAATTTCAGCCACAAGGTTAATAAAAAAATGTATCGCGCTGGTATGAGATCGATTCTGTCTCAACTCGCTCGCGAAGGTCGCTTAAACGTCGTAGATCAATTTGAGCTCGACGCCCCAAAGACCAAAGTACTTGCTGAAAAAGTGAAAGCAATGGGCTTGGATTCGGTGCTGATCATCGTTGATCAGGTAAGCGAAAACTTGTATTTAGCTGCACGCAATTTGCATAAAGTTGCAGTAGTAGAGCCACAACATGCTGATCCGCTTTCCTTGGTTCAGTATCAAAAAGTGTTGGTGAGCAAAGCAGCGATTGCCAAAATCGAGGAGTTGCTGAAATGAGCCAAACACGCAGAAATGATCACAATCTGATGAAGGTTTTGCTTGGACCGGTTATTTCGGAAAAAGCAACCATGGTCGCTGAGAAAAATGAGCAAGTGGTTTTTCAGGTGGACCGCGCCGCAAACAAGAGTGATGTGAAGCAAGCCGTTGAATTGCTGTTCAAAGTTCAAGTGGACTCAGTTCAAATCGTCAATCAAAAAGGCAAGCCAAAGCGCTATGGCCGTTTTGAAGGTCGTCGTGATCACGTCAAGAAGGCTTACGTTAATTTGAAGCCTGGTCAAGAAATCAACTTTGAAGCGGAGGCGAATTAATCATGCCTTTGATGAAAACAAAACCGACCTCACCGGGTCGTCGCTCAATGGTCAAGGTGGTAAACCCAGACCTGCATAAAGGTAAGCCTTTCGCAGCGTTACTGGAGCCACAGATTCAAAAAGCCGGTCGTAATAACAACGGCCATATTACTACTCGCCATAAAGGCGGCGGACATAAACACCACTATCGCGTTGTTGACTTTAAGCGCAACGACAAAGACGGTATTGCAGCTAAAGTAGAGCGCCTGGAATACGATCCAAACCGTAGCGCTAACATCGCTTTATTGTTGTTTGCAGATGGCGAGCGTCGTTACATCATTGCCGCTAAAGGGATGGTTGCAGGTCAGCCCGTCATGAATGGTTCGCAAGCACCAATCAAAGCAGGCAACAATTTACCAATTCGTAACATCCCAATTGGTAGCACGATTCACTGCGTTGAAATGTTGCCAGGCAAGGGTGCACAAATTGCACGTTCTGCAGGTGGCTCCGCCGTATTGCTAGCACGCGAAGGTGTCTATGCTCAGGTTCGTTTGCGCTCTGGTGAAGTTCGCCGCATTTTGATCGAGTGCCGTGCCACGATTGGTGAAGTCGGCAATGAAGAACACAGCTTGCGTCAAATTGGTAAAGCAGGTGCAAATCGCTGGCGTGGTATTCGCCCAACCGTTCGCGGTGTGGCAATGAACCCAGTCGATCACCCACATGGCGGTGGTGAAGGTAAAACTGGCGAAGGCCGTGTACCTGTATCTCCATGGGGTACTCCAACCAAAGGTTATCGTACACGTCGTAACAAGCGTACAACTTCGATGATCGTGCAACGTCGTCAAAAACGTTAAGCGATAAGGATAAATAGATATGACACGTTCAGCTAAAAAAGGCCCATTTTGCGACGCCAGCTTAGTAAAAAAAGTGGAAGTTGCACAGGCTAACAAAGACAAAAAG
>JBIIGG010000180.1:0-2589 GCA_044236575.1 Polynucleobacter sp. | reverse complement strand
TGCTTTCAATCTGCGGCCATAGAAAATGATGCAGGCGCAAGGTAATGTCGGCATCTTCTGCGGCATAGTTGGTTGCCGTTGCCAGATCGACTTGATCAAAGCCAATTTGATGCACACCCTTACCGCACACTTCTTCGTAGCGGATGGTCTTCACGCCCAAATGGCGCTCCGCCAAGCTATCCATATTGTGGGCCAAATGGGATTCCAGCACATAGGACTCCAACAAGGTGTCGTGCTGTATCCCGCGCAAGGTAATACCGTAGTTCGCAAAAATATGGGAGTCGTACTTGAGGTTCTGCCCAAGCTTATGACGCTTGGAGTCCTCTAACCAGGGGCGCATCTGATCCAAGACCGATTGGCGATCGAGCTGATCCTCGCCTGTGCGGTGCGCCAATGGGATGTAACAGGCAACGCCCTCCTCGGCACTGAGTGAAATGCCAACGAGCTCAGCTACTAAGGCATCAAGCCCGGTCGTTTCCGTATCAATGCACACCAAATCAGCGGCGGCTATTTTGGCCAGCCATGCATCCAGTCTTGCCTGATCAACCACACACTCATACCGACGCTCAATCGCATTTTGCTCCGTCGCATCTTTTGCGGGAATGGTTGGTGTGAGCGCGGGTGGATTAACTGATTTTGATGAGTCTGCGCTCGGCGATGAAACCGAGTTGCCGACTAAATCAAAAGCAGGAGTATCGCCTTGTGTGGCAGCGCTTACCGCAGTAGCACCGCCCTCACTCAGGCGCTTCTCCACATCACGTAACCAGGTTTTAAATGCAAAGCGCTCGAAGAACTCTTTTAATACCGGTAAATTCTCGGGCTTAGCATGCAAATCATCCAGACCAGGAATATGTTCATTAAGATCGCAGTCCAGCTTGACGGTGAGCAGTTCACGCGCGCGCAATAACCAGGGTAAGCTGGCACGGAGGTTGTCGCCGACTACGCCTTTGATTTCATCTGCGCGGGCCATCAATTGATCTAGGTCGCCGTATTCCGCCAGCCACTTATTTGCGGTCTTCGGCCCAGCCTTAGGCACTCCAGGCACGTTATCCACCGCATCACCAACGATGGTGAGGTAATCCACAATGCGCTCGGGCGGTACGCCAAACTTTTGCGTTACGCCATCCACATCGAGCTTCTCATCGGTCATGGTATTAATCAGCGATACCGAGGGATTGACCAGCTGTGCCAAATCCTTATCACCAGTCGAGATGATGGTGTCCCAGCCTGCCTCAGTAGCTTGCCTGGCCAGCGTACCGATGACATCGTCCGCCTCCACCCCTGAAACCATCAAAACGGGCCAGCCTAAGGCCTTGACTAACTCATGAATCGGCTCAATTTGTGCCACCAGGTCTTCCGGCATGGCACTCCGATTTGCCTTGTATTCGGGGTACATTTCATCCCGGAAGGTCTTGCCTTTGGCATCAAAAACGCAGGCCAAGTGGTCTGCCTGGATCTCGGCCCTAGCCCGACGCATCATATTAACCATGCCATATACCGCTCCGGTGGGTTCTCCAGCCGCATTTCGGAGGTCTGGCATGCCATGAAAGGCCCGATACAGGTAACTGGAGCCGTCTACCAACAAGAGTCTATGTTTAGTCATACCGCAATCGTACAATCTAGTTACTTACTTGTTGCTAATTCCTTGCCATCTAGGCTGAGGAGCTAGCTTGAGATAACCTAAAACCAAGATCACTTTATGCGCCCAACCCTGCACCTTCTTGCAACTTCGCTTATTTCAAGTCTCACGGCCATTTCTGGCGCCGCCCTAGCCCAAAGCGGAAATTCCCAGGCCCTGAGCCCAGCAGAGCTTAATCGCATTAATAATCAACCGATTGCTGCCCCCGTTGGCAACCCCGGTGCATTAGGTAATGCGGATGCACGCAAACCCACTTTTGAGTACACCGATCCAGGAGGCACTCAAGTCAAGGAATTTCGTGATGCCAACGCACCAACAGAAGTTCAAGTCAAAGGCCCCCTAGGTACTTATGAAATGTCGCCCCCTACATCCGTTTTGCCGGGACCGAGCAACCAAAGCAATGACAATTTGCTGAGCGTTCCCAGCATTCGAATTCCGTTTTAAATCTACTTTCGTATGGCCGTATTTACTCCCGTTGAATTAAGCGATGTCTCGAAATGGATTGCGACAGACTTTGATATTGGGGTAGCGTCGGCTGTGCACGGTATTCAGGGCGGAATTGAGAACTCCAATTTTTTTCTGGATACCCAAAAAAACAATTGCCAGCACGAGTATGTGCTCACCATTTTTGAGCGCTTATCTGCGGCGCAACTCCCTTACTACCTTGAGCTGATGGGCCACCTGGCTGAAAAAGGCATTCCGGTACCTAAGCCCATTGCAAATCACGCAGGCGCTATTTTGTTTTCGCTCAAAGGTAAGCCGGCCGCAATTGTCAGCAAGCTCGCCGGCGCATCGTGCATGCAACCCTCCCCCGCACATTGCGCTATGGTGGGAAGTATGCTGGCCAAAATGCATTTGGCTGGCGCTGATTTTGCCCAGCATCAACCCAATCTGCGCAGCCTTTATTGGTGGCGCGAAACGGTTCCGGCAATCTTGCCTCACCTGAGTGC
>JBIIGG010000046.1:0-9781 GCA_044236575.1 Polynucleobacter sp. | reverse complement strand
AGAAAGGTTCTTGCTGCCAGCGGAGTCGATTGGGCTGCCTGTCGATCGGCAGAGCGTGAAAAACTTAATCGCGATAGAAGGGATTGTCCAGGTCGATTCATCTACTAACTTCAAAGTCCGGCGGTTTGGGTTTGGAGTGGAACGGGACGCCTTTGGCCCAAAGCTTCAGTGCCTGCCAATGAATTCGTCCAATTACCCCAATGCTCATGAGAGGATATCGCAATATCGAAAAATACAGGGAGGTGCGCGTCAGCGGATGTGCTTCACCGCTGATACTGGTGTGAATTAAGGGCTGCCCATCCTCATGGAGCTCAATGCGGTTGACGGTGTTCCGTCCAGATTGGCTTTCTTGGGCAAAGAGGAAGCGGAAGCGATATTCGCCGCTGACATCGCAAAAGGGCGATACATGAAAGACCTTATTCGTTGTCAGGGTTTCTCCCGAATGCAGTGATTCGCCGGAATCTTTATTTAATAGGTAGCAGTGTCGCTCCCCAAACGTATTGTTAACCTCGGCGATGACAGCACGCACTTGCCCGTCGGGTTTAGTGCAAATCCAAAAACTGACGGGATTAAAGACATAGGCCAAAACCCGCGGAAAGGTTTGTAACCAGATTTCGCCATCGGGATGGGCAATCCCATGCGAGGCTAAGAGTTGTTCGGCCCAGGCCAGACTATCTGCATCGCCACGACCATGATCCTGATCAAAAAAGGAAAAGAAGCGAAATCGATTGTCGCCCAGGCCATGCTGACGAAGTAACGCCGGGTTGCGCCGCCGCTCACGCATGGGAACGCTGATCGTAAACACCGAATACGCAAATGCATTTTTTGCAGGACGGAAGCGGCGATGTTGAACAACGCCGAAATTGAGTTTCGGCGTTAAATCAATTGGTAACATTTGCCTCTGCCGGAGGGGTAGGAATACCAACGGGATGCTTGCTACGTTCTAGAATTGCTTCTGCGACCGTCTCACCCGAGCGCAAACCATCCTCATGAAATCCATACCCAGTCCATGCGCCGCAATACCAAACCGATGACTTACCTTGAATTAGAGGCAAACCCGCTTGCGCATCAGTTGCGCGCATATCAAATACAGGGTGCGCATACCGAATCTCCTGAAATACCTTGCTGGGGTCAGGCTCACGCAGTGGATTGAGTGTGACGATGATGGGAATGTCTTTGAGTGCTGGAGGGAGGGGCTGAAGGAGATTGATCAGATAGCTGACACTAACCGTATCTTCGGCCACGTCATCACTCTTCGCTTGCGCAGTGTAATTCCATGCAGCCCAGCAGCGCTTACGCTGTGGCAAAAAAGAGGCATCGGCATGCAAGATGGCCCGATTAGCCTGATACGGAATTGCGCTCAGAATCGACTGACTTGCTGAATCAATGCCTTGCAGTAGATCAAGGCTTTGATCGCTATGGCAGGCCATCACAATCTCATCAAACTGCGCAGACCCACTCGCACTAATGACCTCAATTGCTTGCTGTTTGCCATCAGTAGGTACATGAATCGATGTCACTGCTTCACGCACCCAATGAACACCGTGCTGATCAAGGGCGCCAACTAAGCGTTTCACGTATTCTCGCGAACCGCCTTGCACCGTAAGCCACTGTGGTCGATCTTGTATTTTCAGGAGGCCATGGTTATGGCAAAAACGCGCCATGGTTTGAATCGGAAATTCCAGCATTTGATCGACAGAGCATGACCAAATAGCACCAATCATGGGCAAGAAATACCACTCCCGAAAAGGCTTACCAAAGGCATGGCGATCCAGAAAGTCTGCAATGCTTTCTTCTTGACTTGATGCCTTCGTTAAGCCCGTATCGCTTGATTCCTGACTTAAAGCCAGCGTAGTAGCAAGCGCATTAAAGCGCATGATGTCACGCGCCATTTGCCAAAAAGAAGGGCGGAGTAAATTGCGCCGTTGACCAAAAAAAGAATTGAGGTCATTTCCAGCCCACTCCAGTGGCGAAGTCGATTCGAGCTTTACAGAAAACGACATCTCGGAAGGAAAAATGGGTACGTTCAATTCTTCAAATAGGCGAACGAGGCGAGGATAGGTGCGGCGATTAAAGACTAAGAATCCGGTATCGACGCCGTGCTGAACTGGTCCGCTTGGTGTATCAATGGTGATATCAACCGTATTGCTGTGACCGCCAATGTGCTTGCCTGATTCGTAAATCGTGATCTCAAAATCGGGATGCTGACGCAGGCGGTAAGCACAGCCTAAGCCGGAGATGCCGGCACCAATAATGGCAATGCGTTTTTTTGCCATTATTGCTTGCCTTGCAGTAACTTCTCAACTTGGGATGTTATGGTTCTGCCGCTGGGATTGGAGAGGCTGCCATATGCCTCGACTACATTGCCATTGCGATCGATCAGGTATTTGTAAAAATTCCACTTGGGGGTTGTGCCGGTTTTTTCAATCAGCGTCTTGAATAAGGGATTCGGATTTTTGCCAGAGACATTCGATTTGGTAAACATCGGAAACTTGACGTCATAGGTGTTTTTACAAAAGTCCGCAATTTGCTTATTCGTGCCAGGCTCTTGCTGACCAAAGTCATTCGATGGAAAGCCTAAAACGACAAAGCCTTTTTGTTGGTACTTGGAATATATTTTTTCAAGGTCATCGTATTGACCAGTAAAGCCACAGTAACTGGCTGTATTGACCACCATAATCACCTTCCCTTGGTACTGGCATAAGTTTTGCGGGACTTCATCTTGCAGGCGCAAAAAAGTATGCGAAAGAAGGGGGCTGCAGGCTGGCGCCGCGGTCTGAGCAATGGCCGGAATACTCAAGGAAAGGCCCAGCCAACAGGCTGCTACAAGGAAGAAATGCCGCATAAATTCATCAAGCAAAAAAAGAACAGGACTCCAGTCTAAGTCATTCCAGTTAAGATGTTTTATGAGCACAAAATCCCAAACGGCTAAAAGCGCAAAGGGCGGCCAAGCTACCCGTAATCTCATCTTGGTTTTGGGCGATCAACTGAACCTGGATAGCCCCGTTCTGCAAAACGCCGACTGGCAGCAAGATGCGGTATTGATGATTGAGTCTGCTGGTGAGGCTACCTGGGTTTGGAGCCACAAGGCACGAATTGCCTTGTTTTTATCCGCAATGCGCCATTTTGCTGCTGCTTTAAATAAAGCGGGTGCACGCGTCCACTATCAATCCATGGAGAGCAATCCAGATGTCACGCTGGGGGATGCTTTAAAAGAGGCTATTAAGCACTACAAGCCGGCCTCAGTTCATTGCGTCGAACCAGGCGAATGGCGCGTTTGGGGAGAGATTACGGCGGCGTGTACCGCGATGGATGTCCCGCTTCACATTGCAAGCGATACGCATTTCTTATGCGATTTAGAAGAATTTAAGGCATGGGCTGGAGTAAAGAAAGAATTGCGCATGGAGTTCTTTTACCGCCAGATGCGCAAAAAGCATGGCGTTCTCTTGGACAAGGTGGGTGAACCGGAGGGCGGTCAATGGAATTACGACGCAGAAAACCGATCCAGCTATCCTAAAAAGGGTCCCGGCTTAATTGATCCGCCCGAGTTTTTTGAACCCGATGCCGTCACAAAAGACGTGCTTACCTTGGTAGGGGAACGATTTAAAGAGCACCCCGGTAGCCTGCAGCACTTTTTGTGGCCAGTCACCCGTCAGCAGGCCTTATTGGCCTTGGATCGCTTTATTGATGCCAGGCTCGTGCATTTTGGCCAATACGAAGATGCGATGTGGACTGATACCCCTTTTGGTTGGCATTCCGTTTTATCCTCCAGTCTCAATCTAAAGCTGATTAATCCGCGAGAGGTCATTGAGCGCGTAGAGGCAGCATGGCGCGCCGGTGAGGCTAGCCTTGCGGCAGCAGAAGGCTTGATCCGGCAAATTCTGGGTTGGCGCGAATTTATTCGTGGAGTCTATTGGCTCGATATGCCCAAGATGGGAACGGCCAACTATTTTGGCTACAAGCGCGAGTTACCAGCATGGTACTGGACCGGCAAAACGAAAATGGTGTGCATGGCCGATGTCATTGGTCAAACGCTCGAATATGGTTATGCCCACCACATCCAGCGATTAATGGTGATGGGCAATTTTTCCCTTTTAGCAGGTCTTTCCCCTCAGGCGGTAAGTAGCTGGTTTTTGGCGGTATATGTGGATGCCGTAGAGTGGGCTGAATTACCCAACGTCGCTGGTATGGCTTTGTTTGCCAATGGCGGACGTTTCACCAGTAAGCCGTATATTTCCAGTGGCGCTTACATTAAGCGCATGAGTAATTACTGTGGCCATTGCCGATATAAGCCCGATGTACGTGTGGGCGATGAGGCATGTCCGTTCACTGCCTTGTATTGGAATTTTTTAATGAACCACCAGTCTGAGTTTGAAAAAAATCCACGTACTCGCCTAATGACTGCAAACTTAAAACGAATTGACGATGTGGAAAAAAAACAGATTCAGCAATACACCATCACTTTATTAAAAAATATTGAAACCATTTAAGTTGATAATAGAGCGCTATGACCATTCTAAGCAAACCCAGTTTTGAGTCAAAAATATGCCTCGCAGACAACCTGGCTGCGGCGCTAGCTACACTGCCACGTCCGATCGTGTTTACGAATGGCGTCTTTGATATCTTGCATCGCGGGCATGCCAGTTATTTAGATCAAGCACGCAAGCTGGGCGGTAGTCTGGTGGTGGGCGTGAATACCGACGCCTCAGTGAAAATGCTAGGAAAGGGCGATGATAGACCTATCAATGCTGAGGCTGATCGGCAGGCCCTATTAGCCGCATTGGCGAGTGTTGATTTGGTGGTGCTGTTTTCAGAGAAAACGCCTGTTGAGTTACTTAAACGCGTGCGACCTGAGATCTATGTCAAAGGCGGCGATTACGCAATCGACACATTAGAGGAAACTCGGCTAGTTAAAAGCTGGGGCGGAACTGCGATTGCCATTCCTTTTATTTACGAGCGCTCCACCACGAGCCTGCTTGGGCGTATTCGCAGCGAGTGAGTTAGCGTAGTTCTTGGCGCATCCAAGACCAAATTCCGCGCAGCACAAGGCCATTGATGGCCTCAATGGAAATCGCATGAGAAAGACTGTGCAGTTTTAGTTCGGCAGTAATATTTTTTGCATTTCCACCATCAATCCAAATGCGATCAATCGGCTGGTGCATTTCTTTAGCGACTTGCAATGCTTCATGAATTGCGCCCACTTGGGCTGCAAGGCAGCCCTTGTAAATTGCCGCATCCGTCGATAATCCAAAGCCATCTACTCGCCCTGCCTCGCTGGTAGCTGGCAGCTTTGCAGTATGCAAAGCCAAGCTCGATTGCATTAAGCCTAAGCCAGGAATAATCCAGCCCCCCTGATGAATGCCATTGGCGCCCAGAAAATCAATCGTAGTGGCGGTGCCGGCGTTGACAATGACGCTATTACCGCTCGATAAAGTGCGGGCTGCGATTAGACCGGCCCACCGATCGGCGCCAAGCTGTTCGGGCTGTGTATAGCGTGAGCGAAGACCCTCAACAGCGGAGTTTCCATATAAGCGAAACCAAGCCACATCTTGCCACTGCGTAAACAACTGTTTGAGATTGACGGCACATTCTTCAGCCGCAACGCAGCACACACCAATGGCATCAGGCCTTGGGATGGTTTGCAAAATGTAATGCGCTAACTCAGTGCAGTGTTCTGGGGAAAGCAGTAATTGGGTATCAATGGCTCCGGAGTAAAGCCAAAGCTTTTTATTGCGATCAATTGGATTTTGCTGCGACTCGACTGCCGCCCATTTCAGGCGGGTATTGCCGATATCAAACAGGAGGTATAGGCTCATGCTTGCCTGCGTAGCGATACGTCGCCAGCATGAATCGCAACCATCGCATGGCCCGTTTGAATTTGATATGCCCCAGTATGGTCAATGCCGGATGCTACGCCTTCGATGTTTTTCTCTCCGCGCACGCTTGTAAAAACAGGCTCACCTTGATAGGCATCCCAATCCGACCATCGCTCTATAAAAGGCTCAAAGCCATGCTGATCAAACTCAGTGCATAGACGCTCAAATGCATTGACTAGATTAAGCCATATGTAATCCTGATCCGGTAACGCCTGCCCCTGCATTAACAGTTGGTCTAGTCCGCCAATGGGACCGGAGTGAATGGCTTTTAATTCAGCGGCATCGCTGATATGGGAGTGCATGTTAAGACCAACCCCAATAATCATCCAGCTTGGTTCGGTAGGCGCAGTTTGACCGCCCTCAATCAAGATACCACCCAGCTTTGCATGACCGATCACAATGTCATTGGGCCATTTCAGTCGCAGTCCTTGCTGATACAGAGCGCGTTCACTTGTGTTGAGCGCGCTGCAGATGCCATCAATGACTGCCAAGCCAGCAACCAAGCTAAGGCCACTTAATGCAGCAGGGCTTTTATGAAAAGGGAATGCCAAGGAGAAAGACAGTGAGTCATCGCCATTGGCATACCAAGTTCTGCCAGCACGCCCTTTGCCATGGGTCTGTTTTTTGCTCAGGCGGGCAACCGGGTCGATCAGCGTGCCAGCGCGCCACCGTGCCATGAGGTCATCGTTGGTGGACCGTGTCTCAGCGACGCGCTCGAGGATGCAGTTTCCGTTCATTTCACTATTGTAGAAAGGTCTGACCTAAAATTGCAGGATGTCAGCAGAATCAGGGCAAAATCCCCGTCCGCGTAAATTGATATGGCCATTGCAGGCCATGCCGCTGGCGCGAGCCATGGCCTTAATCTATGGTTTGTTGATTATTTACACTAGCCTCAATCCATTTGATTTTTATTTTCAAAATGGGGTGAAGGGAACGGCTTGGATTTCAGCCCCATTACCGCGCTTCATTCCCCTGTTTGATGTTGTGACCAATGTATTAGCGTATATCCCTTTGGGATTCTTGTTAGTGTGTGCTGTCTTCCCGCGCTGGCGCCGATTTATCGCTTTATCGATTGCCATGGTGTTCTTCGTGCTTCTTGCCGCGGGTGTAGAAAGTTTACAAACTTGGCTTCCCACCCGAATCCCTAGCCAAACTGACTGGTGGGCTAATGTGCTGGGTGGTTTTATTGGCGCTCTATTGGCGGTACCGCTGGGACCCCAAATGCTATCGGGCAGTGCCCTGCGGCGGCAATTTGATGCGTGGTTTGGGCTCAACTGGGGCGCGGCAACCTTATTTATCCTATTTCCGTGGGCGCAGATTTATCCCCAAAGTGCATGGCTTGGCATGGGGGCATGGCGACAACTCCTCGGCGCAGCAGATTGGGGAACCTTAGTCATGAATCAGATGCTACGCGAGGGCCTGATTACCGCCAGCTGCTGGCTTGGGGTTGGGCTGATCCTCTCCCTCGGAATGCGAGCCAAAGCGCCGCAATGGCGATTACTCATGAGTTTGCTCGGCGCTTCGGTATTGATTAAGAGCCTCTTCACGGGTTTGCAGTTTGGAGGGGAATTTAGCTTGGCTTGGCTGACTACGGGCGCCATTTGGGGTATGTTGGTTGGTAGCGCTTTGCTGCTGTGGGCCATTCGCTGGGGCAATAACTACCGCCTATGGATCGGCCTCAGTTGCTTGGCGGCCATGCTCGTACTAGTTAACTTCTTTCCAGACAATCCCTATTTTGCCTTGACCTTAAAAGCATGGTTTCAAGGTCGCCTCCTTCATTTCAATGATCTGATGAAATGGGGCTCATTCCTTTGGCTCCCATTTGCAATGGCTTGGGTGTTGCAAAATCAGTTCGTTACCCGAATAACGAAACGACCGATATAATTTTTATATGCCATTTAAATACCACCTCTTCTTTTGTCTCAATGAACGCAGCAATGGCGAGAATTGCTGTGCCCAACATAACGCGTTCGAACTATTTACCTACGCCAAAAATCGCATTAAAGAGCTCGGGCTTTCTGGTGCAGGCAAGATTCGCGTCAATAAAGCGGGTTGCCTTGATGCATGCAACCTGGGGCCGGTGATGGTGATATACCCAGAGGGTATCTGGTATACCTTTATTGATACGGATGATATTGAAGAAATCATTCAATCCCATTTAATTAAAGGCAAATCTGTTGAACGTTTGCTGGCTGCTTAATCTTTCTTCTTCTAAAAAGACGCGCGCATGAATAGCCGTACCCAAGTGATTTCAATTGATGGCATCGTTGGCCCAATTGAAATGGCAATTGATTTGCCTGATCAGCTCAAAAGTGATCCCAGTTTTATGGTATGCGGCCTTGCTTTAGTTGCCCATCCGCATCCTTTGTTGGGCGGCACTATGGATAACAAAGTTGCACAAACGATTGCTCGGGCATTTAATCAATTGGGTTATGTCAGCGTGCGCCCCAATTTTCGCGGCGTTGGCGGTACAGCAGGCATTCATGATGAGGGTCTTGGTGAATTGGCAGACTTACTCCATGTATCGGATTGGATGCGTGATCCACACACGTGGATGAATAATGAATTAACCGAGCAGTACATTTGGACGAATTCGGTTGCGAACTTGCCACTAGTGGTTGCAGGCTTCTCGTTTGGTAGTTTTGTCGGCAGCCATTTGATTAAGGCCTTGGCCGATTTAGGACGTCCTGCAGAACGTTTTGTTATGGTGGGCAGCGCTGCAGGCAAATGGGAATTACTCGATGTACCCAAAGATACGATCCTGATTCATGGCGAACTCGACGAGACCATTCCCTTGTCAAACGTATTTGATTGGGCAAGGCCACAAGAGCTAACCGTTCAAGTGGTACCCGGCGCAGACCATTTTTTTCACCGTAAATTACACTGCATTCGGAATATTATTTTGGGCGAGTGGCTAGGTCAGCCAGCTTGGCCGCATCCAGGTTAAGGGCTATGGAAGAAAAATCACTGATTGAGTACCCCTCTATTTTTCCGATTAAGGTCATGGGGAAAGATACCCCTGAATTTTTACCGGCCATGGTTCACATTGCTAAACAGTTTGATCCTATCTTTGATGAGCAAACCGTCGAGAAACGGCCGTCTCAAAATGGGAAATACATGGGGCTGACACTCAGCATCAATGCGACCAGTCGAGAGCAACTCGATGAGCTCTATCGCACCTTATCAACCCACCCTCTCGTTAGCATTGTTCTATAGTTGAGATGGCATGACCATAGCCATTCGACAGCTTGGCGTAGTGGATTATGTAACGACGTATGAAGCCATGCGTTTATTTACAAAAGAACGTAATGCATCGACACCCGATGAAATCTGGGTTTTAGAGCACCCCCCCGTTTTTACCTTGGGGCTCGCAGGTGATCCTGCCAACTTGCACGCTGCGGATGGCACCATTCCCTTGGTTCAAGTTGATCGCGGCGGTCAGATTACCTATCATGGCCCTGGTCAGCTCGTCGTCTATTTATTGTTAGATCTTCGCCGGTATGGCTTGCATGTCAAAGAGTTTGTTAATCGGATTGAGCAGGCGGTCATGGATACCTTATCCGAGTATGGATTGCCAGCAGCGCGCGAGGCTGGCGCTCCTGGCATCTATATTGCACCCTCGTTTAAGGGCGGATCCGAGTGGCATGGCGCCAAGATCGCCGCATTAGGCTTAAAAGTAACGCGGCACTGCTCGTACCATGGCCTTGCCCTCAATGTGAATATGGATTTAGCGCCGTTCCAGCAAATCCACCCTTGTGGCTATGCGGGATTGCGCACCGTAGATATGAGAACATTGGGGATCGAAGACAATATGGCATCAGTCGCTCAGCGCTTAGTGAGTCAACTACAGCAGCAGTTAAGCCCAATTGCGTGATGCGCAGTGCATATAGGAAATTATGACAGTA
>JBIIGG010000179.1:0-2616 GCA_044236575.1 Polynucleobacter sp. | reverse complement strand
CTGGCTTTTCTGAAGCGGGTCCTAGTGTTGCAATAATCTTTGTGGCTCGTAACATGAAACGCTCCTTTTATTCACTTCCTCGCTCAACCAATACTGCAAACGCCGGTAATGTTTTGCCTTCCAGAAACTCCAGAAAAGCGCCGCCACCGGTAGATATGTAATCAACTTGATTTTCGATGCCGTACTTGGCAATGGCCGCCAAGGTATCGCCACCACCCGCAATCGAAAACGCCGGGGAATGGGCAATCGCTGCTGCAATCATTTTGGTACCACCACCAAATTGATCAATTTCAAAAACCCCTAAAGGCCCGTTCCATACAATCGTACCTGCATGGGCCAGCATGGTTGATAGTCGTGCCGCTGTCTTCGGACCCACATCCAAAATCATGTCGTCCTCGGCCACCTCATTGGATGGCACCCGATTGGCGCGGGCCAATGGCGAAAGTTCGTTGGCTACCACCACGTCTTCTGGAATCGGCACATGGGCCCCGCGCTTTTCCATTAGGGCCATGATTTCCCTAGCCTCATTAACCAGGTCAGGTTCGGCTAAGGACTTGCCGATCGGCAGGCCCTTAGCCAGCATAAAGGTGTTGGCAATGCCACCACCCACAATCAGCTCATCGACTTTTTCAGCCAATGCTTTAAGAATAGTCAGCTTGCTCGAGACTTTGGATCCAGCCACAATGGCGATCAGGGGGCGCTTAGGATTGGCAAGGGCTCGGCTCAAGGCATCAAGCTCAGCAGCCATGAGTGGGCCCGCACAGGCAATCGGCGCAAACCGTGCAACGCCATGCGTAGTCGCTTCAGCGCGATGCGCCGTGCCAAACGCATCGTTGACATAGACATCGCAGAGTGCAGCAATTTTTTTCGAGAGTGCTTCGCTGTTTTTCTTTTCGCCCACATTGACGCGGCAGTTCTCCAGCAGCACGAGATCGCCGGGCTGAAGATCAAAACCGCCATCGACCCAATTGCTAATCAGAGGCACTTTGCGATTGAGTATTTCTGCGATGCGATGGGCCACAGGAGCCAAGCTATCTTCCGGTTTAAATTGACCTTCAGTTGGCCTGCCCAGATGAGAAGTCACCATTACTGCAGCCCCAGCTTGTAGGCAAATTTCAATGGCTGGAATGGATGCCCGAATGCGGGTGTCTTCGGTAATATTGCCAGCCTCATCCTGAGGCACATTCAGATCCGAGCGAATCAACACTCGCTTGCCTTTTAACAGTCCAGCCTGCGCTAAGTCATGGAGGCGTTTTACTTTAAAAAGGGTATCGGACATGGAAATGCAATTCGGAAAAAGAACAATCCCCCATTCTAAAACCAGTAGCGCAGTGCGCTGTAAACCAGCATCCCAATAATCAGGGTGGGCAGCATGGTGCGCAGCCAGCTAAACACCACAAAAGCAGCTAAACCAGCCCAAATCTGCGGCAAGGCCCAATTAAACTGGCTAATTTCAGTGGCGCTGGCTGGCATGAGGATTTCTGGGGCCACAATCGCCACAATCGCCGCCAGCGGGGCATAGCGAATGGAGCGCAAAATGAGTTCGGGCATCCGCACACGATCCCCCAAGAACATAAAAAAGCCCCGCGTCCCCAAGGTTACTAGGCCCATACCCACAAGAAGTGCGCTGATTTCGAGGGAGGTGAGGGTGGGCACGCTAATCTCCCGCGCTAACTCGGTTGGTTTGGGGGTCTTTGGGGCGGCGATCGCTGATAATGCCGACCACAATTGCCGCAATAATCGCCAAAACAATATTGAGCTTAAAGGGCAGACTCATACTCAGAACGGCAACGAGAGCTGCTGCGCCGCCAGCCCAGCGGGCTGCGGGACGATCCAGCATGGGCACAATCACCGCAATTAAGGCTAAAGTACCCGCAAACTCCAGTCCCCAGCTTTGCGGAATTTGCCCTGCTAGGGCAATGCCCAAGAGGGAACCGAGCTGCCAAATGCTCCAGTTGCCACAGGTTAGGCCATACATAAAGGCGATGCGCGATCGGCGGGCAGTTGGGGTTTCCTGGGGAGGATGCGCTTCTGGGTATCGTGAGGTGTACATCAAATAGCCAAAATCGGCTGTGAAGTAGCCTAGAGTGGCTCGGCGCCAGAGCGGCAAGGAGTAAAAATGCGACTGCATCCCTATGCTAAAGATGACGAAGCGCAAATTGACGATAAATGCCGTCATTAAAATGGTCCATACCGGCAAGCCCAGCGCAATCAGGGGCAATGCCGCTAATTGGGCTGTGCCCGCAAAAACCAAGAGGCTCATGCTGACAGCCTGCCAGAGGGTCAAAGTGGATTTCCCCATGGCCAAGCCGGTCACCAAGGCCCAGGTAAAGATGGTCACCACCGACGTTGACATGGTGCGCAAACCATCCTGAAAGGCCAGCTGCTCATCGTGCGACCAAGCAAAATAGGGTAAATGGTTCAGAATCAAAGGGGCTTTAGGGTGCTTAGGCATTGGAACCCCCATTATAGGAAGCGCTACCGCCTGCTCTACAATAAAGCCCATGTTAGGCAGCTTGGTTTTGCAAGTCGATTGCAGGACTGAAGGCTCCGATTAATTCAACGCAAAAGGTAGAAAACATGTCGATGTCCGACCGCGATGGTTTTATTTGGTCC
>JBIIGG010000178.1:0-2619 GCA_044236575.1 Polynucleobacter sp. | reverse complement strand
GGTGCCATGCAGGCGCAGAATTCAGCGCAGGCGAGCACTCCCTTGGTTGGCACCCCGTTTTGGCATCAGACTTCATGAGCCTCATTCGCGATCTTGCGGAACAAATTATCGCCTGCCATCAGCAAGATGATTTAGCCATTCGCGTTCCTGAATCTAGCATCCATCAGTTGCCTCCTGCATTAGACAACAACCATGCCGGCGATCATTACGAGCTGGCTGGCGCTCTGGCTGCAATCCAGATGGGTTTTATTGAAACCGATGCACAGGTTTTGGGTAAGGCGTGGTCGCGCATGTCGCATCATGCGGGCGGCTTTAATCCGGCGAGCTGGCCAAGCCTGCCAGACTACTTTGACTTAATGCCAACACCGCACCAATCCCATGCCAATGCCTTCCCAGCATGCCCTCATGCACTTGGACTGTATGCGGTATTGCCCAATGCCGAATGGGTTAAGCGCATGGTCGATGCCGAAGTGCCAACCGTTCAGTTGCGCTATAAAGCCGAAGGTACGCTTGATCGCGGACGCCTTATGGCAGAAATGAATGCCGCCGTAACTGCTGTGCAAGGCAGCAAGACCCTTCTTTTTATTAATGACTATTGGCGTGAAGCGATTGATGCAGGCGCCTATGGCGTTCACCTGGGTCAAGAAGATCTGGCGCTTGCCGATTTAGATGCCATTCGCAAAGCGGGTTTACGTTTGGGTCTGAGTACCCACGGCTATGCAGAAATGGTTTATGCCGACAGCTTCTTACCGAGTTACATTGCGATGGGCGCTGTCTTTCCAACGCAGTTAAAGCAGATGCCCACTGCACCGCAAGGACTGGGGCGACTCCGTAAATATGCGCAGCTGATGAGTCACTATCCCCTGGTTGGGATTGGTGGCATTGATGAATCCACAATCCAGGCGGTCGCTGAAACAGGCGTCGGATCGGTTGCGGTAGTTCGGGCAATTACAGGATCCGATAATCCGGAGGCTGCAGTCAAGCGCCTAACCCAACTCATGAGGCAAGCAAAATCCCAATCACTGCCTGGCTAAGGGACTGAGGGGTTAGTGTCGTCAGGCAATGCAGTGGGATAAAACGCATGCATATGCCATAGCGGTCCAGAGCCTGCGCCAATATTTAAATCAATACCTGCCTCTAGGCCCGCCTCAACATAGGCAATGGCTTTCGCAACTGCATGTTTAAGCTGATGACCCTGCGCTAGATAGCAAGCAATTGCAGACGATAAAGAGCAGCCTGTGCCATGCGTATTAGCAGTGTTAACGCGGTAATGCAGTAACTTCTGCTCCTCAGTCATGGCTTTACCGTCTTCATCGACTGCATGCCATACCAAGTAATCCATCAATTGGGTATGCTTCACATTAAGATGACCGCCTTTAATTAATACCGCAGCAGGGCCCATTTGTAATAAATCCCGGGCAGCCTGCTCAAAGTCATCGGGCTCTAAGACGGGTCGGCCCAGCAAAATAGAAGCCTCTTCCATATTGGGCGTAATCACCGTTGCCAGGGGAAACAAAACATCGCGCATGGCATGTGCCGTTGCATCGCCGCCCAAGCTTGCTCCGGATGTCGCTCGTAAGACGGGATCCAGCACGATGGTTTTAATTGCATGGCGACGCAATGCCGCAGCAACGCAGTGCACAATCTCAGGAGTGGAAAGCATGCCAATCTTGACCGCATCTACGCCGATGTCGCTGACTACCGCATCGATTTGCGCTTCAATGACATCCAAATCAATCCCCTGAATTTTGCTCACGCCCAGGGTATTTTGCGCAGTGATGGCAGTTACCACGGTCATGCCATACACACCCAAGGATGTCATCACCTTGAGGTCTGCTTGTAACCCAGCGCCACCACCACTATCTGATCCGGCAATGCTTAGCACCTTCGGTATAAGGACTGAAGAATGGTTAATTGATTTCATGGATATATATTAGATCTTCTTCGATACTTTGGGTGCAAAGATCACCGATATGGCGATGCCGGTTGCAATTAAGATAAAGGCCAGGCCATGAAATCCTTGGGGCGATTCGCCTAGAATTACAGTAGACAAAATCGCAGTAAAGAGTGGGATCAGGTTAGCAAAAAAAGCAGCGATCGTGGGCCCTACTCTAGAAACGCCCAAGCCCCAACAGCGGTAGGCAATCAGCGATGGGCCGAGAGCAACGTACAAAATGAGCAGGATAACAAGCACGCTAGGCTCAAAATGCATATATCCCCCCTGCCATTCGACTACGGTAAATGCCGATGACCATAGCAAACCTACTAATACCTGGGCCAGTAAAAAACCACTCCAAGGCCATTGGCGCTCAGTACTTTTTCCAGGATGCGCAAGCATCCAACTATAAAAAGCCCATAAAATGGTTGCCAACACCATCAGTAAGTCACCGTAGACTAATTCCATTTGAAAAATAGCTTGCCACTCGCCGCGCGAGAGAACCATACAAACTCCGGTAATTGAGATAAGTGCGCCAATCACCTGAAACCAATTAGGCTTCGTTGAAAAGAATACTGCCCCAATCAAAAGCATCATGATGGGCATACTGGCACCAATCAAAGTCACATTAATTGGAGTTGATGTCTGAATCGCCATATAAAGCAGCATGTTGTAACCGCCTA
>JBIIGG010000045.1:0-9832 GCA_044236575.1 Polynucleobacter sp. | reverse complement strand
ATGAGTTTAGCTTGACGCACGATCGATTTGTGCATATTTACAGCTTAGGTCAATTGGCGCCAGGCCCGAATATGCTGATGGTCTTGGTGATCGGCTTGCAAGTCGCCGGAATACTCGGCGCTGCGGTGGTTTTTTTATCCTTCTTTATTCCGTCTAGCGTCTTGTGTTTATTTGTTGGGCGCCTATGGATCAAGATGGGTGAAAGCCCTTGGCGCAGAGCCATTCAAAATGCACTCGAGCCTATCTCGATTGGCTTAATGGTCTCCGGGGTCTACGCCGTTGGAAAAGCCGCAGCCACTAACCCCATTACCTTTGGGCTTGCACTCATTGCCTTTGTTATCTTAGTCCGAACCAAGGTTAATCCAGTCCTCGTTATAGTGGCGGCCGGAATACTGTTTACGGTTCAGGGATTACTTTAACACTCTCTTTATTACTTCAGAGTAGTTATGAGGTCTGCGCCTCAAGCAATTGCAAGCTAGGCGCGTAATCTGCCACGCCATACTTTAAAAAGTTTTCACGGTGCCGGCGGTAATAGAGCAAGCCCTCCGGAATGCTGGAAACAGAAGCGCCCTGCTCTTGCATCTTGTCCCATAGATTCCAGTCTTCTTGGGGATTAGAGCGGTGCGCAAAGCGCTTTTGGTAGCCAATTTTCTTGCCCAGCGCAGTGCGATACATCATCGAGCCATGGTGCAGGCCTTGCCGATCCCAATACAAATCACCCTGGTGAAGCTGGGTTTGACCCGGAACGCGCAAAGTGATCTCTGCTTTCAGTTCCCCAGTAACAACGATGTCATAGGTCACGATATCAGCATCGGCATGGGCCATAAGTAACTCAATCGAATCGGAGCGCAGCCAATTATCGGCACCGATAAAGAGAACGTACTCGGTCTCTACCCGAAAAAGCATATCCTGGAAATTAGCTACAGTGCCTAAGTTGTTGGGACGTAAAACGTACTCGATATCGGGATAGAGTGCTGGTAGATGACTACAGTCATGCGCTCCATCGTCCACGAACAAAATGCGCTCCGGCATGCAGCTTTGCGAGAGCAGCGATTCAATGCAATGTGCTGCGAGGTGCCCATACCGGTACGAGGCGATAACAACTGTAATCATGGGCGCGATTAGAGCACAGTATCGTGACTCTTTCTTGACGATTGCTCAATTAAGCTCATAACGTAGTTATTGCCTTGAGATTCAGCAAATCAGATAAAGTCTTACTTATCTAATTACACCTCCATGATCCATGCCAAACGCCATCATTTTTGATACCGAAGCTACCGATAAAAATAATCCGGTCATTATTGAGGCGGCATGGCTTGAGCTAAGCTCCTTGAGTCCATTTACAATTAGCAATCCATGGGTACAGCGGTATAACCCGGGCAAGCCGATTAGTCTGGGGGCTTTAGCAACGCATCACATTTTGGATGAGGAGCTCATCGATTGTCCACCGAGCACTTCCTTTGCCTTGCCAGCCGATACGCAGTACATGATTGGCCATAATGTCGATTTTGATTGGGCGGCCATTGGCAATCCCGATATCAAGCGCATTTGTACCTTAGCCTTGGCTCGATCGATTTGGCCGGAGCTCGATAGCCACAATCAAAGCGCCCTGCTCTATTTTCTGGATCGCAAGAATGCAAAGGGCATGCTTAAAAATGCCCACAGCGCTTTAGCCGATGTCGGCATCTGCGCTGTTATCTTGCAGCATATTTGCCAAGTCCGTTCGATCACTAGCATGGAAGCACTCTGGCTCGCCTCTGAAAGTGCCAGGTCACCCAGCGTCATGCCCTTTGGTAAACACAAAGGCATGGCCATCGCAGATGTGCCTGCTGACTACAAACGCTGGTTGCTCGGCCAAGGCGATATTGATCCTTATTTACGCAAAGCCTTAGAGGCGCACTAGTTTAGTAGCCTCAAACCAGCTGCAGCAACTCTCCCGCCGCTGAAACCAAATAAGCCTCAATGGGTTTATCGCCTCGAATGCCCTGTAGGCCAGTCGCGTACTGCTGTAACTGCTTTTGATACAGAACGGATTTACGATCACCCTCCTTGGGTAAGCTGAGTTTGTAGTCCAAAATCACCAAGCGATCGGCAAACTCAACTAAACGATCAAAACGCGTATGAATGGTTTTCCTGTTCTCTTCATCCGGCATTGATTCGTTTTCGTCGGCGGTCATGAGTACATCGATTTCATTCCACGCCTGAATCCACTCGCCTTCTAGTAAATAGGGTTTTAAAGCATCCGTTTGCAGAACTGTTTTAGCCCGAGATAACGCTAAGGTAGCTCTTGCCTCATCAATGCCAAACCAATTCATGGTGTGCGTCAGGCTAGGTAAATCCGAGACAGTGCTGCCACTTTGAAGTGTGCAGCACTCCAAGAGCGCATGAAAATACACGCCGTCTTCCAAAATGCGGGGATCGAGTTCGGGCTCTGTTGGATCCTCTACTGCGTTGGTCTTTGTAATGCCACCCTCTATATTGGCCAGCTGCAGGGCATTACTGGATTGCGCCACATCCCACTCGATCACAAAGTCATCGATCGAAAATGACATGCCTGTATTGCTTTGGCTTTGCGCAGTCAGTTTTTGGTCATTCGGCGTCGTAGCTACATGATCCGATATCGCAAAGTCAGATAGCTCCGCCGATTGAATGCGGTAATACCAAGAATTGAGATCAATGCCATCTTCTTTGGTGGAGGATTTTGCTACGCCACTGATCCACAGTCCTTGCTTGGCGCGTGTCATGGCTACGTAAAGCGCATTCCAGTTTTCATTGGAGGCAATGCGATGCTCTTCTTCCTGAATCTGCGTACGGGGGCTGGTAATGGTGTCTTTGGTAAAGGCCGATAAATGAATTGGTGCCGGCTCGTTTGGAGGCCAATCGAGCAAGATGCCGCGGTGTTGATTCATGCCAGTGGTGTGATTAGTATCGAGCAAGACCACAAATGGCGCCTCCAATCCTTTAGCGCCGTGGACGGTCATCATGCGCACGCGTTTGTTGCGATCCGCATCGGAAAGCGAATTGTCGTCCCCTAGTTCAATTGAGTCTGCAGTCTCGCCATCCAAATCCATCTCCCCTTCATCGGGGGTTTCATCATCGTCGCCTTGGCGCATCGCTTTTATCTCAGCAATAAAACGACCTAAGCTGGGGTACCGTCCACCATCGTGATTGAGGGCAAGCTCTAAAAAGGCATCGATATTCGCCAAGACCTGCGGCCGCAGTAAATCATCCGATGCAATTGCATAGCGCATGCGCACATCATGTTCAGCATAAATTTGATCGAGCAAATCGTGCACGGGTAAGTGCTCGCCCAAAACACGCCAGTGCTCGAGGTATCGCCCTGCCTTAAGTAAGGCTGGATTAGAGCTGGCCTGCAAGGCATCCCACCACGATCGGTATCCGTCGCTTACTAGTGAAATCGCTAGCGATTGCATTTGGTCTTCGCTTGCGCCAAAAAGAGGGCTACGTAATACCTGCGCTAACGGCAAATCATGGCGCGGCGTCACTAATACTGTTAAAAGCGCGATCAGATCATCAATCTCGAGGGTGTTTAATAACCCCCCCAGCCGTGAACTCTCAAACGCTAATCCGGCTTCGCGCATGGCGCGCTCGTATTGCGGCAAAAATTGACGGCGTTTTACTAATAATAAGAAATCACTCGGCCGCGGATCACGCCATACCTTTTGACCATCGACCAACTCCAGCACACGGCGTGTTTGCATCACCTCGCGAATAATCTGGGTGATGCGCTGTCCTTCCCGATAGCGCTGCATGACACTGCCCGTCTCGCTGGCATCCGGCAATGGTCCTGCAAAGGCGTTGCCCGATCGCTCGCTTGCCTCATGTTCTTCAGGCGGAATTAAGGGCAGTAAATAAGCCTCGCCCTGATTGCCCGCATTCGCTGTTGCATCAGGTAAATCTGGCGCCGTCCATGCGGTGGTTTGCAGCGTATACGGGTAGCTTTCAGGCAAGAGGTCGCTGCTAAAGGTGCAATTAACGGCCTTATTAATCGCAGGTTCATTACGCCGCGTTACATCCAGTTCAATAAAATCAGCGCCCAGCTCGCTTTGCAAAAAGTCTTTGGCAGTCTCAAATAAGCGCGGGTCGGCGCGCCGAAAACGGTAAATCGATTGTTTTGGATCGCCCACAATAAAAATACTGGGCTTGTTTGTATCCGCGCCATACCCTTCTAACCACGACCGTAGGATTTGCCATTGCAAGGGATTGGTATCCTGAAACTCGTCAATCAAGATATGCTGGTAGCGTGAATCGAGCCGCGCCTGAAGGTAAGCCGCATGGCTCGAATCTGCCATGAGCTGACTCACCCCAATTTCCAAGTCATCAAAATCACGTACGCGCATTGCCTCTTTACTCGTCTGCACATGAGCCAGCATTGCAGCGCTCATCGCAAACCAGGCGGTATTGAGTTGTAAAGCAGCTGCTTCGCAATCGCGCTGGACATTGGCCAAAAATGCATCTGCCCAGGCTTCTTTGCAAGCCAGATAACCGGACTCGCTAATTCCCTGATCGGCTTTGCTGAGCCATTTTTTTAGATCGTTCGATACTTTGGCATTGGCGCTACGCGGTGTTTTCTCTTTCGTCAGGAAAATCGCTTCAAGCGCCGCAATCAATGCCTCCTGTTGCGTGATATCCAATCCGGCTTTTTTAGCGTCGATTGCACTTTCAATCACTGCACAGTAATTTTTTTCGGTTTGCGTACTGTTAGCAAAGCAACGCGTCAAGAGCTCTAAATCGGCGAGGGTATTTGGGGCATTCCAAATCTGCAATACTGCATCGGGCGCTCTGAACTGCGTCAGCATCTGCTCTAACTGCAGAATGGGAGTTGTACCCTGCTCAGAGCAGCGTGCTTCAAATAAAGTCCACGCGCCCCGCTGTTTAAATGCGCTATAACTGCCCGTTAAGAATTGTAGGGTTTCATGGGCGCCGAGCTGTTGCAGAAGCGATTCGTAATGGGGCTTAAGCTCCTTGGGCACTTGACTCCACCAATCGGCTAAACATTCTTCTTGGAGGCGCTTACTGTCTTCGCGCAAACTAAATCCTGGCTGAATGCCAATCGATACGGGAGCGGCGCCCAAGAGCTTGCCAAACCAACCGTGGAAGGTATCGATCACAATCGCTTGCGGACTTGCAAGCACGGTTTCATATAAGGAGCGGGCTTGCGGTATGGCAGTTCTCGCTTCCGTGTCATTAAGGCCACGCTCAACCAGCGCGGTAATCAATGCGGCATCATCGC
Organism: Polynucleobacter sp.; assembly: GCA_044236575.1. Taxonomy (GTDB): domain Bacteria; phylum Pseudomonadota; class Gammaproteobacteria; order Burkholderiales; family Burkholderiaceae; genus Polynucleobacter. The sequence continues at coordinate 4,578 of JBIIGG010000045.1, read as the reverse complement.
ACCGGGCAAATTCCTCTAAGAGGCCATACAAGCGCTCGCGCATCTCTTGCGCAGCCTTGCGCGTAAAGGTGAGCGCGAGGATTTGATGAGGCTTAGCGCCGGCCAATAAGATGCGAACCAGACGCGCTACCAGCAACCAGGTCTTGCCACTGCCTGCGCAGGCAGAAACCATCACGGAGCGTGCTGGATCGCAGGCGCGTTGCTGGTTCGATTGGGCTGGGCTCACCACATCCCCTTTCTGCAAATGCCGCGCGACTCACAATAGCGGCACACACTATCCGGTGCAAATGCATTGAGGGTTTTGCGCGCCCACAATAGCTCCACATCCTCGGTGATTTGTGCCATGGATTGCTTGGCTGTCTCGGCGAGGTCGGCAACGGCAATCGAACGCTCTGCGCTGCCATTACTATTTTTTATATCGGTTTTCAAGGCAACCCACTCAGCATCCGTTACTGTTCGCCCTTGCATCGGCAAATTGGAATCGGCATGTGTTACCGCGCGTGCGTAAATTAATAACTGCGGATCATCTAAAATACTCGCGGCACGATCGCGTACTCGTTTTATCGTTTGGTGCTTATAGTCCAGCACGGCTGCGCTTGCCGAATGCATATTCGCATCAATGCGATCAACATAGCCTTCGATGCGCATCATCCGTAGCTCGCCATCCTCGGTTGTGAAGGGTAAATCAAAACCGACCTGGATTTCACCATCGAGGTAACGCCAGCCTTCAGCCTCGCGCTGCAGTTGCCATTCTATAAAGCTCGGAATTTGTTTTTGCCAATCGCGCAGTACACCGAGCACGCGCTCGTCACCCGCAATGAACCTGTCAAAGATTCGCTCGGATACCTGATTTAAATGCTGCGTCATCCACGCCCGCCGCGCATCACTGCCGTAGGCAATCGCAGCCAAATCGGTTTGCTCTTGGGTTTTGAGTGCACGGAAAAACTGATGCAATACCGCATGAATGGTTTGCCCAGCCAAGGAGGCATCAATGCCCTCATCAAAGCCGTGCTGCTTGCGTAAGCCCAACAAGCTGCGGACATAGTAGCGATACGGGCAATCCCGTAAGGTGCGATACGTACTTGGGCTCATCGATAAAGGCAAAGGCAACGCCGCATTGGGCGTCGCACTGGCGCCGTCCATGCGCTCGCTGGCGCCTACGCGCTTTACACCCCCAGAACAGGTGGTTTGGGTTTCCATCTTCCAATCTGGTAAGGCCATTTGCAAGCGCTGAATCCATGCGGCAGAGCGAATAGGCTCGCCATTGGCGCTTTTACTTTGCCACAGTAGATCCACTGCAGGGCAACTGACCAAGAGCTGCGAGAGGTCACGCGCTTGTTGTTTGAATTCATGTTCAATCGTCGATCCGTGCAGCAATCGATTGAGGGTTTCTGAAAAAAACAAGGGCGGCTCTGAAAATGCCGGTAATTGATTTTCATCGCAGCCAACCATAATCACCGCATCGAATTCCCGCAGGCGAGTCGAGCTCAAGGGCAAGATGCTGAGATTGGCATGGGCCTGTTTGCTGCCCTCTTGATACGAAGCCTCTTCAATTGCCGAGCTTAAGAGATTGATCCACTCGCTCAGTCGCAGCTGGATTGATTTGATCGTGCTCGGCTGCAAGGGCATCTCTAAGGTCAGAAGTACATCCAGTAATTGCTTACCAGCAGAATCTTCGGCTAAGGTCTGTGCCATACCGAACGCGGTGATGTCGCCTTGCAGCTGTTGGTATGCCTGGCTTACATCCACGTTTTTACTGCGCCACTGAACGGTTCGGCCACGCACAAACTGCAATAACTCTAATAGCAATGGATTGCCCGGCGTCTGACGAAACACAGTACCGTAGCGCACCCCTTCCATGGCGATGTAAAAAGATTCCCATCCTGAATGGGCTTGTGCGGCAATTAAGCGATCTTCCAGTTCGGCAATCAAGCCGTTGCAGTCTTGGGGATCTTTTCCTAAGATGGCTGGGATATCGACAAACGGGTTTTGCAAAAATTCCAATAGATCGGCGGCACTAGGGCCTTCTTTAGGAGCACGAATGAGGGAGAGCCAACTGTGCAGCGCTGCTGCGGCGCGTGTCGTCGATAACTTCCAGCCGGTTTCATCCCGAATCGCAAGCGCTGGACCAAAACGTGCCAAGAGTGCACGCGTACGGCGGGCTGCTAAACGGTCTTGCGCAACCAGCGCTATATTTTTCTTGCCGGCGATGATGTGCTGCTCAACGCTTTTGGCGGCCATCCATGCCAACTCTTCAAATCGATTGGCCGAGAGCAAACGCCATTGACCTCGATACGTGGCTTTAGCGTTATCGATCGCATCTTGCTTTGCTTGGCTTCCTTGGCTTGCTTGGCTTACCTCAATCTCTCCTGCCGATAATGCTTCGGGCCACAAACCCACATCGCTCCAATTCAGACTGATATCAATTACTGGAGCATGGACTGCGTACTCATTTATAAAACGCTGCATCACAGTACGCTCACTTGCTAGTCCATCGGCGGTTTGAACCCAAACAAAAGGCCTAGCATGCTGTGCCTGTTGAGCAGCCTGCAGGTGCGCTGCAAGCGCAAGGTGCTTGCGAAGAATTGGATTGCCTGCATCACTGAGGTAGCGCCAAAAGAGCAGCAATACTTCTGCCTCTCGGTCGACTACTTTGCGAGCTAGCACTGGATAGGCCTCTTCAATGGCGTTTTCAAGTAACTTCTCAAGCGAGCGCAGCCACGCATCATTGGATACCGCTTCCTGTTGGGGCTCCAGTAACAATGCGGACTGAGATAACACAGCGCTGGATAAGGTATCGCAAGCGGCAATAATCGCTTGCGCCAAACCCCACGCTCCCGCTTCACTCTCCGCCTTAAACCAGGCACGCAGTTTGGGGTGCGCTTGAAGTGCGGCATAGACTGCCAACCAACGCTCTAGCGGTGTTTGCGCCTTGGGAAAGGCCCAGCTTTGCGGAGCCGATCCCAACCAATCACTCAGACTCATTACCTCCGGCAAAAATGCAATCTGGGGTGCAATTTCTGTTGGGCGATGGCGCTCTAAACTACTGCGTAAGGTCATTAATGGTCCAGCCGTACTGAGCACAACCAGTGGCCGCTGACCCGTTTGCATGGCCACATTCCAAATACCAGTGGAGAGGGTTTTTAAGGAACTTCCATCGGGAGAAACAGACCACGCCAGCGGTTGCCCGTACCCTGGCGCGTCACGCTCTGGGATATTCGGAAAGGCGGCGGGGGTTTTCATGGGTAATCGGATTTATGCGGTAATCTGTTGTCTTGGGCAAGAAAGCTGGCTTATTGCTAATATAAGCTTTGACATACTAATAAATAAGGAATTTTTCATGGGTGCCGGCATTAAATACGTCAGTGACGCTTCATTCGAGCAAGATGTTCTCCAATCCGATAAGCCCGTTTTGCTTGATTTTTGGGCAGAGTGGTGTGGTCCTTGCAAAATGATTGGTCCTATTTTGGAAGAGCTGTCGACTGAGTACGGCGATAAAATCCAAATCGCCAAAATGAATGTGGATGAGAACCAAGGTGTTCCGGCGCAATTTAATATTCGCGGCATTCCGACCTTGATCCTTTTTAAAGGGGGTGCAGTAGCCGCTCAAAAAGTAGGCGCGCTCTCCAAATCCCAGTTAGCCGCCTTTATCGACGGTAATATTTAAGTATCCCGCATGACAGGCTCACTATTCGAGCCTGTCTTTGTTTCAGGCCCTGTTGGGTAAATCCCGTTTTATTGAGCTCCATTCTTGCCAAATGGCGTTTTTAGTGTAATATCCTCAAAACGCACTAATCAGTGCTTCCCCATTTCTGGTTCCACATCCCCCCCTCCTCATTTGTTTCTTGATTTACTACCCTGATTAATTCCAAGCTCATTTTTTGTAGCGCCCATCTCATTTAGATCTCCACTGAACGCAACATCTCCTTTCCCTTTCGGCCCGCTGCCTTTGTAGCAGTCACGCCCCTCCACATACCCACTTAGATCACTAAACACAATGCAATTAACTGAATTAAAAGTACTCCACGTTTCCGCCCTACTCGAGATGGCTGCTAGCCTCGAGATTGAAAATACCCAGCGGATGCGCAAACAAGAATTGATGTTTGCGATTCTGAAAAAGCGGGCTAAGTCGGGTGAATCCGTGTTTGGCGACGGCGTACTCGAAGTATTGCCTGACGGCTTTGGCTTTTTACGCTCCCCCGAAGCCTCCTATATGGCCTCGCCCGATGATATTTACATCTCGCCAGCCCAAATTCGACGCTTTAATCTGCATACCGGCGATAGCGTTGAAGGTGAAGTCCGCACACCAAAGGACGGTGAGCGCTACTTTGCGTTGGTCAAAGTTGACAAGATCAATGGCTTAGCGCCAGAGGCCCTGAAGAACCGCATCATGTTCGAGAACTTGACGCCGCTTCACCCCAATCGCACCATTCATTTAGAGCGCGATATTAAGGCGGAAGAAAATTTAACGGGTCGCATCATCGATATGATCTCGCCAATTGGTTTTGGTCAGCGCGGCTTGATTGTGTCTTCACCCAAGTCAGGTAAGACAGTGATGATGCAGCACATTGCCCACGC
>JBIIGG010000177.1:0-2639 GCA_044236575.1 Polynucleobacter sp. | reverse complement strand
AAACCTTCCGCATCTGCAAGCGCGTGGTCGATGACATCATTACCGTTGACACCGATGAAATTTGTGCCGCCATCAATGACGTGTTTACCGATACGCGCAGTATTTTGGAGCCTGCGGGCGCACTCGCGATTGCTGGCCTCAAGAAATACGTTGAAAAGAAAAAAGTAAAAGACAAAACCTTGGTTGCGATTGCATGCGGCGCCAATATGAACTTCAGTCGCCTGCGTTTTGTGGCTGAGCGCGCCGACGTGGGTGAGTTTCGGGAGGCTATCTTTGCGGTTACCATTCCTGAGGAGCGGGGCTCCTTCAAACGTTTCTGTCAATTGCTCGGCAAGCGCAATGTCACCGAATTTAATTACCGCATTGCTGATCAAGCCAAAGCACATATTTTTGTTGGTGTTAGTACGCAAAAATCGGCCGATAGCGCCGAGATCGCTAAGCACTTTGCCAAAGCGGGATTTGCGACGATTGATTTAACCCACGATGAGCTTGCCAAATCGCATCTGCGGCATATGGTCGGCGGTCACTCTCCTTTAGCGCACGATGAGCTGCTCTACCGCTTTGAGTTCCCTGAGCGCCCCGGTGCCTTGATGCGCTTTTTAACCAGCATGGCACCCAATTGGAATATCAGCCTGTTTCATTACCGTAACCATGGTGCAGACTACGGCCGCATTCTTGTCGGCATTCAAGTGCCCAAAAATGAGCAGAAGCAATTCCAATCCTTCTTGGCTTCCCTCGGCTACCCGCACTGGAATGAAAGTGCGAACCCCGCTTACCAGCTGTTCTTAAAGTAACGGAATGGAATGTCCTATAGCCTGACCGGAAAGCTCGTTGTTGCGATTTCATCGCGCGCGCTCTTTGACTTCGAGGAAGAGAATCGCCTATTTGAAACCAGCGATGACAGCGCCTATATGAAGCTACAGCTGGATCGGTTGGCCACGCCTGCACAAACAGGTGTTGCTTTTCCTTTGGTACAAAAACTATTGGCCTTTAATCAAGGTGACGAGCAACGCGTCGAGGTCGTGATCTTGTCACGCAATGATCCCGTCAGTGGCTTGCGCGTGTTCCGCTCTGCAGAGCATCACCAGCTTCGCTTGGAACGCGGCGTATTTACTCGTGGCAGGCCGCCCTACCATTACCTGCGCTCATTACAGGCAAATTTATTTTTATCGGCCAATGAAGATGATGTGCGGGCGACGATTGATGCTGGCTTTCCAGCGGCGCGCGTCTACCCCGAGTCCAGCAAAACTGCCGAATCGCATCCCAATGAAATCCGCATTGCCTTTGACGGTGATGCCGTTTTATTTTCAGACGAAGCAGAGCAAGTATTTCAGAGTAGCGGGCTAGAAGCATTTGTTGATCACGAAAGCAAAAAGGTGGCGATTCCGTTACCACCCGGTCCCTTTAAGCCCTTACTGGAAGCCCTGCACCGCCTGCAAAGTCAGTCCGGAACACAGGCTGCGCATGGCATGCGCATTCGGACTGCGCTCGTCACTGCCCGCTCCGCCCCCGCGCATGAACGCGCGATTCGCACCCTCATGAATTGGGGCATTGATGTAGATGAAGCAATGTTCTTAGGCGGCCTTTCAAAAAGTGAGTTCCTCCGCGAATTCGAACCCGATTTTTTCTTTGATGATCAAACCGGGCATTGCAACTCAGCAGCATCCGTTGCGCCTACGGGGCATGTAGTTTCGGGGGTCGCTAACCGCCCAAAATCCAGTAGTTAATTCGGCACGCCTTACCCACTTTCTCCATGAGCTATTCCGACTCCTCCCGCTTACCACTGGGTAAAGAAATTGCATACCCCCAGCACTACGATCCCAGTGTGCTGTTTCCGATTCCGCGCGCAGAAAACCGAGCGAAGTTAGGTCTTAGTCCAGCTAGCGCTCTCCCATTTTTTGGCGTTGATCTGTGGAATGCGTTTGAGCTCAGCTGGCTCAATTTAAAAGGCAAGCCACAAATTGCTTTAGCTGAGTTTGAAATCCCCGCAGACTCACCCTGCATGATCGAGTCCAAATCCTTCAAGCTCTTTTTAAATAGCCTGAACAGTGAGCGCATTGCAGATGAAGAAACCCTGCGGGAGCGTGTCGTGGCCGATTTATCGGCGGTTGCGGGAGCACCGATTCGGATGCGCATGTTTACTCCTGAGCAGCTTTCAAAACGCGGTATGCGGGAAATGGATGGGGTTTTGCTCGATCGCCTTGATATTGAAATTGATCCGCATGTAAAAGCAGACCCAGCCTTATTGAAGGCAGATCACGCTAGCTCCCTCATAGAGCAATGCCTGGTATCGCATTTACTGAAATCGAATTGCCCCGTAACTGGACAGCCCGACTGGGCCAGCATTCAAATTCGCTACCAAGGCAGGCCGATTGAAGAAGAGGGATTACTGCGTTATTTAATTGGGTTTCGAGAGCTCGGGGAATTTCATGAGCACTGTGCAGAAACCATTTTTTGCGATATCAAGCGGCAGTGCAAACCAGAAAATTTATCGGTTTATGCGCGCTACACGCGGCGGGGCGGCCTTGATATCAATCCGTTTCGAACGGATTACAACGCTGTCTGGCCTGACAACATACGCCACGCCAGACAGTAGTGCTTATTTAAAACGGAATATCGTCGTCCATTGCGCCGAGCGA
>JBIIGG010000176.1:0-2645 GCA_044236575.1 Polynucleobacter sp. | reverse complement strand
GCGCAAATGGAAAAGAGCCATGGTGGACCTGGAATCTTGCTAGCGGGTATTCCAGGGGTGGCAGCGGCGAAGGTGGTTATCTTGGGCGCGGGCGTAGTTGGTCGAAATGCATTGCAGATGGCCGTTGGCATTGGAGCAGATGTCTGCATCATCGATAAAGATCTGGATCGCTTGCGTCAAATCGATGCTGCCTACGGCAATCGGGTTCGTACCTACTACTCCGATCCGTTGTCGATCGAGCGCGAAGTCTATGCAGCCGATGTCGTGATTGGTGCAGTACTTCTACCAGGAGGTGCAGCACCCAAATTAGTCAGTGCCAGCATGGTGGCCAAGATGAAGCCAGGAGCAGTTGTGGTTGATGTTGCAATTGATCAGGGCGGCTGCTTTGAAACGTCACGGCCAACGACGCACAGCGATCCGAGTTATTTGGTAGACGGCGTGATTCATTATTGCGTCGCTAATATGCCAGGGGCAGTCGCACGGACATCCACCTTTGGGTTGACCAATGCAACCTATCCGTTTGTGGAAGCTTTAGCAAACAGAGGGTTAGTAGCTGCACTGAACCACGATGTGCATTTGCGCAATGGCCTGAATGTGCATCGCGGCCAGTTGGCCTCAGAGCCCGTTGCGAGTGCTCAACAGCTGGATTTTGTGCCAGCCGTTGAGTTATTAGCAGCGTAAAAAAGTGTAACTTGCCATGCGCAGACGGCGGCTTAGTTCAGGTCAGAAATGAGCGAAGCCAATGTCTCGTGTGGCAAGGTTTTAACGTGCATGGGGTACTCTTTGTGATCACAGCCCACCATCATTTGCGCGCCTGCTTTAAGAGCCTTAATCATGTCGGGTGTGAGCTCAAAACGCATGAAATGCACTGCGGATGTTTTTTCCGCAGTCGAGCGCTCCAGGTCTTCATCCGCCAGACTATAAACACGAGGCTGACCTTCGACTTCTAGAAAGATCTTGTCCTCAACACCAACCAACTTCGCTAAGGCAACTTTACGATCACCTTCGTTGGGGTACTCCAGCATCATCGTCGCTTTGAAGTTAGTGCCATCAGGTACGAGTGGATTGTAGGCATCGAGTTCATCTTGAATGCCTTCTTCTTCAAAGGTTTTTTCAACGCGCAGCATCTCTTGAATTTGATAACGCATTAAAAATTCGTTTTCAAAAATCATGGTGAGGTGCTCGCCTAAATGCACGGTGCGCATACGGCGCTCTTGAATCGCCTTCTCCCGAATTTCTGGGCGATCCTTGTGGTACGCCTCCAAACTTAAGAGGCTGTCGCGGGTAATTTTTGCCATGGTGCTTGTATTCCTGTATTCAGTTTGTATTCAATCGATCGGTTTAGAGGCCGTAGGCTTTTGCCATTAAGGTGAGCGGATGTGCCATCGCCGACTTAGGCAAGCCGAGCTCTTCCATGCCTTGGGCAATGTGATGACCTGCCAGCTGGCAATCGGAGCTGATGTAGTTGGGCTCGTTCTCGGCCATGCTCTTAAACACCGGCTTACCAATCTTCATGGCCATGGCATGGAACTCTTTCTTCACGCCCCAGGTGCCGGAGTGGCCTGAGCAACGCTCGACTACATGCACTTCGGTTCCCGGAATCATCTTCAGGGCTTCGGCGGTCTTTTGCCCGACGTTTTGTACGCGCGAGTGGCAGGCAACGTGGTAGCTCACATGACCCAATTCGGTTTTGTAATCGGTCTTGAGTAAACCATCAGAGTTACGTGCAACTAAATACTCGAAGGGATCCCACATCGCTTGCTTGACCAGTTGAACGTCGGCATCATCTGGGAACATCAGTGGCAGCTCTTGCTTAAACATCAAGGTGCACGATGGAATGGGAGTCAAAATGGCATAACCTTCCTTCGCCAATTTAGCCAGCTTCGGAATGTTCTTGTTCTTGTTTTCTTCAACCGACTCCAAGTCACCTAATTCCAATTTCGGCATACCGCAGCAGGCTTCTTTATCAACCAGCTCATACGGAATTTGGTTGTGTTGCAGAATTTTGATTAAGTCTTGACCAATGCCGGGCTCGTTGTAGTTCACATAGCAGGTTGCATAAATCGCCACTTTGCCTGGCGTCTTATTGCCATCCTTGACGGGGAATGCAGTGGATTTCTCAGCCAATTGAGGGAAAGTTTTTGCTGCGTATTCTGGAATCCATGCCTTTTTATCGACCCCAAGCGCGCCTTCCATCACTAAGCGAGCAAGCCCAATTTGGTTCACTGCATTGACGGTTTGCGTGACGATTGGAATGCCGGCAAAGTGACCTAATTTATCGGTCGATGACAAGAGCTTGTCGCGGAAAGTGGTTTTGTCTTCTTTAAACGCAACTGCTTTTGCCCGCAACATCAGGTGTGGGAAATCCAAGTTCCAAGGGTGTGGTGGAACGTAGGGGCACTTGGTCATGTAGCAGACGTCGCACAAATAACATTGGTCGACAACTGCTTGATAGTCTGCCTTTTGTACTTGCTCCACTTCGCCATCTTCAGTGGCGTCGATCAGGTCAAAGAGGGTAGGGAAGGAGCCGCATAAGCTTAAGCAACGACGGCAGCCGTGGCATAAATCAAATACCCGCTCCATTTCTGCTTCGAGGTTCTCGCGGTCATAAAATTCTGGATTTTTCCAGTCCAAGGCGTGCCGGG
>JBIIGG010000175.1:0-2663 GCA_044236575.1 Polynucleobacter sp. | reverse complement strand
AGCGTAACTTGTCCTTGCGCCCGCTTAAATGGGCCAATCTTCATTTGCTCTACTCGGCTACCCTGCTGGCTCATTGAGAGCCATCCCATGCTTGGCGCGCCTTACTGGCTTTTGCAAATGCTTTTTCTAAACCAGCGGCATCTTCATTTGCAATCAGTTCCCGCAAGTGTCCTGCTACCGATAAGTACTGATCCAACTCTTTTAAAATTGCAGTCCGGTTGGCCAAACAAATGTCACGCCACATTTCTGGGCTAGAGGCAGCAATGCGGGTGAAGTCGCGAAACCCCGCGCCAGCATGCTGGAGTTTTTCTTGCGCATCTTCAGAATTTAGGACACTAACCATCAGCGCATACGAAAGGACATGGGGCAGGTGTGACACTGCTGCAAAAATCGCATCGTGCTGAACGGCACCGATCTTACGTACCCGAGCGCCCGTTGATTCCCAAAACTGGGTAATGAGCTCGACATCGACCTTGGCATTTTCTTGCAGCTGGCAAATGATGGTTTGCTTGCCCTCAAACAAATCGGCCTTGGCTGCTGCAGCGCCATGCTGGGCACCACCCGCAATCGGATGAGCCGGCACAAATTGACAGGCTTTTTTTCCTAAGACTTCTTTGGCCGCCAGAATCACATCGCCCTTGGTGCTTCCTGCATCCGTCATTAAAGTATGTGGCTCTAAAAAAGGCTCGAGGGCAGTAAATGTGGCACGCATTTGCGCCACCGGCACGCACAGCACAATGACTTGGGATTGTTTTGCAGCCTCCTCTAAAGTGAGAACGCCATCAATGGCACCCATGGCTATCGCTTGATCTAGATTGGCTTTGCTGCGGCCTACGCCGTATACAGCATCCACTACGCCTGCACGCTTTAGAGCAAGACCAAGGGAGGCGCCAATGAGACCAACACCCACAATAGTGACTTTACCAAAGTGGATGGATTTAGATTGAGTCATGAATAAATAATGTACTTAGTGTGTGCTTATTGTGTAGGTGTTGCTTACTTAAAATTTAGGTCGACTTTATAATGTCGCGCAGGGCTTGAATAAATGCAGCATTCTCTTCGGGCAGGCCAATCGAGATACGCAGCCATTCCGGCAAGCCATAATTACCAACCGGCCGAACAATGATTCCCCGCTTGAGCAGTTCTAAATTAATGCGCGCACCTGCGCCACCATCTTCGCCGACCTTGACCAGCACAAAGTTACCAGCGGAGGGTAAGAATCGCAGCCCGAGTTCTTTAAACGCATTCGTTAATTGCGCATACCCGGCTTGATTTAATGCAAAGCCAGCTTGTAAAAAAGCATCGTCCTGAAAGGCAGCAATCGCTGCGGCCTGAGCAAGGCTATTGACATTAAAGGGTTGCCGAATGCGATTGAGTAAATCGGTCAATCCAGGTTGGGCTACACCATAACCAATCCGCAGGCCAGCCAAACCATAGGCCTTAGAAAAACTGCGGGAAAGAATCATATTGGGATAGCGCTTGACCCAGGCAATCGCATCGTAGCGCTGCTCTGGCGTCAAATATTCGTTGTACGCTTCATCAAGCACGACCACTACATTGCTTGGCACTTTCGATAAAAACGCTTCGATTTCTTTAGGCTCTAAGTAGCTACCAGTGGGATTATTCGGATTGGCCACAAACACCAGCTTGGCTTTATTGCCCGATTGTTTAATCGCTTCGAGCAGCGCCGGCAAATCGTGGCCGTATTGCGGTGTTGGCGCCACCTCAACCGCGACAGCACCGACTGCCTGCGTGGCAAGCGGATACACCGCAAACGCATGCTTTGAAAAAATGATTTCATCGCCCGCTTGTGCAACGGCTCTCGCAGTCAACTCCAAAATATCATTACTACCGTTACCTAAGGTGATCCAGTCGGCAGGAACACCCAAGCGATCCGATAAGACTTTCTTGAGCTCGAAGCCATTGGAATCGGGATAACGTCCAAGGTCACTTGAAGCACGTAGCATCGCCTCTTGCGCTGACTTCGGCATACCGAGCGGGTTTTCATTGGAGGCAAGCTTCACAATCTTGCTCTCATCCAGGCCGTATTCACGCGCTACTTCGCTGATTGGCCTGCCGCCGACGTAAGGTGCAATTGCTTGAATGTGCTTAAGACCAAGTGGCGTGCTCATCATTAACCCAATGCACGCGGGTAGGAACCCAGTTTTTTATAAAAGGCAGCCGTGTCTTGTAACTCTATTAACGCCTTGGCCACATTGGCATCCTCGGCATGACCAGCGACATCAATATAGAAGTGGTATTCCCAGGTACCTTTGCGCGCCGGACGCGATTCGAAACGCGTCATCGAAACACCATGCTTAGCCAAGGGCGCCAATAAAGAATGGACCGCTCCCGGCTTGTTTGCAACCGACAGGACCAGGGCAGTTTGATCATTGCCAGTAGGCTGGCATTGATAGCTTCCGACCACCACAAAACGCGTGCGATTGTGTGGGTCATCCTGAATCTGGCTGGCCACCGCCTGTAAACCATATGCCACTTGCGCCGGGTCACCTGCAATTGCTGCAATCGTGGGATCGGCAGCCGCCATGCGCGCAGCTTCTGCATTACTGCTAACTGCTTGGCGCTGCAACTGGGGAACATGCACGCTGAGCCACTGTTGGCACTGAGCCAAGGCTTGTGCGTGTGCGCACACCGTCGTTACA
>JBIIGG010000174.1:0-2698 GCA_044236575.1 Polynucleobacter sp. | reverse complement strand
ACCCATCGCACTCTTGATTCGCAATACCGATCAGCGCAGCCAGGATTACAGCAGCATTTTGCAAACCTTCCGCCCTGGTCATGCCGACTATGCCTATCACCATAAATATGGTTTCCGAGATCCGCGGGGGGGAGGCCGCTCTTCTGCGCGTTTGACGGCGCCCGTAGTAGCCGCTGCAGCGATTGCCAAAAAATGGCTGCATGAACAGTATGGCACTCGCATTTATGGTTACATGAGCCAATTGGGTGAACTTGCTGTGCCCTTCGAGGATGCAGAGCACATTGAGCGCAATCCCTTCTTTGTGGCCAACAATTCAATGCTGACTCAGCTCGAAGACTATATGGATAGTTTGCGCAAAGCAGGCGATTCCTGTGGCGCCAAGATTGAAGTACGCGCAACGCACGTACCCATGGGTCTGGGCGAACCATTATTTGATAAGCTCGATGCCGATATTGCCCATGCCATGATGGGCATCAATGCCGTGAAGGGCGTTGAGATTGGCGCTGGCTTTGCGGCGGTAGCGCAGCGCGGTAGTGAGCACGGTGATGAGCTGCATCCCGATGGCTTTGCGAGCAATCACTCGGGCGGCACATTGGGCGGCATTAGCACCGGCCAAGACTTGCGCGTTGCGATTGCGATCAAGCCAACCTCGAGCATCATGAGCCCGAAAGAGTCGATTGACCTAGATGGCAAGCCGATGACGGTGCAAACCAAAGGGCGGCATGATCCCTGCGTTGGCATTCGGGCAACCCCGATTGCCGAAGCCATGTTGGCATTGGTTTTAATGGACCATGCCTTGCGGCACCGTGCCCAGTGCGCTGATGTTCAGGTGGCGATGGCAGCTATTCCAGGCGCTCGCCCTGGCGCGCAATCTTCCTAAAGCACAAACACCAATGACGCTATCGGTACGCTGGGCCTTCGGGTCCTTTTTCTTTTTGTACTTTGCCTACGTCGGCCTCATTTCGCCGTTTGCTAGCCTGTATTTTTTAGATAAAGGATTTAGTGCGATTGAGATTGCGGTATTGATGTCGATGCTGCAAGTGACGCGCATCTTAGGGCCCTTTTCGTGGGGCTGGTTATCGGACTACCTTTCGAATCGAATTGGCATTATTCGCTTCTGTGCAGCGCTTGCTAGCCTCGTGTTCTTATGTATCTTTTTTCTGGAAAGTTACATCGCTTTTTTTGTTTGGATGTTTATTCTGCACACCATCTTAAGTAGCCTCACTCCGCTGGGGGAGGCGGCTACGGTGCATGCATTATTTAAAGACAACTCCTTTGATAAGCGCTATGGGCGATTGCGTTTATGGGGTTCGATTGGTTTTATCTGCATGGTGCTTCTAGCCGGTGAATTTTTTGATCGCTTTGGTATTGCCTGGTTTCCGTGGATTGGCGCTGCAGTGCTCTTTTTGCTGGCAATCGATACCTGGTGTATGCGTGAACCGAAGCTCGATCGCCGCCCCATGCTACGCGGCGAGCTGCGCAGTGTTTTAATTAATCCCGATGTCCGTTGGTTTTTGGTCTCGGGTTTTTTTATGATCTTTGCGCATGCCGCCTTATATGTATTTTTCTCCTTGTACTTGGTTAGCCTCGGATACGACAAATGGGAGATTGGTTTGTTTTGGGCCTTGGGTGTTTTTGCTGAAGTGGTGTTCTTTTACTTTCAGAGTAAAGTGCTCAGCCGCCTTGATCCCGAAGTCGTATTGCAAGCGACGTTTGGCATGGGGGTCGTGCGCTTTATGTTGATCGCCTTGTATCCGACTACGGCCGTATTGATTCTGGCGCAGGTATTGCATGCGGGCACCTTTGCGGCGCACCACAGCGCAAGCGTCAAACTGATTCAGCGCTGGTTCTCGGGTCCTTTACAAGCGCGTGGTCAAGCCCTGTTCACTACCGTGTCGTATGGCTTAGGAGGTACTCTCGGTGGCCTTGCTGCTGGCTGGGTCTGGGAGGCATTGCAGCCACGGGATGTCTTTGTGATGTCGGCCTTGGCTTGCGGCCTCGCAGGGCTAGCCATTCAGAAGGTGCGCTCTCACCGCATTTAGTGTGGAGCAAGCCCCACACCGAGATCTTGCAGCTACATCGATGAATAGTTAGGACCGCCGCCACCTTCGGGCGTAATCCAAATGATGTTTTGCGTGGGGTCCTTGATGTCACAACTCTTGCAGTGCACGCAGTTTTGCGCATTAATTTGCAATTGCGTTTCGCCATTCTTTTCAACGTATTCGTATACGCCAGCAGGGCAATAGCGTTGCTCTGGGCCAGCATAGGTTTTTAAGTTAACTTGCACCGGCACCGATGCATCTTTCAGGGTGAGGTGGGCTGGTTGATCTTCCGCATGATTGGTGTTGGAGATAAAAACCGAAGAGAGGCGATCAAAGGTAATCTTGCCATCGGGCTTGGGGTAATCAATCGGTTGGTGCTGCGAGGCTGGTTCAAGGCATTCGTGATCGGCGCGGCGATTATGAATCGTCCATGGCGGATTGCCACCCAAGAGTTTTTGCTCTAAGCCAACCATGGCCGTACCCAGATAAAGTCCTTTAGCCATCCATGGTTTAAAGTTTCTGGCTTGATTGAGTTCGGTATGCAGCCAACTGTTTTCAAATGCACTGGGATAAGCCGATAAGATGTCGTTGGAGCGATTTTCAGCAATCGCATTAACGGCGGCATCGGCTGCTAACATTCCGGTTTTAATGGCGGC
>JBIIGG010000173.1:0-2702 GCA_044236575.1 Polynucleobacter sp. | reverse complement strand
GGGCAATTCAGGAAGAGTTGCTCAATTTAGCGCGCAATCGAACCACCTTGATTATTGCCCACCGACTCTCTACCATTACCCATGCCGATCAAATTTTGGTGATGGAGCACGGTCAGATCATTGAGCGCGGAACCCATGCCCAGTTACTGGAAGCCCATGGCCGCTATGCGGAAATGTGGCAAATGCAAGAACGGACTGCAGTTGATTAGAATGGCATTGAAAGCATATTCATGGCCCACCCAGAAAAAATACTAAGAGACACTTTTGCAGCTGCACTAGCAGTCGCAGAGCCAAAGCATATCGTGCCCGAGTGCTTGGCGCGTATTTTTCCGGCGGGCAGCGAGCCCAAGGGACGCTGCTTGGTGATTGGTGCCGGAAAGGCCAGCGCTGCCATGGCTACTGCACTTGAGTCGCATGCTGCTAGCCATTGGCCTGATGCGCAGCTGGAGGGTATTGTCCTGACGCGTTATGGCCACGCCTCACCTACAAAATACATCACGATTGTGGAGGCAGGTCACCCCGTTCCCGATCAGGCTGGTATGGATGGCGCCGCCCAGATGATGCGCCGCGTGGGCGAGCTCAGAACGGGTGACATCTTGATTGCGCTCGTTTCGGGCGGCGGCTCTAGTTTGCTAACGCTACCGCAGGCCGGAATCACCATTGGTGATATGCGCCAGACTACCGAAGCCTTATTGCGAAGTGGTGCGCCGATCGAAGAAATGAACATCGTACGTAAACACCTGTCTGCTATTTTGGGCGGCAATGTCGCGCGCCTTGCGATTGCGCGGGGTGCTCGTGTTGAGGCCTTATTGATTTCCGATGTCACGGGTGACTCGCCAGCCGATATTGCTAGCGGCCCTTGCGCAGCAGACTATTCAACCTATGAAGA
Source organism: Polynucleobacter sp. (assembly GCA_044236575.1). GTDB lineage: Bacteria > Pseudomonadota > Gammaproteobacteria > Burkholderiales > Burkholderiaceae > Polynucleobacter. The sequence goes on along the minus strand of JBIIGG010000173.1, from coordinate 1,813 downwards.
TGCCTGTGCGATTTTGTCGAAATACAGTCTCGGGCCGGACGCTATTCCGGCCAGTGTATTGGCGCACTTAGAAAAAGGGCGTAGCGGTTTGATTCCAGAAACCCTAAAAGAGCTTGATTTAGTAAACCAGCCAGTTCGCAATCACGTGATTGCCACAGCCCACCGCAGCTTAGAAGCTGCTGCCGAGTGTGTGCGGCAGTTTGGTTACACCCCATTTATTTTGGGCGACACTATTACGGGTGAAGCAAAAGACGTTGCCTTAGTGCATGCAGGATTAGCCCGAGAGGCACTGACCCATGGGCAATGGGGCGCCTTACCCATGGCCTTGATTTCAGGGGGTGAGTGCACAGTAACTTTGCCTGCTGGCGTTAAAGGCCGCGGTGGACGTTGCAGTGAATTCTTACTATCGCTTTTTGCAGCAACGCCCGATCTCGACGGCATTGCTGCCTTAGCTGCCGATACCGATGGCATCGATGGCAGTGAGAAAAATGCCGGTGCTTGGTTTACTCCAGCGACACGCAAGCGCGCTCGGGATGAACATAAGCGGGCTGGACAGTATTTAGCAGCGCACGATTGCTATGGATTTTTTAGTGAGCTGAGCGCCTTAGTGGAAACGGGCCCAACATTAACGAATGTGAATGATTTCCGCATCATCTTATTGCCCGCCGGATTGGGAGCGAAACCATGACCGCAGTGACTAGCATCACCTTAACTCAGCCCGACGATTGGCATTTGCATGTACGCGATGGCGATGTATTGAAGTATGTTTTGCCCCATACTGCCAAACAGTTTGCTCGGGCCATCATCATGCCGAATTTACGCCCACCGGTTACAACAGTCGCCTTGGCTAATGCCTACCGGGGCCGAATTGAAGCGCAACTCAAAGCAAGTGGCATTACTGGCTTCACTCCACTCATGACCTTGTACCTGACGGACAATACGCCCGCAGAGGAGGTGCGTAAGGTGCGTGAGGCTGGGGTTGCTGGATTTAAACTCTATCCTGCCGGCGCAACAACCAATAGCGATGCGGGTGTAACAAACATCAAACATTGTTATACCACGCTGGAAGCCATGCAAAAAGAAGGCGTGCCTTTGTTAATACATGGTGAAGTAACCCATGCCGAGATCGACGTATTTGATCGCGAAGCGGTTTTTATCGACACCATTCTTGAGCCATTGCAACGTGATTTTCCAGAGCTTAAGATCGTGTTTGAGCACATCACCACGCGGCAAGCGGCGCATTATGTTCGCGATGCACACACGAACAATAAAAATACTTTAGCGGCGACGATTACGCCGCAGCATTTACTCATGAACCGCAATGCGATTTTTGCAGGCGGCATTCGGCCACACAATTATTGTTTGCCAGTATTGAAGCGCGAAGAGCATCGCTTGGCTTTAGTTGAGGCTGCTACCAGCGGTAACCCTCGCTTCTTCTTGGGAACCGACAGTGCGCCGCATGCCAAAGGCCTGAAGGAAAATAGTTGCGGTTGCGCAGGTTGTTATACGGCTTTCAATGCCCTTGGTTTGTATGCGGAGGTATTTGAAGCGGCCAATCAGTTGAGTCGCTTTGAAGCCTTTGCTAGTTTTTATGGTCCGGATTTTTATGCGATGCCGCGCAATACGAAGACCATTACCTTGCAGAAAGTGGCGCAGAAGGTTCCCGAGGAATTGCCTTTGGCAGAAACCGTCGTCGTGCCGCTGCGCGCTGGCGAAACAATTGCATGGTCCTTGGCCGAGTAATTTATCGGCAGATGCGTGCAGTCTCGGTTAGACTGTTCGCGCAGAGTCAATTAGGCAATCGCCGCTTTCG
>JBIIGG010000172.1:0-2726 GCA_044236575.1 Polynucleobacter sp. | reverse complement strand
TACTCAGCAAGGTGTTGGGTGTTAAGTTCATATACTGCAAGGCGCGCTCCATTGCGCTGCGCTTATTGGGGTCTCGCTCTTTTTCTGGATCAGGAACGCGCTCGCTGATCGGTAACACCATTTCTGGAGAAGTGCCCCAGGTGACTTGCGGCTGAATTTCTTCAGCGCGCAATTCCACTACCTGATCGAACTTCGCATCGGTATCAGAATGCAAGGTGCGCCAATATTGAACTGCGTGGCGCAAGATCTCTCCACTGGGTGAGTAAGGACGACCTTGAATGTATTCAATGGTGGTCTCATCCACTGCAACCAGGCCAGCACGTGCACCCGCTTCAATCGCCATATTGCAGATGGTCATGCGACCTTCCATCGATAAATTTCGAATGGCTTCACCAGCAAACTCGATGGTGTAGCCAGTACCACCGGCTGTGCCTATTTTTCCGATCACCGCTAAAACAATGTCTTTTGCTGTGGAGCCGGGCTGTAAACGCCCTTCGACTCGAACCAACATGTTCTTACTCTTTTTCATCAGCAAGGTTTGGGTTGCAAGCACGTGCTCTACTTCCGAGGTGCCAATGCCAAAGGCCAATGCACCAAAGGCGCCATGGGTGCTGGTATGCGAATCGCCACACACAACCGTCATGCCAGGCAATGTAGCGCCCTGCTCTGGCCCAATGACGTGAACGATGCCTTGCCGTAAATCATTCATCTTGAATTGCGTAATGCCAAAAGACGCGCAATTTTGATCGAGGGTATCGACTTGAAGCTTGGAGATGGGGTCAGCAATCCCTTCGGATCGATCCGTTGTTGGCACGTTGTGGTCAGAGACGGCGAGGTTGGCAGAGATTCGCCATACAGGGCGTTTAGCCAAACTTAAACCTTCAAAAGCCTGTGGACTGGTTACTTCATGCAACAAGTGACGGTCAATATAGAGGGTGGCCGTACCATCCTCTTCTGCACAAACCACGTGCTCATCCCATAACTTATCGTATAGCGTGCGTGACATACCCATCCTTATAAACCTTACTTACGCCCTGACATGGGAGGAGCCTTGCGCGCCGTTTCCCCAACATACAACTGCCGTGGTCGACCAATCTTATATTCTGAATCAGTAATCATTTCTTCCCACTGCGCTATCCAGCCCACCGTTCTCGCTAAGGCAAAAATACAGGTGAACATATCCGTTGGAATACCAAGGGCGCGCTGCACGATGCCCGAATAAAAGTCTACATTCGGATAGAGCTTGCGACTGACAAAGTACTCGTCTTCTAGCGCGATCTTTTCCAAGGTCATTGCTAACTTGAAGAGCGGATCATTCTCGAGTCCCAATTCATTCAACACTTCATAACAGGTTTCACGCATCAGTTTTGCGCGTGGATCAAAGTTTTTATAAACCCGATGCCCAAAGCCCATTAAACGAACATTGGAGTTCTTGTCTTTCACTTGGGCGATAAACTCACCCACTTTTTCCACCCCACCATTGGCCTGAATCTCAGTCAGCATCTGCAAGCAGGCCTCATTCGCACCACCATGCGCCGGACCCCACAAGCAGGCAATACCAGCCGAGATTGCAGCAAATGGATTAGTGCCAGAGGAGCCGCATAAACGGACCGTAGAGGTCGATGCATTTTGCTCGTGGTCGGCATGCAGAATAAAAATACGATCCAAAGCGCGGACCAATACTGGATTTACTTTGTATGGTTCGCATGGCGTAGCAAACATCATGCGCATGAAATTGGCGGTATACGACAGTGAGTTGTCTGGATAAATAAACGGCTGACCAACAGAATACTTATAAGACATAGCCACTAAGGTTGGCATTTTTGCGATCAGGCGCATTTGCGCAATTACGCGGGCCTGCGGGTCACTGTAGTCAATCTCATTGTGATAGAACGCCGCCATAGCGCCGACCAAACCGGTCAATACCGCCATGGGGTGCGCATCACGCCTAAAGCCGCGCAAGAAAAACTGCATCTGCTCATGCACCATGGTGTGGTGCATGATGATGTCCTGAAATTCCGTATTCTCTTTTTCGTTTGGTAAATGGCCATTGATTAAGAGGTAACACACCTCTAAGAAATCACAATTGGCTGCCAAATCTTGAATGGGATAACCGCGGTAGAGTAATTCGCCTTTGTCACCATCAATAAAGGTAATCTTGGAATTACACGATGCCGTCGATAAGAAGCCAGGATCGTAGGTAAATTTGCCGGTCTGGCCGTAGAGCTTACGAATATCAATGACATCAGGGCCAACTGAGCCTTGGTAAATTGGCAACTCGATATCGGGAGTACCGTCAGAGAACGATAACTTTGCCTTGATGTTTGATTCATTCATATCTGATCCCACTGTTCGTTTAATAAGTGCAATGCAAATTATTGCATTCCTGCTACTGCTTCTCCCGCAAACAAGCCAATACAGCCAAAAAGGTGGGAGTACTGCATACCTCACCCAAAGCAACTACCGAATCAACTCGCCCAATCAAGAGGTCCATTAAATCGTTATCACTCAAAGCCAGCAGCTGGGTCAAGACTGCGCCCTGCTCCTCCGTTAATGTATCCGCATAACGTCTAAAAAACCGCTCCAAAATCAGATCGTTTTCCAGTAAACCCCGACGCGCATCGCTTTTTAAGCGATACAGAGCCGCCGCACTAATGGTCATACTGCCCTACGAACCATCAACTCTTTGATTTTGCCAATGGCTTTGGTTGGATTCAAGTGCTTAG
>JBIIGG010000200.1:0-2727 GCA_044236575.1 Polynucleobacter sp. | reverse complement strand
GAGCTGGCGAATTTTCTTGATCTGCCGTGCTTCGTCTGTCAGGGGAATGGTATCGGTAACCACCAGTTCATCCAGTTGTGAGGCGGCAATACGGGCAACTGCACCGCCGGACAAGACGGCGTGAGTGCAGTAAGCCGTAACGCCCTTGGCGCCACGCTCTTTGAGGGCTTCTGCTGCCTTACAGAGTGTTCCGCCGGTATCAATGATGTCATCCATGATGACGCAGTGACGCCCTTCTACCTCACCAATCAGGTGCATGACTTCAGATACATTGGCTTTGGGGCGGCGTTTATCAATAATCGCTAAATCGCAGCCCAGCTGTTTCGCCATCGCGCGAGCACGAACAACGCCGCCAATATCCGGAGAAACAATGATGAGGTCTTTGCTTTTTTGCTGTTGCAGGTCGGCAAGGAGTACAGGGGAGGCATAAATGTTATCGACGGGGATATCAAAAAAGCCCTGAATTTGGTCTGCATGGAGGTCCATGGTTAAAACACGCTCAATACCCGCAACCGATTGCAGCATATTGGCGACAATTCGGGCGGAGATGGCAACCCGCGCAGAACGGGGGCGACGGTCTTGACGTGCATAACCAAAGTAAGGGATCACTGCCGTTATGCGGCTTGCAGACGCTCGTTTTAGAGCATCAATCATGATCATCAGCTCCATCAAATTGTCATTGGTGGGAGCGCACGTCGATTGAATCACAACGACATTCTTACCACGCACATTTTCTTGAATTTCAACCTGAATCTCACCGTCCGAGAACCGACCGACAAAAGCCTTACCGATGGGAAGATTCAATTCTTTGGCTACTGCGTTGGCTAAAACAGAGTTTGCGTTGCCAGTAAAGAGAGTCAAAAATTCAGAATTCATGATGGCAGTTTGGCTTATGAAGGTTTGGGGGAGTTTTAGATAGAATATCGCATGGCTTGTGATTCAGAAAAAAGTTGGCAGGGGAAGAAGGATTCGAACCTTCGCATGCTGGAATCAAAATCCAGTGCCTTAACCAGCTTGGCGATTCCCCTACAGTGTCAATCTGAAGATATCGAATTGTAAGCGGGATTTTTATTTATCCCCCGGACAATCCGGCCTATCCACTCCCGAGGTAGATTTTGCAATAGAGCAGCGGCACTTGCGCCGTCAAGCTGGCTTGGAAGCGCAGCAAAGACGCTACTACCAGAACCTGACATTTGGGGCTTAGCGCTTGGCAGGGCCTTGGTGATCCAATCTATTGCATCCTTCACTTCAGGACAAATCTGCATCGCTACCGCCTGACAGTCATTGGTATACGCCCGATGAGGCAGTGGAGATGCAAGAAAGCTATCTATTGTAATCGGGGCGTGATTACGGGTCAATTCAGGGTGCTCAAAAAGCGCTTTGGTGGCAATGCCGCGATTGGGGAAAATCACGATAAAGCCTTGCTCGGGCAGGGTAATCGCCTGAATTACTTCGCCAATTCCCTCCACAAAGGCATTGCTTCCATGGATAAAGAAAGGCACATCAGCGCCCAATTGCAGGCCGAGTGCCATTAGCTCTGGACGGGAAAGGTGAAGTTTCCAGAGGTGATTTAGGCCAATTAAGGTGGAGGCGGCATCGGATGACCCTCCGCCCAGGCCAGCCCCCACCGGTAATGTTTTGTTGAGGGTAATTTCAACGCCCATAGCCACATTACACTCGCGTTGCAGCAGGGTTGCTGCGCGAACTACCAAGTCATCGCCTGCAGCGATGCCAGGAATCGGGTTGATGCGGGAAATGCGATTACTGCTGGCTCTGCTGAGGGTAACGCTATCGCACCAGTCAATTAACTGAAAGGCGGATTGCAGTAGGTGGTAGCCATCGTGCCTGCGGCCAACAATGTGCAGAAATAAATTGAGTTTGGCGGGCGCTAAAAGGGTAAGCGTATCAGTCATCAATTTGATCAAAAACAAGGCGGATATCGATGGGCCCCGTTTTCGTGTTTCGGGTCATATTCAGTTTTTCTAGCTTACTGCTGGATTCGCCCCAAACGTAGGATAGGTTCCATCCATCTTGACTGATTTTCGAAACAATACCATTTGGACTGCGCTCTAAGCTGGCTGGGCTGCCAGGTCTCACTTGGCCGCGCAACCAGTCCGATAAACCGCGCGCAGGTAAAGGAAGCCCTAATGCAGACTGAATCAGGGCGTCTGCATCAATCGCTTTGCTTATTTTGCCGCCGCGCTCTAATACTGCTTCACCTGGGGTAATGGTAATTTTTGCAATTGAGCCGCCGACTGGATTTCGAATTTCTAAGGTGTCATTCAGTGCGTCTTGGCTGAGGGTGAAGCCGCCAGAGCCGCCCTCAGCAGGCCGGTCAGCGCCGCCATTCATGCGAATGGAAAAACGGCCATCCCAAATAATCTTAGTGGACTGATTTGGCATAACCCAGTTGGGCTTGAAGCGTTTTAAGGTTTCACGCAAGGTGGCATTATTGGCATCCATTTTTTCAGCATCACGCCATGCGCTTTCAGCTGAGTTCAGATTGCCGATGGCCCAATACACCTCACCTAAGTGCGCTGATATTTCTGCCTCGGGCTTCATCTTGGTCGCCTGAGTGAGCTGGTCGCGTGCCAGCTCCAGTTTGCCCATGCGGAAATTAACCCAGCCAAGGCTATCTAAAATAAAGGCATCTTGTGGTGCCAGATTATGTGCCTTAGTAATGAGGGCAAAAGCTTCTGGCAGATTTTGCTTGCGATCGGCCATCGA
>JBIIGG010000199.1:0-2785 GCA_044236575.1 Polynucleobacter sp. | reverse complement strand
CGGCCTCAGCCCAGCTACCCATCAGCACAGGGCGAATTAAACCCAATACGAGGAACAGCCAAATTGCTGCTGCAAATGCCCAAGGCACGTGCGTTCCCATGCCCAGTGCAATCGCACGGCGATAGGTTCGATACCACCACAACATGATCGAGATAGTAGTAAAGAGACCCACAATCAGCCACCAGCCGCCTTCATTCATGGGCGGAAAGGTCAGGCCATATTTAGGCGCTGGCGGGTCCAGCGATAACCAAAACAATTGGCGTACAAACTGAATGGGGTTCCAATCTACCTGGGCCAGCATGTTTAAGCCAATTAAGACAAACGCAGTTATGCCAAACATCAATGAGGCAACACCAAGTCGGCCTAAATAAATGGGTCCAAGCTGCGCATTACCGATGACGCCCATAAGGTAACTAAAACCAAATGGCTTAGTACGCTCCCGCATATCGTAGGCATTGATCGGTACGCCATGACTGGCGGGGCCGGTTACTTGAGTTTGGGTAAATAAATTTTGATATTCCATCATGTTCTCCCCTATTAGCTCCAGATGGGCAAGTTAAGCCACCATGTCCACCATTCAGGCCATCCCTTTGTCCAGAATGGGCCGCTAATCACAATACAAACAGCACTCCAAAAGCCTGCTGATAAGGCTAAAAATAAACCAACCCGATGGATACCTAAAGTACCCACGGAGTAACCGATGATGTCCCTGAAAAAGGTATCTTCATGCTCGGGCGTTTTTACATTGTGGCCAGGCTGCGGATTCGTTGATGACAAGATCAAAGCGCCGTGCAAGGACAATGCCAAGGTCGTAGTGAAGAAGAAAGTCACCGCTAGCATATGTGCAGGGTTGTAATGGAAGTGCAGGTACTGATACCCGGTATTCGATACCCAATCCAAATGACTCAAGATGCCGTAGGGGAAGCCATGTCCCCAAGCGCCCATTAAGACTGGGCGAATCACCACTAAGGTGAAATACGCAAAGATCGCCATACTAAAGGCGACAGGCACGTGGAGCCCCATGCCGAGCTTGCGGCAAATTTCAACTTCACGGAGTGCCCAGGATATAAAAGCACCGAGCGCACAGATAGTAATGATTTGCCACAAACCACCCTCCATCATCGGCGCCGGTCCTAGCCCGTAACTGATATCGGGAGGGGCAATATTAATTTGCCACACATTCCAAACACCCGATTGGGCAGCACCCCAAAGGATTAGAGCGGTACCTAGAAAGCTAAAGAAGACCGTTGTTACGCCAAAAAAACCAACATAGAATGGCCCAACCCAGAAATCAAATAGATCCCCGCCGATTAAGGTGCCACCGCGTACGCGGTATTTCTTTTCAAAATTGAGCATAGCCATTTATGCACTCCTTACAAAACGAGATCACTCTCATCTTTAATTAATCTGCCGTAAGCAGGTAGCTATCGCTAGATACCTGCTTACGCCGGTACAACAATTACTTCTTGGAAGCTGCAACCGCAGCTTGATACTCCGCCTGACTCAAGCCATCGAGCCATTTGTACTGAGTTGTACTCAATAGAATCAAATGAATCATTGCGGCCAAAGCAAAGAGAAAAACGCCCTGCGCAACCATCGCGCGTAGTGGGTCGTATAGTTTCCAAATTCTCCACATAATGTTTCTCCTAATTTAAGTAAGACATAAAGCTATAAACGCCACTTTCGACAGTCTTAAAAAATGATGCGCTGTCTGAACTTCCAAACAGCCAGCTTTTTTGAGATGCCGGCAAAGCAATCGTTAGCAAGGCAACCCCAAAGATCACTACATAGCTAATTAAAAAAATAAGCTTGAAAGACAGTCTGTCGTTCACCAAATTTTTGTTCAAAACTTCTGTATTTATCTTCATGATTCACCTCTTCACTTTATTTTCTAAAACTTAATGACTACTACTTAAAAAAACCATGGACGCCACGCCCATACTAGGATGTGCGCAACGACGGCGACAGCAGAAAATCCGAGAAGACCTTGCACATAAAATGCATGGAATTCTTGAGCCTCTGCATCGGTAAGCCCAGATATAGATCTGTTTTCACTCATGATGAATACTCCTTAAGACTGACCTTACGGTCTTTTCTACATCACCCCTGTAGATTTGGGGACATGGCATGGTGGTGCCATATTTGGTGTGCCCTGACATCAGGCAAATGGGTTGCGACTTGATCATGCTGTCTCCATCACGCCAAGCGACGTTTTGGATTTATTCACACAATCTACGGTGACTCGCTCTAGATTTCCGCTGCGAGCCTCGCGCTCGGACATATCGCGCAGGCGCTTTGCTACGGAGATCTGGGTTAAAACAGGCTGACCACCAATTAAGCGATTCAGTAATAATTGCGCCTCAACATCCCAAGGCATGGCATGGATTGCTGTCTGCAGGCGGGCTGGGGTCGGATCAACCTTATCCATTTCGGTGCCCAAGGGCAGAATATGAAAGAGTGCATCAAATAGCGCATTGCATACTTCCTGAATCAAGTAGGCTGCGCCTGAATAGCCCATATAAGGCGTACCGGTATGCCGACGAATAATTGCTCCTGGGAAAGAAGCAGGAATGTAGCAGCAACGGGCATTCACTTCACTGGCATACATCCGTTCGTTGTAACTACCAAATAAAACGAGTGGCGTTTTCTTTTGCACTAAATCGCGAATTGCGCTGTTGTCGGTTTTTTGACCGGGCATCCGCGACACTGCAAAGTTACATGGCAGACCCATTTCAGTTTCTAAGAAATGACTGACACCGCGTGTGTACGTTTCGTTTGCCACAAT
>JBIIGG010000171.1:0-2791 GCA_044236575.1 Polynucleobacter sp. | reverse complement strand
CGAATGCCATTCAGCCACTCATTTTCGGTAATCGCTGAATTGGGTTTACCAAGCGATTGATTGAGGTGTGTAGAGGCGCCATCGATCTCGGCGAGGGCTTGGCTTAACACCGCTTGATCTACCTTTGCCGATGATTTGAGGCCATGCAGTGCTTGCTTTTGACGTTCAAACTCTTTTAATAGCAGTGATTTGATATCACCCCGTGCGCCAATATCACCTAACTCAAATAAGGTTGCAATGGCACATTGGTGTAGCTCGGGATCATCGGATTTAGCAAAATGGGTATAGCGCCCAAACAAATACTCCAAGCGGAGCATGTTGCGGACCAACTCATTGAAAGGATATTCGTAAACAATCACGGAATCTATTCTATGCGGAATTGCTGGGCTTAGACCTATTTTTGATGATCCATTGATGCAAGTTATCGATTTGGGGAATCAGCGTATCGAGACCTCCATCATTGAGAAGAATCGTATCCGCCGCCGCCAGCCGATCCTCGCGTGATGCTTGCTTGCTCATAATCTGCTCAATTTGGCTACGGTTGAGCTTGCTGCGCTGCATGACCCTTGTAATTTGTAGCTCCTCGGGGCAGTCAACCACAACCAAGTGATCAATTAACTTGGACCAAGTACCCGATTCCACCAAGAGGGGCACCATAAAGACCAAATACAGGGCGCCATTTTGATGCGCTTGGCTGGCTTGCCGCAGGGTTTCAGCATGAATGATGGGGTGAGTAATGGCTTCTAGGGATTGAAGTGCACTTGGGTCATTAAAGGCAAGGTGCCGCATCTTAGGTCGATCCAGGGATCCGTCAGCCGCCAATAGCTCGGGACCAAAACAAGCTTGAATTGGGGCGATGGCAGCGCCATGCGGGGCAGTAATGTCATGGGCAATTTGGTCCGAATCGATTATCGTTGCCCCGAGCTCAGCCAAGCACTGGGCTACCGCTGACTTGCCAGACCCAATTCCGCCCGTTAATCCAATGAGCGGAATTTGCCCTTTTAGTGCAGTGAGAACGGAATGCGCAGGAGTTGAGGCCATATTAAGTAAATAATGCCAGCAAACGCCAAAAAGGGCCCAAATGGAAAGGCTTGCGCGCGCCCTTGTTTTTGCCAGTAAAGCCATATTAGGCCACCCAGCAAGCCACTCAGGGCCGACAGCAACACAATGCCCGGCAAGGCTTGCCAGCCTAGCCAAGCACCCAGCGCCGCCAGTAGTTTTGCATCCCCCATGCCCAAGCCATCACGGCCTTTAAGGGCGCGATAAAGCCAATTCAATCCCCAGAAGAATCCAAATCCAGCTGTCGCACCGAGGATGGCTTCTTGCGGACTACAAAAGCGCACATCCACAAAGAAATTAAACAGTAAGCCGCCGGCAATCAGTCGAAAGGTGATGGCGTCCGGAATCCGAAAGGTTCGAAAATCCACATAGGCGACATATGCCAAGGGCAGAATTAAGCCATAGCGAATCACATCAGCCAGTAAGGTGAGATCAGTCAAACAATTTGCCCCAAGTTAAAGATTGGTAAGTAGAGGATTATCACCAATCCACCAATCAAAAGTCCTACGAATACGACGAGTATAGGTTCTAGGCTATGACTCAATAGTTTGAGTCGACTTGTTAGCTGCTGTTCGAGGGCGACGGCACGACTACTAAGCATGGCCGCCAAGGAGCCGCTCGCGCTGCCAATCTGTAACAGTTGCGCTGTCTCGTGATCAAAAAACCGCTGCCGTGGATCTGCTCTTTTTAAGGCCTCGCCAAAAGACCATCCTTGGGCAAGTGATTTAAAGATATGCGCACTAAGATCATGGCAAAGCCACTGATTTGATGTTTGCGCTGTAATGCGTATGGCCTCTAATGCGGGCAAGCCAGCTTGCATTAGATAACCCAAGCTACGACACCAGCAGGCTAAGGCCGACTGGCGAAACAAATCCCCTATAACGGGAATCCGAAATAGATACTGATCGCAGGACTTCTGAAACCCCGAATGTCGCAGCCATAGCAGTGAGCTGCTAATCGCCGCAAGTGCAAACCCGCCGACAATTACTGGCAAGTACAACATGAACTGCTGCGATGCGCTGAGCAGCAATTGCGTCGACCAGGGTAGGGGCGCATTGAAGTGACTAAATACGTCACTGAACACCGGGATGACCCAGATGACCATCGCAATCATGAGTAAGCATGCCGAGCCCAAGGTAATCAAGGGATAGGCCAAAGCCTGGTGTATCTGGCGATGCAATTCAATTTGGGTGTGCAATTGTTGTTGGATGGTGCGTAGGGCAAGATTGATTTCGCCGGATTCTTCACTGACGCGAATTAGGCCGATAAAGACCGGATCAAAAACGGCGTTCTGCATCGATAGGCATTGCGAGAAGCGCTCACCTTGCTGTAAGTGATGCGCAATATATGCCATTATTTTTTGCCATGCAGGCGAAGCCGATTGCTGCATTAGCCTAATGCTCTCTAATAAGGGTAATCCGGCATCCAGCAGGACCAGCATGCGCTGGGCAAAATACAATTGCTCTTGCTTTCGAAGGACCATGATTAATGCCAAGAGCCAAGCTGGCTATTGAGCTCGGCAAGGGTGATGCGGTGATGATCAACATGGACCATGCCAGCTGAGCGCATGTCCTGAAAACCGTTTTTCTGAACTTGCTCAATTAAGTCAGTGGTAGTGGCCGCACTCTCAAATAGATTGGCGATGGTGCTCGTAAATGGTAAAACTTCATGGATACCAATTCGATCAAATAGGCCGGTTCCGCCACACAGCAGGCACTCATCCCTTGACTCT
>JBIIGG010000044.1:0-10429 GCA_044236575.1 Polynucleobacter sp. | reverse complement strand
AGGTGAATTCCACCGGAACCGACTCGATTCCAAACAGAACGGAGGCGATTTCGGTGTTGCATGCTTAGTTACCGCCGAAGGATCTCCGTTGGCTTCCTGCTGCTTTTGGTTTGCCAAAGCGGGGACCCGTTGGGCGTGAATCACCCGAGCGAGCACCTGCTGGTTTGGAATCAAAGCGACCGGTAGGACGTGAATCACCTGAACGTGCACCAGCTGGTTTGGAATCAAAACGATTGGCAGGACGGGAGTCGCCTGAGAAACCGGCTGGCTTGGAATCAAAGCGCGGTGCTGGACGGGAATCGCCACCACTGCGCTGCTCAAAATGACTGCCACCCGAGCGCGATTCAAAACGACCACCCGAACGGTTGCCTGGACGGGAATCCGAGCGCGCCCCAGGACGACCACCAGAGCGGCTACCAGGACGTCCGCCACCACCACCAAAGCTAGGCTTGGCTTGTGGCTCCAAACCCGGAATGACGGAAGCAACGATGTCTTGCTGGGTAAAGCGCTCGATGTTCCGAATCTTGGCACGATCGCGATGCTCCACTAAGGTAATAGCAATGCCGTTACGACCAGCGCGACCCGTACGACCAATGCGGTGGGTGTAGTCTTCCGGTTTCATTGGCAAGCCAAAGTTAATTACGTGACTGATGCGGGGCACATCAATGCCGCGCGCAGCAACGTCAGTGGCAACCAAAATCTTGGTGTGGCCTTTGCGCAAGGACTCGAGGCGACGCATGCGTACCGCTTGTGGCATTGCGCCGTGCAGTGCAGTTGCTTCGTAACCATTAGCACGCAAGGTATCCGCAATCTTTTCGCTTTCCACTTGGGTGCTGGCAAACACTACCGCCTGGTCTACTGAAGGATCGGTTAAGAGGTGCTCTAACAAGCGATGCTTGTGCGCCATGTTATCGGCCCAATGCAATTTTTGCTCAATGTTGGAATGCACATCGCCTGCTTGCGCCAGCTCAATGCGCTTCGCATCATTGGTCAATTGGGTAGCCAAGGACATCACTTTAGGTGCAAAGGTGGCCGAGAACATCAGGGTTTGATTACGCTGCTGGCAACGCTGATCAATGGCCTCGAGGTCATCTGCAAAACCCATATCTAACATGCGGTCGGCTTCATCAATCACGAGTTGCTTAACGTCATCCAGTCGAATGGCACGGCTGTCGCTCAGATCCAGTAAACGACCTGGAGTTGCAACTACCAGCAATGCACCTTTGAGCGCTTGGATTTGCTTGCCATAGGGCATGCCGCCCATCACGGTTGCAATCCGAATGCCTTTAAGGCCACGGGCTAGGTTAATCGCATCGGCAGCCACTTGTTGCGCCAGTTCACGGGTTGGGCACAAGACCAATACTTTGGGTTGAGCACGGCCAGGAACAGGTGAGTTGCTAGGGTTGCTAGCCAGCAATTGATTCAATAAGGGGAGTAAAAAAGCAGCGGTTTTGCCGCTACCGGTTTGGCTGCTGACCAGGAGGTCGCCGCCAGCCATAGCCGCAGGAATAACCTGTACTTGTACTGGAGTGGCTTGGGTAAAACCCAATTCAGCTACGTTTTGTAAAAGTGGGGCTGCTAAGCCAAACGATGCAAATGCATTGGCGCTGGATGTAACGACGGATACCGTTACTTTTTCGCCTGCAGGCACATCGGTGTGCGAGTCAGTTGACTCGGTGTGGTTTTCATTTAAAAAAGTCATGCAAATCACATCCCCGTCGGGGATGTCTCCGGTTGTGCGCCTCAGTGTTTTAAAGGGCGCGATGGTCTAGGGCATCGACCATCAGACAAGCGGCAGCGGTGTGTTTATTGCTACTAAACTGATTCGCTGAATATGTATATTGCTGGGGACGATGTTTCAAAAAGCCCTCCATTATGACATGGTTCCTCCCTAAGGGCAATCCCTGGGTGTTTAATCTGTTTATCATCGTTTTATGGGCTTTATACCGCATTGGGCAGACTTCGGCATCATCCACTTCCCCAGTTATCTGCTGGGGGCGATCCTCATTGTTTTGCTGCCAGGCCCTAATTCACTCTACGTTTTAGCCTTATCCGCAGAGCAAGGTTGGCGTAGAGGCATTTGGGCATCGGCTGGGATTGTGGTGGGCGATACCATCATCATGCTCAGCGTTGCCCTCGGCGCAGCAACCGTACTCGGATCATCGCCGCTAATCTACGGCGCACTACGTCTTCTGGGTGCGGGGTATTTAGCGTGGCTGGGTCTTGGTATTATCCGAGTCGGCTTAGCCCGTTTGCAGACCAAAGGACCGACTGGCAATGCATCTAGCCTGCCACAAGCGGACGCAATCATGCGCCTTCATCCTTTTTTGGCAGCATTGCTACTGTCACTGACGAACCCCAAGGCCATTTTCTTTTTCATTTCTTTTTTTTCGCAATTCGTTGACCCCGATTTTCCTCGGCCGGCACTGGGTTTTTTCTATCTCGCGCTGGTAACCCAATGCATCAGCATGGCGTATCTGGCTACTCTAATTACAGCGGGACAGCATTGTTTAGGCTGGATCAAGGCACGCCCCCGAATTGCAGCCAGCTTGTGGCTGGCAACTGGAGTGCTCTTTATTGCCTTTAGTCTGCGCTTACTACTTGAGTTGCTTTAGTAGGCGCGCTACTTTTTTTCCATAGGGCGGATGGACTGCGCTAGTGCCGCGCAACCAATTGAGTCCAAAAAAACCGCGAACCTGAAGTACTGGCTTATAGTGACTGAAGGCATCAAATCCGGCTTTGCCATGGTAGGAGCCCATACCGCTAGACCCAATACCACCAAAGGGGATGCTATCGCATGCGGCATGCAATAGCACGTCATTGACGGTGATACCGCCCGAGCGGGTATCGGCAATCACGCGATTCAGATTCACCTTATTTTTTCCAAACCAGTAGAGCGCCAATGGCGTAGGTGAACCTCCCCCGTTGATGAAATCAATCATCGCTGTTGTACTGGCCGTGCCATCACTCACTGTGATGATCGGCAGAATGGGGCCGAAGATTTCTTCTTTCATCACCGCGGATTCCGGAGAAACCTTGCTCAGCGCCACCGGTTCAAAAACCCGCCCTGACTCGCTACTAGCCCCTAGTAATGGCGTGACTGTTGCCCCATGGGCGATGGCATCGTCGACTAAAAAATGCCAGCGTGCCGTTTGCTCCGGATCAATTGGACCTGTGAGCATTTCAGGTTTGGCAAATTGAGCTTGTGCCGCTTTCATGAGTTCGGCCAGGAGTACATCGTGTTGCTGCTCGCCAACCAGAACATAGTCCGGCGCAATGCAGGTCTGCCCGCTATTGAGTAATTTGCCATACACAATGCTGCTTGCCGCATCCCGTAAATTAGCTGAGGCATCTACGAGTGCTGGAGACTTGCCACCCAGCTCTAAAGTGACTGGCACCAGATTGTCGGCTGCGGCGCGCATAACTTTTTTGCCGATGGCAGCGCTGCCACTAAAGAAAAGGTGATCGAAGGGCAGCGCGGCAAAATCGGCTGCGGTGTTGGCATCGCCCGTAGTTACATTGAATTCAGTGAAATGAAAATACTCCTGAATCAAGCTTGCCAAGAAACCGGAGGTACGGCTGCTGCGCTCCGAAGGTTTGAGCCAAACCCGATTACCGGCAGCTAAAGCTGCAATGGCAGGGGCGAGTGCCAGCAAGATGGGGTAGTTCCATGGACTCATGATGCCCACAATGCCCTTGGGCTGGGCTTGCATCCAAGCAGTCGAGCTCGACAGGTAGGCTGGCGTCTCTAAATGAACGGGTTTGAGCCATTCTTTGAGGTGTTTTTTGGTATATCGGCAGGCTTGGTAAATTTGGCTGAGTTCTGCCAGCTGGGTTTCCATCGGATTGCGGTGACCAAAGTCAGCGGCTACTGCTTTACAGAGCTTTTCTTCATTGGCACGCAGCATCGCCTCCACTCGGCCAATCCGCTCCAGGCGCTTCTCCATCGTGGAGTGCGGTTCGGCTGCATACGCTGCGCGGATTTCATCAAGCTGGATGGTGAGGCGATTCATAGAGAGACAATATCAGTTTGAAGGGTCGAATTCGGTTTGTGCAAATAAGGCAATAAGGCATTAGGATAAAGCCATGGATGAAAAACAAATAACTTTTGAGACAGCAACCCTCGGCGGCGGCTGTTTTTGGTGCTTAGAGGCGGTCTATCAGCAGGTACGCGGCGTGCATTCGGTTGTCTCTGGCTATGCTGGCGGCCATGATACAAACCCAAACTACGAAGCCGTGTGTTCAGAAACCACCGGCCATGCAGAGGTTGTGCAAATCCAGTTTGATCCAGCAATCGTGTCGTATCGGGAAATTCTCACTATCTTCTTTGTGATTCACGATCCCACCACTCTTAATTACCAGGGTCATGATGTGGGCGCGCGCTACCGTTCCGTTATCTTCACGCACTCCGATGCGCAAATGGCATCTGCACAAGCGATGGTTGCAGAACTGGGCGATGAAAAAATCTTTACAAGGCCGATTATCACCATCATTGCACCGGCCCCAATCTTTTATCCAGCCGAGGATTACCACCAGAATTATTTTGTCCAGCACCCGGGGCAAGGGTATTGCATGTCAGTTGTGGCTCCAAAGCTAGCTAAGTTCCGCGCTACCTTAAAAAGCTTGATCAATCCTGCTTTTAATTAAGGCGCTAAGCGCGCAATCGACCAGCCGCTAGCGGTGCGGCTATAGCAAATGCGATCGTGTAGGCGTGAAGGCCTGCCTTGCCAAAATTCAATTTGGTTTGGAGTAAGACGGTAGCCGCCCCAATGGGCTGGGCGCGGCGGCACTTCACCATACTCCGCTTTGAACTGCCGTTCTTGTTCTTCTAGAAACGCACGATTGGGAATGGCGGCACTTTGCGGAGAAGCCCATGCGCCAATGCGCGATGCAGCCGGCCTGGAATGAAAGTAGGTATCGCTTTCTTCAGCGCTCACGCGTTCAACGGTGCCGCTAATGCGTACCTGCCGCTCCAGCTCGTGCCAATGAAAGAGTAAGGATGCGTGCGGCTGCGCAGCCAGCTCCTTGCCTTTTTGACTATCGTAATTAGTAAAGAAAGTAAAACTACCGTGGTCTGCTGCTTTTAATAGGACAATACGTACAGAGGGAATGCCGGCTTGATTTGCGGTTGCCAATGCCATTGCATTGGGTTCGGGGCACTGTGCCTGGACAGCTTGCTCAAACCAAGTCTGAAAAAGGCCGAACGGTTCCTGCGGTACGTCTTGTTCCGACAGTTCACCGCGGGTGTAGTTTTTACGTAATTCAGCAATGGATTCCATATATTCAGTAATTAAGTGACGTTTCTAATAAATGCACAAGATGGCAATCAATTCGGTTGGCAGCCTATAAAAAATCCAGTGCCAGTAACTTAGTTAGGGTAACACGAGAAAGTACGCTTTTAAATGTTCATAAGATCTCGCAACTGATGCTTCAAACGAATCGTCTTCTCAGGACAAAAGAAAACGCCACCTCGAGGGTGGCGTTCGTTAAAGCGTACTTTTTTACCTGGATAGTTGGGTAAAGAGCTGTAAATCAAAGCGGTTACGGCTAATCAGCTGAAATAAGTATTGCTGACCATCTGAAGGGTTTACCAGTAAGTCGTCAACGGTACTGTTGAAAGATCCCGTAGACCCTGAGCAAGCATTGTTACCGGAGCATCGAATTTGGGTTGATGCGACTGAAAAGGGAACGTTTATCTCATCTGTACCTTGGGGATGAAAGAAAGTTACCTTAAATGGCCTTGCTGTATTTGGTGGGGTTGTCCAGGCAACAGTCGGCCCCACTCCGCCCGAATAGATGGTCCCTGTTTTCATTAATGCAACAGTTTCCAGCTTGAAGTCCACATAATTTACGCGTGCTAGATCAGCAGTTTGAAGTGGCTGGGAACGTAAACGATTCCAATAAGTCACAGTTGTATTATCCGTCTTGGTGATTACAAACTTATAAAGACTATTTCTAGGAACTTCCGTGCGAATTTCTTCGTCCGTGAAGAATCGTCCTTTGCGTGTTGAATCAGAAGCAAACAAATAGGCTGTAGGACCTGATATCGTGAAAGCAGTTCCATTAATCCTTTTGGCATTAAGGCGGTAGTAGCCCGCACAATTCGTCGGCGGGTTTACTCCATCAGGGGAGATGCTCAAGAAATCGCATTCAGATCGATTAAACAAGGTAATGCCGGATACAGGAAGGCCTGGACCTGTTACAACCGCCTTGCTCATGCCGGTATTACCTTTTAAGTAAATGTTGAGGCCAGTTTCGTAGCGATTCCAGCCTGTATTGTTTGCGAAGATACGCTTTGATGCCGCGGCATTAATAAAGGTATCGAAGTCCCGCTGATTGCCAACCAATTTCCAGCCAGAAGGACTATTTTCTGCTACAGAAACTAGTGAGCGGGTAGTCCCTGCTGTTCCATCAGCCAGGTCCGCCCTTCGCATGCCGGTAATTCGTACTACTAGCCGCTCATTACCAGGCGTAGTTGAAAGCTGCCTTAAAATTTCAGGCTTCATAAACGTCATGTTGGTATTGCTGGTATCCGATAAATTGAGAGGCGATGAGGTTCCAAATTCAACTGCCTTACTGCGACCATCATGTTTGTAAGTGGAGGAAATCATCGAATTGCATTCAGTACTGCTGGTACGTGCAGATACCGGTAATGCATAGCAACTGTTTAAGTTTTTACGAATTTCCTCTAATACATCAATACCAATTGCAAACGATCCGCTAGGTAATGTTGGCAGTAAGACCCTATCCGCTGCTGACGGAAGTGAGCCGCTTGGGATTATTAGCGTAGACCCAGCAGCTGGCGAGGAAGTCGAGGCAGATAAATCATCGACTGCTTGCCCAGCTGCAGACGTCGCGGTTATTAAGCCTGTTGGGCTGGTATCAAATTGAATGTTATCCAATAACTTATCAAGGCTGGATGTGAAAGTAGAGCTAATCAAGTTAAAGCTTGAGGGTAGGCCAACCGACGTAAGGTGATCTGATAGTAAATCTCTGAAGCTAGTCTCTACATTGAGCACATTGGCGCTGGTAATGTTTGTTTTTTGATTGGCAATATCATCAACCAAGCTTAACGGATTGCCTGTGCTACTAATTCGGGATGCAATCGCATTGGTAATGGGTGTAATGTTAGCGGTAATAGTCCCTGTAGCCAAGGAACCTGAAGGTATGACGCTCACCAAGGATTCAGTTGCTTCGCCAATATTGCCAGTGACGGTTGCTACAAAGGGGGCGGTAAATTGACTTGGATCAAATTTGATCTCGTAGGAGCCATCTGGGTTGGTGATGGCCGTACCGACGGATGCGCCTGTGGAGTCGGTAATAGTGACCGTTGCGCCGTCAAACGGTGCGCCAGTGGCAGCAACCCCCGTAAGCGTTGAAGAGCCTGAGGTTGAGGTTGTGCTGCTGCTCCCACCCCCACAGGCTGATAGGATGGCTGCGACGCAAATGTAAGCAGTTGTTTTCAGTACTGTCTGATGTTGCATAAATTTCCCCAAAAAGATTAAGACTTTAATACTAGAGTTATTTTGTAAAACATAGATCCCATGCTAAATAAGTGTTTACCCTTACTTGAGCGAGTGGTTGTCGGATTGACCTAAATTTAGCCTCGATCAACTATCTTTATAGCTAATAACCACTGATTTTTTAGTGGACGCCAGGTTGCTTTTGGGTGGTCATGTATAAAGAATGATGACGATGGAAAACTTTCAAACACCAGTGCCCGAGCAGGACTCGAACCCGGCGAATCGCCGTTTTGGCGGGGTAGCCCGTTTGTACGGCGATGCTGCTTTAGCTAAGTTTCAAGAGGCTACGGTCGTGGTTGCGGGTTTGGGCGGCGTTGGTTCTTGGGCTGCTGAAGCCCTCGCACGATCCGCAATTGGCCATTTAGTCCTAATTGATTTTGATCATATTGCTGAGAGCAATACCAATCGGCAGTTGCACGCCCTCGATGGCGAGTATGGCAAGGCCAAAGTAGATGCCATGGCGCAGCGCATTACCCAAATCAATCCCCAAATCCAACTGACCTGCCACGATGCTTTTTTAGAGCCCGACACGCTCGATGCTTTGATTCCTGCGGACGCCATTGTGTTAGATGCAACCGATTCAGTGCAAGTCAAAATTGCCCTTGCTGCGTGGGCGGTGGCGAATCAACGCTTACTCGTCATGTGCGGTGCCTCTGGCGGCAAAGCGGACCCAACCCAACTGCGCTGCGATGATTTATCCAGAACAGAGCAAGATGCACTTCTCGCTAAGGTACGCGTTGGCCTGCGAACCGATCATGGCTTCTCTCGTGATTTAAAAAAGAAGATGGGCATTCGGGCAGTGTATTCGAAAGAACCCCGCGCCGGTGCTGCCACTGGAGGTTTGGCCTGCTCTGGTTACGGCTCAGCGGTAACCGTCACGGCAGCGGCGGGTTTGGTTGCTGCCGCTGAAGTTCTCTCGTTGATACGAATGCAGCACAGCATATCCGAGTAAACCCATTCCATTTCATTTCCGAATAGCGTAAATAAGCCTAGGGAATGCCCTGTAAGAAAATTCGTATTTTGTTGTAGGAAGCAATATTTATTTTGCTATCCATCTCCTGATTTAAGGGCTCCCCCTTTTTATTCCTTTGGCATTTTTTTAGCTTTGCTTATTTAATGAATTTTTAAGGGCTAGTGCTGCGCCCAACTCCTGCCTAGACTTCGTTGCGTTGGTATATGACCAACATCAAAACGAAAAGGAGGTTTCTCTTGCAGACAGAACAAACGGGCTTAAAACGCCATCTGAAAGTACGGCACATTCGCCTCATGGCATTGGGTTCGACCATTGGCGTTGGACTTTTTCTTGGCTCCGCTAGTGCGATTCAACTCGCAGGCCCTTCGATTCTCTTAGGGTATTTATTAGCCGGGATTGTGGCCTTCATCGTACTGCGCACGCTCGGTGAAATGGCCGTGCACGAGCCCGTAGCTGGCTCCTTTGCTGCCTATGCCAATTCCTATGTAGGACCGCTTGCGGGCTATATGGTCGGCTGGGGTTATTGGACCTATTGGATTGTGGTGAGCATTGCAGAGGTCACTGCCGTCGGCATTTACATGGGCATTTGGTTTCCGGATATGCCGCAATGGGTCTGGGCACTGTCATCGATCATTTTGATGGGGCTTATCAACATGATTGCGGTTCGGCTCTTTGGGGAATTTGAGTTTTGGTTTTCCTTAATTAAAGTCGTCGCCATCATTGCCTTAATTGCGATGGGAGCCGCAGTGGTGTTCTTTGGTTTTACCAATGACTGGGTACCACTGGGTTTTGATAACTTGTGGATTCATGGGGGATTCTTTCCCAATGGAATAGGCGGCCTCTTGATGTCCTTGCAAATGGTCTTATTTGCCTACGTTGGTATTGAAATGATTGGCCTCTCCGCTGGCGAAGCAGAGAATCCGAAGAAAACTATTCCGATGGCAATTGACTCGCTCGCATGGCGAATCTTGATCTTTTACATGGGCGCCATCCTGGTTATCTTGGCGATCTTTCCGTGGAATGAGGTGGGTCAACAGGGCAGTCCTTTTGTGGTGATGTTCGAGCGTTTGGGTTTGCGCGAAGCCGCTGGCATTGTTAATTTCGTGGTGATCACCGCAGCGCTGTCTTCGTGCAACGCCGGCATTTTCAGCGGCGGACGTTTGCTGTATTCCCTATCGATCAATGGCTATGCCCCCGAAAAGTTTGCCCACCTCTCTGAGAATGGCGTACCGCACCGGGCCGTGATGGCCGCTGTGATGGTGCCGATGGTCGGCGTGGTCCTGAACTACTTTGTTCCAGATAAGGCATTCCAGTACGTGATGGCAGCAGTGACCTTTATCGGGCTGATGGTTTGGATTGCCATTCTGTATACCCAAATGCGTTTCAGAAAATCACTGACTCCAGCGCAAGCTGCGAGTCTGAGTTATCGCACGCCATGGTGGCCTTACTCCTCCTGGTTTGCTCTAGCCTTCATTGCACTCGTCATTGTCTTGATGGGGCTTCATGAGGACGCACGCGCCGCCTTGATTTTGGGTCCGTGCTTATTGGTGGTCTATGTTGCTATGTATTACGTCTTAGGCCTGCATCGTAAAAATAAACTGAAATAAGGAGCATCATATGATTATTGGCGTACCAAGCGAAGTAAAAGACAACGAATTTCGCGTCGGCTTGACCCCAGGCAATGTCAGCGGGTTAGTAGCCCAGGGTCATGCTGTGTTGATTCAGCGTGGCGCCGGACAGCAGATTGGCTTGACGGATGAACTGTATCGCTCTGCCGGCGCTTCTTTAGTCGAGAGCGCAACCGAGGTGTATGCAAAATCCCAATTGGTCGTAAAAGTAAAAGAGCCGCAGCCGCAAGAATGCGCGATGTTACGTGAAGATCAAATCCTCTTTACTTACTTGCATCTGGCACCAGACCCAATACAAACCAAAG
>JBIIGG010000170.1:0-2799 GCA_044236575.1 Polynucleobacter sp. | reverse complement strand
GGGTCTACCTCTCCGGCAGTCCCTTAATCGCCCTCTTTATTACATTGGCTGCTTATCAAATTGGTCTATGGCTCTATCAGCGCAGCGCCCAAAATCCAATCGCTAATCCAGTAGCCATCGCCGTGGTCTTGGTTTCCGTTGTGATTGAGTTATTGCAAATGCCATATCGAACCTATTTTGAGGGTGCGCAGTTTGTCCACTTTTTACTTGGCTCAGCGACAGTCTCGTTGGCTATTCCGATTTACCGCGGCATACAGCATTTGCAAAGTCGGGCACTGCCGCTGATTATTTCCTTGGTGTGTGGTGGTTTAGTTTCGATTCTGAGTGCCGTCGGTATTGCAACCGCATTGGGAGCCGATCAAACCCTAGTAGGTGGACTGTATTCCAAATCGGTCACAGCGCCGATTGCGATGGGCATTGCTGAGCAAATTGGTATTTCGCCGACACTCACTGCCGTGTTTGCAGTGGTGACTGGCATTCTGGGTGCCGTATTGGCACGATTCATACTGGATGCACTCGGCATGAAGTTATGGTGGCAGCGCGGCTTTGCCATTGGGGTTGCATCCCATGGCATTGGTGCATCACGGGCATTTAGTGTGAGTCCTGAAGCAGGCGCCTACGCCAGCTTGGCGATGGGCATGCACGGTATCTTAGGTGCAATCGCGATACCGTGGATCTTTCACCTGATGAATCGCTAACAAGCAAATCATTACTCTAGATGCGCCTTTAAAAATGCATGGGTACGCTGCCATGCTTCTTTTGTGGCTGCTGCGTTGTATTGCAATGGCGGCAAATGGCGCGCATCCGCTTCCGGATTGGTAAAGGCATGCTTTGCATCATAGCGATAGAAGGTATAAGGCGTGTTTGCCGCCTTGAGATTAACTTCCAGTTGATCAACGCCGGCAATGGGGAAGAATTCATCATGCAAGGCCCAATGGCCCTGTAGCGGCTTGTGAATTTTGCTGGCATCCACGTATTCGAGCGGAGGGTATCCATACCAAACCACACTGGCATCTAATTCAGGTACATGGACTGCAGACAATAAAGTTAGCGCGCCGCCCATGCAAAAGCCGGTGACGGCAACCTTGGGGCTACCGGTTTTCTTCAGGTACTGCACCGCCCCTCGAATATCCTGCGAAGCAACGTCACCAAAGTTCAAGTCACCCATCAAGTGCTCCGCCTCTTTCGCCTCTAAGGCCAGCTTGCCTCGATACAAATCCGGCACTAAGGCGCGGTATCCGGCTGCAGCCAACTGATCAGCCACGGCCTTAATCTGATTGTCTAAACCCCACCACTCCTGAATCACGACTACCCCAGGCCTGTGCGAGCCCTGCTCTGGCTCAGAAAGATAGGCATTAACGGATTGACCATCGGGGCGCGTGTAGTGAATATGTGAATGCATGCCGGTGTACTCCTTAGCTAAGTGGGAATAGAATGAAAACGTACACAATAAATTACCACAATCAGGCACAACCGCTATGCTTGCCTCTCCCGATCAAAGCGTATTACTCATCATCGACATGCAGTCCAAGCTCATGCCAGCGATTGAGGACCATCCACATGTACTGGGCCAATGCATCCGGCTGGCTAAAATTGCCCAGCAACTTGGCATACCCATCATCGGGACCGAAGAAAACCCAGCGGGCCTTGGGGAAAACCACCCTGAATTAAAGGCCCTGTGCCAGAAAACGGTGGCGAAGTTTCACTTTGATGGCTGCAGCGATGGACTCCTCAGCCATATCCCTACCGATCGTAAGCAATTAGTACTGGTTGGCTGCGAAGCCCACGTTTGCCTATTGCAAACTGCGCTTGGGCTCCTTGAACACGGTTTTGCAGTCTCGATTGCCGTGGACGCCATCGGCTCACGCCAATCCCTCGATAAAACCATGGCTACTCTGCGCCTAAAGGAATCCGGTGCCACACTCAAGACAGTTGAAATGCTCGCATTTGAGTGGCTCAAGACCTGTAAGCACCCTGACTTTAAAAATGCCTTGGCTCTAATTAAGTAAGTAAACATTCTTCGCCAAGCAATCGATATAAAAAGACCCACCGGATTTGATTCATATCAAATCACGAAGGCTTTTTTTGATCAAGAATATGGGCAATGTGGGTGCTAAACTGAATTACTACCAATTTTTACTATACAAGAACACACAAACATCTTTAAGGAGAAAACATGAAAATATTGTTACCCGTAGACGGTTCAAAATCCGCTATCAATGCTTGCAAGTACGTTGCTAAGCTATCGGCTGATCTGAAAAGCAAATGCACCGTGACCTTGATCAATGTGCATGATGATGTTGGCCTTAACCACGTCAAGCAATTTGTGGCCAAGAGCGTAGTCGATGATTATTTGCGTGAAGTTAGTGAAAAAGAGCTCAAGCCAGCACAAAAAGCATTGGATGCGGCTGGCATCAAATACACGATAGTGATTAAGCGTGGCAATATTTCTGAAGAAATTATTGACTTAGCTAATAAAGAGAAAATGGATTTGATTGTGATGGGCTCGAAAGGTCGTAGTAGCTTTGTCGACATGATCATGGGCTCGATTGCACAAAAGATTGTTGCGGGCGCAAAGCAGCCAGTGGTCTTAATCAAGTAACTGCCTCAGTCGCATGCCCCTACAGGGCAGTAAAAAAGCCTCGCTAACTGCGAGGCTTTTTGTTTACTTACTAGAGAAATAATTACTTACGTTGTACCGTAGTTCTTGGCGATAAAAAATACTCTATCCACATCGGTTTTCCAAACGACCCCATCGCCAATTTGCCCGGTTTGACAAACCTCAACAATGCGATCCAT
>JBIIGG010000043.1:0-10449 GCA_044236575.1 Polynucleobacter sp. | reverse complement strand
TCTACAAGCCCGATGGTAGTTTTGATAATGCCCGCTACCGCCAGCTTTTAGCCAATGCTGGAATGACGATTGAGCAATTTGAGGGTGGCCAGCGTTTTGATTTGATGATTCAGCAATTCGTTACCTCCTCTGCGCGCACTGAATTGCCAGCGCCAAAATTATCCGGTTTAATTTCTGCCTTGTATGAGTCAGAGCGGCAAGTGCAGTCGATCCAATTTACAGCGGCGGATTTTGTCTCCAAGGTGACGCCAACGGAGGCCGAGCTACAGGATTTTTATAAAGCCAATGCGCGCTTGTTTGAAACCCCCGAGCGCATTGACATTGAGTTTTTAGTCTTACGCGCCGATCCCAAGGAAGATGCCAAGGCCTTTGGTGAAAAAGCCGATCAGTTTGCCAATCTGACCTACGATCAATCCGATAGCCTAAAGCCTGCTGCGGATAAATTAAAGCTGAGCATTCAGTCACTCAAAGGCGTATCTCGCGGCGGCAAGGCAGGGCTTCCGGCCGATCATCCCCTCAATAACCAAAAAGTGATTCAAACCCTTTTTGGTGACGATGCTTTAAAAAATAAACGCAATATTGAGGCCGTACAAATTGCCCCTGGCGTCTTTGTATCGGCACGCGTTACCCAGCTAGTTCCAGCGGAAGTATTGCCCTACAGTGCGGTAGCCAGTGAAGTCAAACGCCAGGTTACTGTGCGGAGTGCCGAAAAGCTTGCCAGTGCTGCTGCCGCTGAGCGCTTTATTGTTGCCGAGAAAAGTCCATCGAGTGCCGCTGGATTTGCCGCTCCAATATGGGTTTCCCGTAATAAGCCTGCGAACTTAGTTGGTCCCGCTTTAGATGCAGTGATGGCAGTCGATCCAAGTAAGTTGCCCGCGGTTATATCGATTGCGAATGCCGGATCAGGTACGACTTTGTATCGGATTGATCAAGTCCGTCAGCCTCCTGCAGTAGACGCAAAAGTTCGACAGGCGCAATCCCAGCAAATTCAGGCTCTAGCCGCACAAGCCGAGTTTGTTGGTTTTATGTCCTACTGGCGCAATGAGGCTAACGTCAAAATCATTAATCCCCTAAAACAATCCAGCAGCAGTTCGGGCAGTTAATTCTTTTTAGGTATGAGTTGCCCATAGAATGGGGTAAGCGCAACCCAAACGTTTTGAAACAGAATTGTCTGCGCTGCTTCGTTTGGATGAATCCGGTCTGCTTGAAAGAGTTCATTGCGCTGAGCGACACCCTCCAAGAAAAAAGGCAGTAGAGCCACTTGCTGACTCTTTGCAATCCGCACAAAAAGCCCAGCAAATTGCTGGGTGTATTCCTGGCCATAGTTCGGCGGAATCCGCATACCGACAAGCAGCACTTCAGCGCCTGATTTTTTACTGAGCTCCACCATGGTTCGTAGGTTTTTTTCTGTTTCTGCCAGTGGTAATCCACGCAAGGCATCGTTTGCCCCCAATTCAATAATGACCAGCTTGGGTTTCTTTTGAGCCAATAACTTAGGCAGGCGCGTTAATCCTCCGGAAGTCGTTTCACCGCTGATGCTGGCGTTCATGATCTCCCACGGACTTCCCTCCAATTTCAGGCGGCTTGCCAATAAGGAGACCCAGCCACTGCCGCGTGCAATGCCATACTCAGCCGAGAGACTATCGCCCGTTACCAATAGAGTAGGTTTGGTAGGGTCTTGTGCTTGGGCTGGGCCGATTAAGGTCAGCCCGAGTAAGATGGTGGCAATGCAAAATTTCAAGCGATATTCCTTATGAGCAATCAATCGGTTGTGCTGCGCGCTCAGCAGCTGGGTAAGGCGGTCCAGACCAGCGATGGGCCACTTACTATTTTGCATGACATTTCATTTAGCGTCTGCGCCGGAGAAAGCGTTGCGATTGTGGGTGCATCTGGATCAGGTAAAAGCACTTTACTCAGCATGCTCGCAGGCTTAGATACTCCTAGTAGCGGTCTAGTTGAGCTGGCGGGTCAAAATCTCGCCCAGTTGAACGAAGACGGCAGGGCCCAACTTCGCGGTCAGCACGTTGGTTTCGTGTTTCAGTCGTTTCAGCTGATACCGCACCTTAGTGCCTTAGAAAACGTGATGCTACCCCTGGAGCTGCGCGGTGTATCGCTCAGCGATGCTCGGGAGCAAGCGCGCTATTGGCTAGATAAAGTGGGCTTAAGTGCGCGGCTCAATCACTTCCAAAAAACATTATCGGGTGGTGAGCAGCAGCGTGTTGCCTTGGCCCGCGCATTTGTTGGTAAGCCAGCCATTTTGTTTGCGGATGAGCCTACTGGCAGCTTAGATGAGGCCAGTGGCGGCAGGGTTATAGACCTTTTATTTGACCTAAACCAGGCCAATGGGTCTACCCTGATTTTAGTAACGCACGATGCGGTCTTGGCAGGGCACTGCGGCCGCCAGCTAAACCTTCAGGGCGGCGCCTTGCTGGCCGACTAAAAATACGGGGTTTTTGGCCCAAACCTTATAATTAATGCATGTCTTTTTTTCGTTGTTTGCCTGGGGCCGATGCCCTCTCAGCCTTCCGCCAACAGCGGCTTTTGGCTTCGCTTGCAGAGCAGGGCATTCTACTTAAGGCCATCCAAGCGCAATACCTGCATTTCGTATGGTCAGAGATCGAACTGGATAATGCCCAGCGGGTAGTTTTGGAAGGCCTCCTAACGTACGGCACCCCTTTTACACGCGTAGAACCGAAAGCGGGCTGGTTAGCCAGCCTCGGTAAATCGCCACAACCATCGCAGGCCATTGCGATCCCCCGCTTTGGTACGGTATCTCCATGGGCTAGTAAAGCTACTGATATTGCACATCAATGCGGCCTTCCGCTATTACGCATTGAACGCGGCATTCAATTTACCTGGTTTGCTGAGCGAGCCCTGAGTACCAATGAGCAGCAAACCGTATTGGCTGCTTTACATGACCGCATGACCGAAACTGTAGTCGATTCGGTGGATGCGGTAGCGCCGCTCTACCAAACCCTAGCGGATCGTCCACTGCTGCGCATACCGGTGATGGCTGAGGGTGAAACTGCCTTAGAAAGAGCGAACGTAGAGTTGGGCCTTGCGCTATCGGAAGACGAGATTACGTATCTTGCCGAAAACTTTCAACGCCTTGGCCGCGACCCCAGCGATGTTGAACTCATTATGTTTGCCCAAGCCAATAGCGAACATTGCCGTCACAAAATCTTTAATGCCACATGGACGATTGATGGCAAGGAGCAGGATATTTCTTTATTTGGGATGATTCGTAATACGCATCGCCTACAACCCAAAGGGACGATCGTTGCGTACTCCGATAACTCGGCCGTCATGGAGGGTTGCGAAGCGCAAACCTGGGTGCCGCAAGGCGCCGATCAGCACTACCAAAAAGAGCAGCGACTGACCCATACCTTGATGAAGGTCGAGACCCATAACCATCCTACGGCAATTGCCCCTTTTCCTGGGGCATCTACCGGCGCTGGTGGTGAAATCCGCGATGAGGGTGCCACGGGCATTGGTGGTAGACCCAAAGCGGGCCTCACTGGCTTTTCTGTTTCAAACTTAAACATACCTGCGACCAATTTACCCTGGGAGGCGCCGCACTACGGTAAGCCCGAACGGATTGCGACGCCACTGCAAATCATGATCGAAGGGCCGCTCGGCGGCGCTGCCTTTAATAATGAATTCGGACGTCCAATTCTGGGTGGCTATTTTCGCGTGTATGAACAAACTATTAATGGCCTGCGTCACGGCTATCACAAGCCCATCATGATTGCCGGCGGTATCGGCAATATTGACGCAATCCATACAGCTAAAAAAGAAATCAAAGCAGGGCACTTACTAGTCCAGTTGGGCGGTCCGGGCATGCGTATTGGTATGGGCGGCGGTACCGCTAGCTCGATGGCAACGGGTAGCAATGCAGCTGATTTGGATTTCAATTCCGTGCAGCGCGGCAACCCGGAAATCGAACGCCGTGCGCAAGAAGTCATTAATGCTTGCCGCGCTATGGGTGAAGCGAATCCCATTATTTCAATTCACGACGTGGGCGCAGGCGGCTTATCCAATGCCTTTCCAGAGCTGGCCGATGGCGCGGGTCTTGGGGCTGACTTTGCTTTGCGTAGCATCCTGCTAGAAGAGAGTGGCATGAGTCCGGCAGAGATTTGGTGCAACGAATCACAAGAGCGCTATGTATTGGCGATCGATGCGGCGCATTTGGATTTGCTGACCGCCCTATGCGAGCGTGAGCGTTGTCCCATCTCCGTAGTCGGGAAGGCGACCCTCGAGCGTCAATTACGTCTCGGCGACAGCAAGCAGCCGCTGCATTCGGATGCAGGATTTCCAATTGATATGCCGATGGAAGTATTGCTGGGCAAGCCGCCTAAAATGCACCGCGATGTTACTCATCTCGAGCAGCAATTTACTGAACTCGATTTCACCGACGCCAAGCTAGACGAATGCATTGCCTGGGTGTTGCAGCAACCAACCGTAGCCAGTAAATTATTTTTAATCACCATTGGTGATCGGACGGTGGGTGGCCTTAACGCACGCGACCAACTAGTTGGCCCATGGCAAGTTCCAGTTGCCGATTGCGCCGTAACAATGATGGATTATGTGGGCTATCGCGGCGAGACTATGTCGATGGGTGAGCGCACCCCAATCGCCGTGATCGATGCGCCTGCAGCAGCCCGCATGGCAGTTGGTGAAGCCATTACCAATATATTGGCGGCTGATATTAGCGGGCTCGACACGGTGAAGTTATCGGCAAACTGGATGGCGGCCTGCGGTAAGCCAGGAGAAGATGCCAAACTCTTTGACTCCGTGAAGGCAGTCGGTATGGAACTGTGTCCTGCATTGGGTATATCGATTCCAGTTGGTAAAGATTCCTTATCTATGGCTACTGAGTGGCGCGATGGGGATAGCACTAAAAAAGTGATCTCGCCAGTTTCCTTGGTGATCTCGGCATTTGCACAGGTGATGGATGCGCGCAAAACCAGCACACCGCTTTTGCAACGCGAAGAATATGGGCAGCCACTCGAGACTGAACTCATTTTGATTGATTTAGGCCGTGGAAAAAATCGCATGGCTGGCAGCATATTGGCGCAGGTTTTAAATCAATCCGGCAAAATAGCGCCCGATCTGGATGAGCCCAATGATCTCAAAGCGCTTGCGAGCGCAATCATCGAATTGCGCGCTGCTGGCCAACTCTTGGCTTACCATGATCGTTCGGATGGCGGGTTGCTCGCAACCATTGCTGAAATGGCTTTCGTTTCCCACTGTGGCATTTCAATTAATGTAGACATGATTGCGGTCGATTTAAATCAAGAGCCCGATTATGGTGATGCCAAAAATTGGGCGCAGCAAGTATCGGGTCGCCGCCATGAGCAAACGATTCGAGCCCTGTTCAATGAAGAGCTAGGCGCAGTCATTCAGATTCGGCGTGCAGATCGCGATGCCGTGTTTGCATTATTGCGCAAGGTAGGTCTTAGTGCCTGTAGCCATGTGATTGGTAAACCAAACACCACTGGCCGTATTGAAATTTGGCGTGATGCGAAAAGCATTTATGCAAAGCCGCGTGAAGTACTTCACAAGGCATGGCAAAGCACCAGCTGGCAAATCGCTCGGTTGCGTGATAACCCATCGTGTGCCGATAGTGAATATGCTTTACTCGATGACATCGCTGATCCAGGCCTGACACCGAAGCTAACATTTGATGCGGCTGAGGATGTCTCTGCTCCATTTATAAATACAGGGGCTCGCCCTAAAATGGCGATTTTGCGCGAGCAGGGCGTTAACTCCCATGTGGAAATGGCATACGCCATGGATTGGGCTGGCTTTGATGCCTACGATGTGCATATGTCCGATTTAATTTCCGGTAAAGCTAAATTAGTCGATTTCCGTGGCCTCGTGGCCTGTGGCGGTTTTAGTTATGGCGATGTTCTCGGTGCTGGCGAGGGCTGGGCGAAAACCATTTTGTTTAACGCGCAATTGCGTGATCAGTTTTTTAGCTTCTTCAATCGCTCCGACAGCTTTGCTTTGGGCGTATGCAATGGCTGTCAGATGATGAGTAACCTGGCTGGGATTATTCCGGGAGCCGATGCATGGCCTAAGTTCACTCGGAATCAATCGGAGCAGTACGAAGCGCGTCTCGTGATGGCTGAGGTGCTTAAGTCGCCATCCATTCTGCTACAAGGCATGGAAGGCAGCCAGATTCCGATTGCCATTGCCCATGGTGAAGGCTTTGCCAACTTTAATCAGCAGGGTGATTTAGCAGCATTGCAAAGCAAAGGCTTAACTGCCTTGCGTTTTGTAGATCACCGCGGCAATCCAACCGAGACTTACCCGATGAATCCCAATGGCTCCCCTGGCGGCCTCACTGGCGTCACAACTCTAGACGGCCGCTTTACGGTGATGATGCCCCATCCCGAGCGCGTGTTCCGCATAGCGCAGATGAGTTGGTCGCCAAGCAATTGGCAACAAATCCCCGATGGGGGCAGCCCTTGGATGCGCTTATTCCGCAATGCCCGCCGCTGGGCGGGATAACAAAAGCTTATACAGCATGCTGATGGAGCCAGTGACCTTTTCAGAATCAGGTGGTATTCGCTATTTGCATTTTGGAACAGAATTAATTCAGGGGGCAATGCGCATACGCGACCCTAATGAAATCTACCTGGAATACAACCAGCAGATGATGGCTTGGCTTTTGTTTTTAGAGACTAAGCCCGGAATGCAGGTAGCCCAGCTGGGTCTAGGCACTGGCGCGCTAACTAAATTTACACACCTGCATTGTCCGGCTGTGAAAACCACGGTAGTGGAAGTCAACCCGTCGGTCATCATTGCCGCGCGTAGTATGTTTTTTACCCCTAGCGATGATCGGCGTCTCAAGACCCTGCAAACTGATGCGCATACATTTGTACATGATGCTCAATTGCACAATCGCTTTGATGCGCTCCAAGTGGATCTGTACGATGCCGTCTGCGATGGTCCCTCGGCTAGCTCACTTGACTTTTATAAGGGCTGCTATAACTTACTGAAGTCGCCTGGCGTCTTAACGGTCAATTTGTTTTCTCGGCACAAAAGCTTTGACATCAACCTTAATCATATTTGCGAAGCCTTTGATAATCGCGTCTTGCTGTTTCCGGAATCGCACGACTGCAATGTAGTGGCCATGGCATTTAAGGGCCCCCCTTTATCGGTGGAGTGGGCAGATATTGTCAGGCGCGCCAAACTGATTCAAGAAAAAACCGGCTTAGCAACCGCATCGTGGGCATCGGGCTTGCGCTATGCCAATGCCAGACAAGAAACTGCCATGAATATTTAAAGTGAGATACCTCAATCCGATTGGAGCAAAAAATAAGGGGATCAGGATCCCCTTATTTAATCTAACTAGCTACTAGCTGTTAATTGTAGGCTATTAAATCTGCGCTACCTTGCTTAAACCGTGACTGTATCAGCAACATCACTAAACGACTTGATCTTGTCAAAGTTCATATAGCGATAGACCTCACTGGCTTTTGCGTTGAGCGAACCCAATTGATCGAGGTACTCTTGCATGGTCGGAATGCGGCCTAAGAGCGCAGCGACTGCAGAGAGTTCAGCAGAAGCCAGGAAGACATTGGTATCAATGCCTAAGCGATTGGGGAAGTTACGTGTCGAAGTCGACACCGCAGTAGCGCCTTTACGCATCGAGGCCTGGTTACCCATGCACAGAGAGCAGCCAGGCGCTTCCATCCGGGCACCGGTACGACCCAAAATCCCGTAATAACCTTCCTCGGTGAGAACCATGGCATCCATTTTGGTTGGAGGTGCGATCCACAAGCGGGTTGGGATGTCGGTTTTACCCTCAAGTACTTTGCCGGCTGCGCGGAAGTGGCCAATATTGGTCATGCAAGAGCCGATAAAGACTTCATCGATCTTGGTTCCCGATACCTCAGAGAGGAACTTCACATCGTCTGGATCATTCGGGCAGGCCAAAATCGGTTCTTTGATTTCATTAATGTCGATTTCAATAATCTCGGCATAGTCTGCATTGGCATCGGCTTTGAGTAACTGCGGATTCGCAATCCAGGCTTCCATGGCTTTAATACGGCGACCCAAAGTGCGCGCATCCTCGTAACCATTGGCAATCATCCACTTCATTAACGTGATGTTGGAGCGCATGTACTCAATAATCGGTTCTTTATTCAAGTGCACCGTGCAGCCGCCAGCAGAACGTTCGGCCGATGCGTCGGATAATTCAAATGCTTGCTCTACTTTGAGATCAGGTAGGCCCTCGATCTCCAAAATACGGCCCGAGAAAATATTCTTCTTGCCTTGCTTTTCCACCGTGAGCAAACCACGCTTAATGGCATAGAGTGGAATGGCGTTGACTAAGTCACGCAACGTGATACCAGGCTGCATGTTTCCTTTGAAGCGAATCAATACCGACTCTGGCATATCGAGTGGCATTACGCCAGTCGCCGCAGCAAACGCAACCAAGCCAGATCCAGCTGGGAATGAAATGCCAATGGGGAAGCGGGTATGGCTATCGCCACCCGTGCCGCAGGTATCGGGCAAGAGCAGGCGATTAAGCCAGCTATGAATCACGCCATCGCCGGGACGCAAAGAAACGCCGCCACGATTGGTCATAAAAGAAGGCAACTCGTGGTGGGTGCGGATATCCACTGGCTTGGGGTAGGCCGATGTATGGCAGAAGGACTGCATCATCAGGTCGGTTGAAAATCCAAGGCAAGCTAAATCTTTGAGTTCATCCCGCGTCATTGGGCCAGTCGTATCTTGCGAGCCTACGGTAGTCATGTGCGGTTCGCAGTAGGTGCCAGGACGAACGCCTTGGCCTTCAGGCAGGCCACACGCGCGACCCACCATTTTTTGTGCCAAGCTAAAGCCTTTTTTGTTATCAGGCGGGCTAATCGGCAAGCGGAATTCAGTCGATGCGGGGAGACCTAAGGCAGCACGGGCCTTAGCGGTAAGCCCACGACCAACGATGAGGGGAATACGACCGCCCGCACGTACTTCGTCCAAAATCACGGGTGACTTGAGTGAAAACGCAGCAATCTCAGTACCATTTTTAAACGCCTTGCCTTCATACGGGCGCAGTTCAATGACATCACCCATATTCATTTGGCTAACTTCGAGCTCGATTGGTAATGCGCCGGCGTCTTCCATGGTGTTAAAGAAGATCGGAGCAATCTTGGTTCCAAGGCAAACGCCGCCAAAGCGCTTATTGGGCACAAAGGGAATGTCTTGGCCGGTCCACCAGAGCACCGAGTTGGTTGCGGATTTACGGGAAGAGCCTGTTCCGACCACATCGCCGACATAGGCAATTTGATGGCCTTTTTTCTGCAGCAGCTCAATTTGCTTCATGGGGCCGCGTACGCCTGTCTCATCTGGCTCAATGCCAGTACGGGGATTTTTCAACATGACGGTGGCGTGCAGCGGAATATCCGGGCGGCTCCACGCATCCGGAGCGGGGGATAAGTCATCGGTATTAGTCTCGCCAGTGACTTTAAACACGGTCAAGGTCATGCTCTCTGGAACGGCAGGGCGGCTTGTAAACCATTCTGCATTGGCCCAGCTTTGCATGACCGACTTGGCATGGGCATTGCCTTTCTCGGCCATCTCTTGAACGTCATTAAAGTAATCAAACATCAAGAGGGTTTTCTTGAGCGCCTCGGCAGCAGCCGCAGCGCACTCTGCATCGGCTAATAATTCAACTAGAGGGGCAATGTTGTAGCCGCCCAGCATGGTGCCGAGCAACTCGGTGGCTTTAATACGTGAAATCAGGGGCGACTTGTCAGTGCCTTTGGCAACTGCGGCCAAAAATTCGGCCTTAACTTTAGCAGCCTCATCAACACCAGCAGGAACGCGGAAGGTAATCAGGTCCACCAGCTCAGCCTCTTTACCCTTGGGGGGGTTTTTCAGTAAACCAATTAGTTCAGCGGTCTGATCTTTGGTTAAGGGCAGGGCGGGGATGCCAAGTGCTGCGCGTTCTGCAACTTGGGCGTTGTAAGCTTCTAACATCGCGTTTCCTATGAATAAGGGGTTATCAATTGAATGGCGAAGCAAGGTAAGTCAAAGGCTTGACCTCGATCAAGTCTATTGTAATGTTTTGATCGGATGCTGGACATCAAAATTTGTAAAAAATGCTATTAAATTAGCCTAAACAGAGTCAATTCAGGGCTGAATTAACCTAAATTGTGTGTTCAGCCTTCAGGGCCCAAACCAAGGAAATGACCCATCCGATCAATGTCCAGCCTAAAAATAGGTTGAGGGCAAAAATAGCCCCCGTATTGACTCGCTTCTTGTAAAACGCGATCGCAAAGGGCAAAAAATAAAATAAGGAGAGGATGGTGATTAAAGCAGCAAATAAAAAGCGCATTTCGACTTCCTCTAGGCCCCAATGGGGCAAATCGGGATTTGTGAATAAAAGCTGATTTTACTGCCTGCGTAAATTTGAGGTTTGTCTAAAGGTGTCGT
>JBIIGG010000042.1:0-10454 GCA_044236575.1 Polynucleobacter sp. | reverse complement strand
ACCCCATTGACGTATTTATGGCCATCGGTGCCGCCAAAGGTTTTAGCTAGCTCCACCGCCTCATTAATTGCGACTTTATAGGGTACCGAAAGATCCATGGCGAGTTCATAAGTGCCAATCAGCAAAGCGGCATGCTCTACGGGTGAGAGTTCATTAGCGGGGCGATCGAGGGCAGGAGTAATCACACTATCCAGCTGATCAGCATGATCGAGTACACCTTTAAACAAGCCTACAAACAAATCCAGCTTGCAACGAGCAAAAGCAGGATCTTCGGCTAACTGCTTGCTAATGGCTGCGGCATTACCTAGGCTACCAGCACGGCGCATCACCAGCCATTGATAGACTCCTTGCAGGGCGTATTCACGGGCGCGGCGGCGAGGCGTCAGCGAGCGCTTAGGCGCTGCTGCTTTGGAAATGCCGTCGTCCAAAGATTTTGGGGATTTATTCGGCATTATTGATTTCAATATCGAGATCGGGTGTGAGGGCTAAGGCGAGGTTGGCCATCTCCACTACGGCGCGTGCGCAGTCAGCCCCTTTGATGTGAACACGCTCATCGGCCTGCTCATCGGTGTCGCAGGTTAATACGCCGTTAGCGATCGGTAGACCGGATTCTAAACAGACTCGAGAGATGCCAGCCGCAGACTCATTGGAGACCAACTCAAAATGATAGGTCTCCCCGCGAATGACAGCGCCCAAGGCAACCAGACCATCAAACTCACCTGTCTCGGCTAACTTTTGGAGTGCAAACGGAATTTCCAGCGCGCCAGGAACCGTCACGAGCCGAATGTCATCTTGCGCCACACCCAAGTGAATTAACTCAGCGATGCAGGCTTCACTTAAGGCATTGCAATGATCTTCATTAAAGCGCGCTTGCACAATGCCAATGCGCATATCTTGGCCATTCAGGTCGGCCTCTAAAATGCCGACGCCGCGGCCTTCAAGATCATCGTCCATGGCAGAAGTGGAAGTCAGGCTAGTCATAAAAGTTCCGATTGGTTGGCTGTAAAAAGTGGTTTAGGGTTTATCTAAACTCAGACGAATTTAGGTCGACTCAAACGGGATATGCCCCGTGATTTCGAGTTTGTAACCGGAGAGACTGGGTACGGGCGTCGGCTTGGCTAGCAAACGCATCTTGCCGACATGCAAGTCTTTCAGAATTTGCGCCCCGATACCGTAACTCCGAAAATCGGTTTTGTGACCAACGGTTTTATTCTCGCTAGGCGAAATACTCTTATTGAGTTTATGGAACTGTGATAACCAGTTTGCTTCGGATGGCGCTGCAATCCCAGCAATATTGAGTAGAACCGCAACACCTACTGGAGCTGCTGCAATTTTCTGTAAGGCATGAGCCAAGGGCCAGGAGTGGGTGCTTTCTTTGCTGTCTAAAAAATCCAGCACGGTTGCGGGCTCGTGTACGCGCACTAAGGTTTCAATGTTTTCCATTGGCTTACCCTTAACTAGCGCCAGATGGACGCAGGAGCTGGGGGTATCACGATAAACAATCCCCTGAAAGTCGCCCCAAGGGGTTGAGAAGGTTCGCTCACCTTCACGCACCACGATGCTCTCGTTTTGACTACGGTACTGAATCAGATCCGCAATGCTGCCAATCTTCAGTTGATGTTCTTTAGCAAACTCGAGCAGGTCCGGCAGTCTTGCCATACTGCCATCGTCTTTCATGATCTCGCAAATGACTGCGGTCGGAGAGCAGTGCGCTAATGCGGCGAGATCGCAACCGGCCTCGGTATGGCCAGACCGAATTAATACTCCACCGGGTTGCGCCATCAGTGGAAACACATGGCCCGGTTGAACCAGGTCATTGGGTTTTGCGAAGGGGGCTACTGCGGTTTGAATCGTATGTGCCCGGTCTGCCGCAGAAATGCCCGTCGTGACGCCACTAGCTGCTTCAATCGAGACCGTAAAGTTGGTACCCATCGATGTGCCGTTGTCGCGCACCATCAAAGGTAAGTTCAATTGTTGGCAGCGTTCGCGCGTCAAGGTTAAACAGATTAAGCCGCGACCGTGCTTGGCCATAAAATTAATGGCCTCTGGGGTAACGTGATCCGCCGCTAAAACTAAATCGCCTTCGTTTTCACGATCCTCTTCATCGACCAGAATGATCATGCGACCTGCTTGCATTTCAGCAATAATCTCCTGAGTTGAGGAGAGACGGCCTTGCGGGGCAGAAGAAATGGCGGATGAAGATGTAGGCATAAGCCCTTATTTTAAGCGCAGGGGACAAAAGCGGTAGGCCTACATCACTTTTACCGGACAAAAGCCGTATTGCCTGATAGAAATTAGCCATGTATCCCCGCAATATGGGGGCATGCAAAAATCACAAGCAAGCCGATTGCGCCAATCAATACCAAAGCCCCATGCAGCCCACCTTAGCGGTGAGAGGGGGTTTGGACTGATTGAGGTGGTGGTGGCCATGGCCTTGATCGCCGGCACGTACATCAGTGTGGTCGAGGCATATCAGCGGGTGCTGTTGCGCTTTGGGCAGATCGAGGTGCAGCGCACTGAGCTGAATCGAGCTCAGGATCAGCACGAGCGGGGCTCACCATGACTCTTTTGGGATGTTTGGTGAGTATGGGTCTGGGTATTGCAGTGATTGCGCCAGTGATGCAGTCCAGCGCAGTACTTGTGCGTAAGCAAGCCCAAGCCGAAAAAGTCTGGCTAGTCGAGCACGATGCGATTCGGGTGCTTGAGCTCATGGCGCGCGCCATTCGCATGGCGGGTTACCGCAAGATCGATTCCTTGGGAGAGTACCGGCAAGTTCAGCGTATGGCTAAAGTGGATTACATTGATCTTGAGCATCGTAGTGGTTGGAACCATTCGGATTTACTGTGGGTAAAGCACGAGCCTGCCGACAGTAGGGAGGGAGACTGCCTGGGTAATCGGGTGGAGCAAGTTAATCACGGTAAATCTCAATCGAGAACCAAAAAAGGCTTACGGTACCAAGGCTTTTTTGTACAAAAAGCGGTAGGCGATCATGCTGGATCCTTGATGTGCACCTCACTCGATCGCCAAGGACGCCTACAAAATACCAGCTTGATGAATCACATTGACGCACTTCACTTTCAATGGGTCGAGCACAAAGCAGTCCAAGGTCAATTACCTTCTACAGCTCGCTCTGGGATACATATTGTGCTCAAGACCACATTGATGGAGCGTGAGTTCAGTCGCTTTGTGGCTCTCCGGAATACGCCATGATCATAGCGTGGATCCTCAGCATTATTGCGATCATAACTTCTTTGGTGATCAATTTAGAGCACAGTACTGCCCTACAAATTCGATTACTCGCCATCGAGCGAGAAGCTCACGCAAGCTTTGCGGCGGTAGAGAAAAAACTCGATCACTGCGAAGCGCAATTGAGCAATGCTGCTCCACTTGCTGTACTAACTGAGTACGATGCAGCCACAACATGCGACATTACTGTAGTGGATGTTAATGCAATAGGCGAGCTCATCCGAGTTCGGGCGTATGGGAGTGCTATATCAAAACATCCCACAATATCCAAACCCACTCACGCCAAACAAACCCAACTGGAGTCCATGGTGTACCGCGATAAGCGAGATCACTCCATAAGCCGCCTGAATTGGCGCGTAGTGTGGTTAGCAACTGGGTCGACAAGACCAGGGCTACCTTAATGCTGCGCTACTCGGTTCGAAAGATGGCGGATGGCACCGCGAACGGCTATACCTTATTGGAGATGATGGCGGTTGTAGCCATTGTTGCGATTATGGCCAGCATGGGCGCGCCACTCCTTCAGGAGCAATTGGCGGAGCGTGAAGTGGAGGCGGTCGCGCGGCGTTTTATTCAGCATGCGCAATTTGCTCGCCAAGCCGCTTTATTGGGTGGCGGGGTTAGTATTCAAATCGTGCCGCTTAGGCAGCAGTGGTCGCGCGGCTGGAGGATAACTCAAACCGAAATGCAGCCGCAGACTGCAGCTTCAGTACAGCAGGTATTGCTAAGTCAGGGCGCTATCAGTCCGGTCGAAGTTGACGAGCGGAGCTCGGGTTTTGCAGGTCCCAATGGACAACAGAAACAGATTCGCTTTGATGCTTTTGGGTCGGCAAAAAGTCAGTCTGGCGGTTTTGTGGCCAACCGAATGGTATTTCGGCATGAGAACGCGCGCGGGATTGAGCGCCATGCCATTTTGAGTAGTGGTGGGCGTTGGCGCTTATGTGATCCCCGCCAAGATAGTAGGGGCTGTCGATAAATCGGTTTTAATAGGGGTATGTTCACCAAAGACGATACCGACTTTATGCGCTTAGCCTTAGCCGCGGCGCAAAAGTCCCTATACCTTGCCAATCCCAACCCTCGGGTTGGCTGCGTGATTGTCAAGGC
The DNA here is from genome assembly GCA_044236575.1 of Polynucleobacter sp. Lineage (GTDB taxonomy): Bacteria > Pseudomonadota > Gammaproteobacteria > Burkholderiales > Burkholderiaceae > Polynucleobacter. The sequence goes on along the minus strand of JBIIGG010000042.1, from coordinate 6,107 downwards.
AGGGCAAGTTATTGGCACTGGTTTTACGCAGCAAGTAGGCCTTGCCCATGCTGAAATCGAAGCCCTAGCCGATGCCCGCAAGAACACGCTTGACCTGAGTGGCTCAACCATTTACGTTAGCTTGGAGCCCTGTTGCCATGAGGGTAGAACGCCTCCATGTACGCAAGCCATCATTGCCGCCAAACCGGCGCGTGTTGTCATCGCCATGCAAGATCCTAATCCGTTGGTTGGTGGTAATGGCATCAAACAGATGATCGCCGCGGGCATTCAGGTGGAGTGCGGCTTACTAGAAGAAGAGGCAGCCGCTCTTAACCCCGGTTTCATATCACGCATGACGCGGCAATTGCCTTGGGTACGACTCAAGGCTGCTGCCAGCCTTGATGGTAAGACTGCTCTGCCCAACGGCCAAAGCCAGTGGATTACAGGCCCTGCTGCCCGGGATGATGGTCACCGCTGGCGTGCTCAGGCCTGTGCCATTCTGACTGGCGTTGGCACTGTCAAAGAAGATGATCCCAGTCTGACTGTTCGTGCTGTTGATACCTTGCGCCAACCTAAGCGCATCATCATTGATTCCAAACTTGATATTCCGCTTACTTCAGCCGTACTTAAACCCTTCAAAAGTGGGTCCATCTCAATCAAAGACGGTGGAGCCATGGTGGTGTGCGGTGAGATTGCAACGGATGCACAATCAGCAAAGCGCGCGCAGCTGCAGGCCCAAGGTGTTGAAGTGATATCGATGCCTAACAGCATGGGCAAAGTCGATTTGCCTGCACTCATGCACTACCTTGCGACCGAGTATGAGGTGAATGAGATTCATGTAGAGGCTGGCCATAAGCTCAATGGCTCTTTACTACGTGAAGGCTGTGTCGATGAGTTAGTCGTTTATTTAGCGCCCACCTTACTGGGATCTGGCCTGGGCATTGCTAATTTACCGGAGCTGACATCATTAACGCAGCGCACCGATTGGAAGCGAATTGACGCTACGGCATTCGATCCCGATATTCGTTTGCGCTTTGTGCGACAGTAATACCATGCAATAAGTATTTAACATCCATCCATAAAACCATTTACTCAAAAGTACCAATATGTTCACCGGAATCATTACTGCAGTTGGCCGCATTACAACAGCATCCCCTTTTGGTGATGGCATGCGCCTCACCATTGAGACGCCTGCAGGCTATCTGGATGATGTGGCGATTGGCGATAGCATTGCAATCCAAGGCGCTTGCATGACAGCGACCCAAATCCAAGGCAACCAATTTACCTTGGATATCTCGCGTGAGTCTTTGAATAAGACTATTGGACTGGACTTACAAGCTCCAGTGAATTTAGAGAAAGCCTTGCGCCTCTCTGATCGCCTTGGCGGGCATTTGGTGAGCGGTCATGTCGATGGCATTGGTCAGGTAGAGCGTTTCGCAGCAGTCGACCAATCTCCCGATGGCTCATGGCATTTGGTGATTCAAGCGCCAGCAGAGATTGCCCCATTTTTGGCCTACAAAGGATCGATTGTAGTGAACGGGGTTTCGCTCACTGTTAATGCTGCAAACAAAAGCAATGCAGGTGGCTGCACCATCGAAATCAATATCATCCCGCACACCATGCAACACACCACATTGGGTCAGATCAAGACCGGTGATGCAGTGAACTTAGAGGTTGATCTGATTGCACGCTATGTAGCGCGCTTGATGGATTTCAAAGCCTAATTGTTTGATCGGCAGGGCTGAGCGCATCGGCGCTAGTAATCGACTTATGAAGATTGACGGTAGTGCGTTGGATCAGTAATGCCAGCCTGTGCGAAACCTATTTGACGAAGTTTGCAAGATTCGCATTCGCCACAGGCTTGCCCCTGGGCATCAGCCTGATAGCACGATACAGTTTGACTGTAGTCAATACCCAGAGTCACGCCAAGGTGAATGATGTCTGCCTTGCTCATGGCAATGATGGGGGCATGTACCCGAAAGCGCTCGGCATCGTTGTGGGCCTCTACTCCTACTTTAGTAGCGAGGTTGGCCATGCGCTCAAAGGAGGCGACATATTCGGGGCGGCAGTCAGGGTAGCCAGAGTAATCGACGCTATTTGCGCCATAAAAAATATCAGAGCCCCCTAAAGCCTCTGCCCAGCCCAGTGCAAGCGAGAGCATGATGGTATTGCGGGCAGGGACATAGGTAATTGGAATATCAGAGTCCGGATTAACGATGGCATTTGAGGTTGTTGGTACCTCTAGATTAGAGTCGGTTAACGCAGAGCCACCAAAACGCGTAAGCGCCAGATCAATCACCTCATGCCGCACTACGCCAATGGATTGGGCGATGCGTTCTGCTGCAATTAATTCGGAGGAGTGACGCTGACCATAGCGAATCGAGAGCGCATAGGGCGCGTAACCCAAGTGCTTCGCTAGCGCCAAAATTGTCGTTGAATCCAGTCCGCCGGAAAACAAAATGACTGCAGGCGCTCCAGAAGCGCGAGGTGCAAAATTAGAAAATGCGGAGAGCGAATTAATGCTGGTCATGCTGCGCTTAAAAAGCGATTTACTTCGTGCGTGGCAGCATCTGACGAGCTTCTACCGCAACCTCAGTGTCGGGATAGTTTGCAATCAGGTCGCCATAGGTTTTGCGCGCTGCTGTTTTATTGCCGCTTTCCAGTTGGCAATTGCCAAGCGTCAACATCGCTGCTGGGATGCGGGGGTGTTTCGGATAGGTCTTGATCAGGGCCTGCAGTTGAGTAATGGCACCGGAATACTCTTTTAAGGCGTATTTAGTATTGCCTAACCAGTAGAGGGCTAGTGGCAAGTAGGGACTGGAATTGTATTTACGTACAAAGGCAGTAAAGCCAGCATCCGCCTTCTTTAGTTGGCTTGCCTGAAAAGCGGCCAAGGCGTCATCGTAAGCCGCTTTTTCTCCCGGCTGAATCGTGCCAGTAACACCTTCGATTTCAAGGGTTTGGGGTTCAAACTTACTTAGACGTAGGTCTAAGTCACGGTAGTTCGTCTTTTGACTTGCAATGAGCTCTTCGCTCTGCCGTTGCAGATTTTCAATCTGGCCACGTAACTGGGCATTTTCTGATTTGAGTCGCTCAATTTGTCCCTGCAGCTCTAATTGAGTGCTCGCTAGTGTCTTGCGCAAATCTAAAATGGCTTTACGTGCCTCATCATCGGAGAGGATCGCTGACGCAGAATTAGGTAGCGTAAACAAAATAGCAAGGGCGCCAGTTGCTAGCGCCCTTGAGAAAGTGACATTCCAAGTCATTGCGGGAGTTTCAAGTTACTTGGGAACGTAAACGATGTCGGCACGGCGATTTTCCGTGTACGCTGCCTCAGTACTGCCTTCCGCTTTGGGTTTTTCTTTACCAAAACTCACGGCTTCCATTTGTGCATCAGAAACCCCCATTAAAGCCAGCGATTTACGTACCGCATCAGAGCGGCGTTGACCCAGCGCCAAGTTGTATTCGGTTGTACCGCGATCATCGGTATTGCCTTGAATAATGATCTTTTGGGCTGTATTTTGTTTTAGGAAGCTGGCATGGGCGGACAACATTTTTTGGTATCTGCCATCTACGGTGAACTCATCAAAGCCAAAGTAGACGCTACGCTCAAACAGAGGGCTTTTGGGATCATTCCAAGGCTGCGCGCCAAATGCGCCTGCTCCACCACTGCTACTAGCACTATTAACATCATCCAACTTCACGCCTGAAGAGCAAGCGGTTAAGAGGGCAACGAAGCCTAAAATAGCAAATCCAGCTGAGCGCCGAGCTATGGAAATCATGGTTGTAGTCCTTTTCAGTATGGGTAGTGGGCATTTATCAGAATGCCGCTATGCTTCTATTATGCCCTCTCGCCCCCGAATTAGAAAGGGACTCTAATCCATGAAGGGCCCCCAGGAGGGCTGCCTGACGTCCGATCCTGGAATGCTCAATACTTGTTTCGATTGCCCATCAACTGAAACAGCAGCCAGCACCCGCTTTCCGCCGACGCGGGTGGAGTACAAAATGTAGCGGCCATTGGCAGCAAAGGAGGGGGATTCATCATGCGTAGTATCTGTTAAGGCGCGGGTCTCGCCGGTAGCCAAATTCAAGGTGTGTACCCGAAAGCCACCACCTACGTTGGCGATGTAAGCCATGAGTTTGCCATCGGGCGATATCCGGGGTGAAGTCGCAAACGACTGCTTAAAGGTCACGCGCTTGGCACCCTCTATCCGCTCACCATCGGCGCTCATGCGGTAGATTTGTGGATTGCCACCGCGATCGCTGGTGAAATAAATCGAGCGGCCATCGGGAGAATACTGTGGCTCGGTATCAATCGTATTGCCTTGGGTGAGGCGGCGTAAATTACTGCCATCGGCGCTCATGGAGTAAATCTGCGTATTACCATCACGCGATAAGGCCAGTGCAACGGTCTGGCCATTAGGCGACCACGCTGGTGCGCTGTTATTACCCTTTTGATTGGAGAGCGAGACCCGGCGACCAGTTGCCAGCTCATGCACATAGACAACCGGTTTGCGATCCTCAAAGGAAACGTACGCTACTTTTTTGCCATCCGGAGACCAGGATGGGGAAATAATCGGCTCAGCACTATTCAGCGCATTGCGAATATTCTGGCCATCGGCATCCGATATCACCAGGCGGTAGCGATTGCCGTCTTTAATGACGTAGGAGAGGCGCGTCGAGAAGATCCCACGTTCGCCCAATAACTTAAAAATAATGTCATCGGAAATTTTATGCGCGACTTGGCGCAGGTTATCGCTACTAGCCGTGATCAAGAGGCCATCTAAGCTCTGCTGTTTGCGAATATCAAACAGCTTATAGCGGATTTCAAATTGAGTGGGACCAGTTTGCTTTGCTGAGCCTACAACTAAAGCATCCGCACCTCGCGCAGACCATGCTTTGTAGTTTGGTGTACCTTCATCGCTCTCGCTGGCATTGCCACTCTCGGTATTTTTGAAGTAGCCGCTGCGCGCTAAATTTTGACGAATGATTTCGGTCACGCTGACGGGCAATTTTCCTTCGTCTTCAAAGCGCATCACTGCAATGGGATACAGGGATTGACCCACACCCGTGATTTCAATATTCATTTGTGCGAAAGCTGGGCTAATTGCACCAATGGTGGCAAGCAAAGCGAAAAGGGCGCGCAGGAGTCGCAATAGGGATATTCGCATGGCATTAATCCTTGGGTTTAAAAGTGAGTCTCATTTGACGCATAGGAATGATGCCATTGTCGTCTTTCGGAAAGGTTTCTGCGCGGTCCAGCGCTTGTAAAACCGCTTGGTCCCAGCTCGGAATACCGCTGGAGGTGACCACGCTACGCTTCAAGATGGCCCCATCGGGCGCAAGATCAACTAAGACGATTACGGCTGGATTGCCCGTGAGTGATTCGGGGTTAAATACAATCAAGGGCTTAATCTTGCGGCGCACTTTATCGGCGTACGCCGGCGGTGCGTTGCCGCCGCCACCAACACTACTGCCGACTTGACCACCGCTGCCGCCCTCAGCGCCTGCGGCAGCGCGTAGCCTTGCTAATTGCTCGGCACGGGCTTTTTCAGCCGCGGCGTTGGCTTTCATTTGCGCTGGTGTTGGTGCTTTTGCTTCCTCTACTTTTTTAGGCTTCTCTGGTTCTTTCGCCTTTTCTTTGGGAGGCGTCACCTTGGCCGGTTTCGGCGCTTCTTTCACCACCTCTTTTTTTGGGGGCACTTTTTCGATTGGCTTCGGCACTTCTTTCACTACCTCTTTTTTGGGCGGTTCTTTTTCTACCGGTTTTTTCTTGATTGCAATATCGGCCACCTCTTCTTTTATGGGCGCCGGTGGCGGTGTTTCAGTACGCTCGACTACGGGGGTGGAATCCCATAGCTCTACCTCCACTCCGCCTGGGGTACTGGTACGCCAATTAATGCCAATCGTGAACATGGCAATGAGTAGCATGTGCGCCAATATCGAATACGAGAAGGCGCGTGCGCTGCCTTCGGTTTTGATTGGTTTTGCCCGTAAAAAAGGCGAGGGCCATTGTTGTGCGGTATTCATGGGTTCAGCATGTGCTGGGAGATACGTCCATGCAATTACTGACTCTTAACAGCAAGACCAACCCGCTTGACGCCATTCTCTTTGAGTTTGGCCATCAC
>JBIIGG010000169.1:0-2812 GCA_044236575.1 Polynucleobacter sp. | reverse complement strand
GCATGGATTGCGGCACGTACTTCTTGGAATGTGCCGCAACGGCAAATATTGGTTACTGCGGCATCGATATCTGCATCACTGGGTTTGGGGTTCTTGCGCAAAAGAGCAGTAGCAGCCATGACCATGCCGGTCTGGCAATAGCCACACTGCGGTGCTTGTTTTTCGACCCAGGCCTGTTGTATTTTGCTTAACTTGCCGCCCACCGAGAGACTCTCAACCGTCTCAACTTTTTTACCCTCAGCAGCGCTGACTGGCAAAACACAGGAGCGCACAGCAGCGCCATCCAGTAAAACAGTACACGAACCGCATTGCGCAATACCGCAACCGTATTTGGTGCCAGTTAAACCAACTTGCTCCCGAATGACCCAAAGTAACGGGGTAGTGGGGTCCACATCGATCGTGCGTGCTTTTCCATTGATGGTCAACTTTGCCATAAGGGTCTCCTTGTTTTTTGACGTATTCTTGTGCCGGTAGGCATTCTTAAGTAACTTCGGAAATCATAACCGAAATACCCCAAAAAGCACTCGGGTTTTTGCCTAGCCAGAGATGAAATTTACAAGCGTGTTGCAATCTTTTTATAAGTTGCCAAGTACTTGAATTGCTTAGTCTTTTAAACAGTAATTCGCAAGGGGGTAGATTTAACCATTACTACTAAATTGGATGGATTTCGATCAATAGCGCTGGGCATACGTGCGCTTTGGATAACAAGCGCACATCCCAGAAATTGTAGAAGCGCACAGCTAATTTGACTTAACTGCGCCTATCTCTGCGGCACCTTACCAAGCCTGCTTCTTACCGTCTACCCAGGTTTCTTTAACCTTAATATCCCGAATATCGGCTGCTGGGGTCGTGCGCGGATTTTTTTCTAGTACGACAAAGTCGGCTTGCTTACCCACTTCCAAACTACCTACCTTATTGTCAGCAAAAATTTGATAAGCCGCATCAATGGTGATGGCACGAATGGCATCATCGACGCTAATGACTTGGTCCGGTCCCAATACTTTTTTGGGCGGCAACTGCCATACCCGGGTTACTGCTTCCGTTATGTAATTGAGGGGTCCCACATTCGACACCGGCGTATCGCTGTGCAATGTGAATTTTCCACCTAAACGCTTGATTTCAGCAGCGGGATCAATGCGCTTGGCGCGTTCTGGCCCGATAATAAAATTATCAAATGCGGATCCCCAATAATGCACATGGCCAATCGTAAAGCTGGGCACCACACCGAGCTGTACTGCTTTCTTGGCCTGGGATGCATTATTTACAGTGAAGTGCTCAATCCGCAAGCGGCGGTCTTGCGGTTTAGGGTTGCCCGCTAGTAATTTAGAGTAGCTATTAAGTGCTTGATCAATTGCCTTATCCCCATTGGAGTGCGTTGAAATTTGCCAGCCCTGATCAAAGTAGGACTTCATCGAGGCTTGGATATCGGCGTCTTTGTAATTGAGGGAACCACTCCACTTCGAACCCTTGGGATAGCTATATGGCTCATTTAATGCTGCAGTTAAGCCCTGAGTCGAGCCGTCTGCCACGTATTTGATTCCAATGAAGCGCAGCATGTCATCGCCATCATTGGGTTTAATGGTCTTATAGCCTGCTGGCATCGCTTGACTAAATAAATAGCCCCGAACTCGAATGGGGGATGCTTTCTTAGCAAAGATTGCTCTGTAAATTGCTGCTTCCTTATCTACACCGAAATTGCCGCCAAGACTCATCTCAGAAGCAGTGGTTACGCCAGTAGAGGCCATCTTCTTCATGGTCCCTTCAATCGCGCCAAATAACTGAGCTTCTGTTGGGTTGGGCATTTTGGCCATAAAGGGTAAGTAACTCGGGGGCTCAACTAGTTTTCCAGTGAGCTTGCCCTGGGCGTCTTTTACATAGATGCCACCGCCAGCGGGATTGGGTGTTTTGTTAGTAACGCCCGCAAGCTCAATTGCTTTGTTATTAACGTAACCAATATGACCAGACTGATTCACGAGAAAAATGGGAACCGTTGTTGATACCTTATCTAAATCATCTGCGGTTAACTCCGCCATGAAGGGCGAAGTGCGGGATGGATCTACTCCAAAGCCAAAGAGCCAACCTCCGGGCGGAATTGTCTTGAGATGCGCCTTCATTTTTGCAATGAGGGTCTCTTTGGTATCGTAGGGCAAGGTAAAGTTACTAAGATTTAATCCCAAGCCCTCAAATACTGCAGTGATCATGATGTGAACGTGGGGCTCTACAAAACCAGGCATCAGGGTTTGCCCCTTCAGATCAATTACCTGAGTTGTCTTGGATTGCCAGTCTTTGGTAATCGCATCCTTTGTGCCAAGCGCAACAATTTTGCCGCCCCGCACAGCAATCGCCTGTACCTCTTCATTTTTTGCATTTACGGTAACAACCGGACCGCCATAAAAAATCGTATCGGCATTACCTTTTGCAAGAGCAAATCCACATTGGGCGATGAAGGCAAATGCAAGGAATTTAGAGGCGATTTTCATATTTGGTTTCCACATATTGAACGAAACCATTTTAGCCCTGGCAATCGCTGAAATACCACGATTTAGAAAAAAAGTAGTCCTTAGTCTTTTGCTAAATGGGCATGGATGCCGAGATCTACAGATCTAGAACCAAGACTCCGCCCTGTATATGGGAGACACAGGGGGTGAGGTATTCGGCGTGCTCTGCATCACTTAAGATGCAATCGTTATGCACTACTTGGCCGCTAATGTAGCGGGTCTTGCAGGTGCCGCATAAGCCGGACTGGCAGGATGTTGGAATCTCAATACCGGAATTTGCCAATGCATCGCACAGGGATTCCGATCGGCTGACT
>JBIIGG010000168.1:0-2813 GCA_044236575.1 Polynucleobacter sp. | reverse complement strand
GCTGGCTTAATTCCAGGCTCGACCCCAATGATCGGAATGGTCTGAAGCGTTGCCCGAATTGCCGCAATAGCCTCCGCAGTTGCCGTATTGCACGCCACCACGATCGCTTGGCAGCCTGCATCGGCTAAAGACTGGCATATCGATAAGCTACGCTCTGCGATCCACTCAGGCGACCTCTCGCCATAAGGGGCGTTGGCACTATCAGCGAAGTAAAGGTAATCGTGATCGGGCAGCTGTCGCAAGGCCTCATCCAAAATGGATAGGCCACCTACGCCCGAATCAAATACCCCGATGAGTGCCAATGCGCGCCTAAAACCTTACGCAATAACAACGGGGATTTTTCCAATCCGCGCTTGCCAATCTTTCGGCCCTTCGTGGTGCATCGATGTTCCCTTCGAATCGACTGCAACGGTCACTGGCATATCTTGCACATCAAACTCATAAATGGCCTCCATGCCTAAATCATCAAAGCCAACGACCTTTGATGTCTTAATGGCTTTGGAGACTAAATACGCCGCGCCGCCAACTGCCATCAAATACGCAGATTGATGTTTCTTGATCGCCTCAATCGCAACGGGACCGCGCTCGGCTTTACCAATCATTGCAATCAAGCCCGTTTGGGCGAGCATCATTTCGGTAAATTTATCCATGCGGGTCGAGGTGGTGGGGCCAGCGGGACCAACGGCTTCGTCGCGCACCGGATCGACTGGGCCGACATAATAGATCACGCGATTTTTAAAACTCACCGGAAGCGCTTCGCCTTTGGCCAACATATCCTGAATGCGTTTGTGCGCAGCATCCCGCCCGGTGAGGATTTTTCCGTTGAGGAGCAAGCGATCGCCCGGCTTCCAGCTGGCCACTTCGGCCGGAGTCAGGGCATTCAAATCGACCCGCTTGGATTTTTGAACATCCGGCGTCCAAGTGACGTCAGGCCAGTCACTTAAGGATGGCGCTTCTAATTTAGCTGGACCATCGCCATGCAAATGAAAGTGAATGTGCCGCGTCGCTGCGCAATTCGGAATCATGGCAACGGGCAGGGAAGCAGCGTGGGTAGGGTAGTCCAAAATTTTGACATCCAAGACGGTAGAGAGGCCGCCAAGGCCCTGGGCACCAATACCGAGCTGATTCACTTTTTCATAGATCTCAAGGCGCAGCTCTTCGATGCGATTTTGCGGGCCACGGGCAATCAGTTCTTGAATATCAACCGAGCCCATCAAGGCCTCTTTGGCCAGTAAGGTCGCTTTTTCAGGCGTACCGCCAATGCCAATGCCGAGAATGCCCGGCGGGCACCAACCAGCACCCATGGTGGGAACGGTTTTCATCACCCAGTCGACAATCGAATCGGAGGGGTTGAGCATGATCATCTTGGCTTTGTTTTCCGAGCCGCCGCCCTTGGCTGCGCAAATCACTTCAATGCCATCGCCCGGGACGATTTCATAATGGATCACAGCAGGGGTGTTGTCGCCCGTATTTTTTCGTTTGCCAGCGGGATCCGAGAGTACCGAGGCGCGCAGCATGTTATCAGGATTGAGGTAAGCGCGGCGCACGCCTTCATTGACCATATCGGTCACGCTCATGGTGGCATCGCCCCATTGCACCTGCATGCCTACTTTCAGGAACACCACCGCTATGCCGGTGTCTTGGCACAGCGGCCGATGCCCTTCAGCACACATGCGGCTATTGGTCAGAATCTGCGCAATCGCGTCTTTGGCAGCTTCGCCTTTTTCCAGTTCGTAGGCCTTGCCCATGGCCTGAATAAAATCGGCTGGATGGTAATAGGAGATGTATTGAAACGCATCCGCAACGCTTTGAATGAGGTCTTCTTGTTTGATATAGGTCATAAAATAAGGTCGATTTTGATAGTTTTGTCTATTTTAAGGGTTTGCCATAGAGCAATTCACCCTAAAATTCCCTTATGTTAGGTAGTAAGAGAGTGGATTTACACTATTCTGCATGGATTATGCAGGGCGGTAACTATTGTCATTTAAATAAAGGGTAGGTCAGCATGGAACAGTTGATGCAAGAGAATCGGGTTTTTAATCCTTCAAGTGATTTTATTAAAAATGCTGCTGTCCCCGGAATGGACGCTTACAACGCACTGTGTGCTGAAGCGGCAAAAGATTACGAGGGTTTTTGGGCCCGCCTTGCCCGTGAAAACCTCTATTGGAAAAAACCCTTCACCAAGGTGCTCGATGAGACTAATCCACCGTTCTATAAATGGTTTGAAGATGGATTAACCAACGCCTCTTATAACTGCTTAGATCGTAATTTAGAAAACGGCAACGCCCAAAAAACAGCGATTATTTTTGAGGCCGATGACGGTAAAGTAACCAACGTTACCTATAGCGATTTGCACACACGCGTTTGCCAATTTGCCAATGCCTTGCGCAAGATGGGAATCAAGTCAGGTGATCGCGTCATCATTTATATGTCGATGTCGATCGAAGGTGTCGTTGCAATGCAGGCGTGTGCCCGCATTGGCGCAACCCATTCCGTTGTGTTCGGTGGTTTCTCAGCAAAATCATTGCAAGAGAGGATCGTTGACGTTGGCGCAATTGCAGTCATTACTGCGGATGAGCAAATGCGCGGCGGCAAAGCCCTGCCACTCAAAGTGATTGTCGATGAAGCGCTTGCCTTGGGCGATTGCGAAAAAGTCAAGAATGTCATTGTGTATAAGCGTACCGGTGGCAACATTGCGATGACCGCAGGGCGCGATTCTTGGATGCATGAGGTTGTTGCCAATGAAGCCAAGACCTGTGAACCAGAGTGGGTCAGCGCTGAGCACCCCTTGTTCGTCTTGTATACATCCGGCT
>JBIIGG010000041.1:0-10544 GCA_044236575.1 Polynucleobacter sp. | reverse complement strand
GGCGCAGTACCTTGTTGTCCTTGCCCTAACTTCGCGTTCACAATGCGAACCCGGTCTTCGCCTTCGTTGACTTCAAGCTCAGAAATGCCTGATTCAGAAACCAAGTCGATCAGTGTTTTTAGTTTTCTCAGATCCATGGAGGTAGGTCCTTCTGGTAAAAAATGACGGGAAAGAAAATTACGATTGTTTAAGCTGCTGGCTGGCTGCTTGCAATGCCAGCGAATAGCCGATTGGGCCTAGTCCGCAAATGACACCTTTGGCAATGTCGGACAAATACGAGTGCTTACGAAATTCTTCGCGTTGGTGAATATTGGATAAATGCACTTCGATGAAGGGAATAGCAACGCCTGCCAAGGCATCCCGCAGGGCAACGCTGGTATGGGTAAAGCCGCCCGGATTAATGATGATGAAATTAACCCCATCCTGTTTGGCCTTCTGAATGCAGTCAATTAACTCGCCTTCGTGGTTACTTTGAAAGGTATTGAGCAGTATTCCAGCGTCTTTTGCCTGAGTTTCCAGACCTTGGTGGATGTCACTGAGGGTGGTATGGCCATAAACCTGCGGTTCGCGGCTACCCAGCAAATTGAGGTTAGGACCCTGAATAACTAAAACTGACGTTTTTTTTGACATAGATCGCTAATTTTAGGAACAGTTAAGAACAAATGATGTCAGGCTTTTCAAATCACCCTGCGACGCTTTCTGCCGGATAGCGGGGCTTGTAAACGCGGGGTAAAGCCGATACAGCATTGAGGGAAGTATACCCTTTAGGCTGGTCGCTAAAAAGCAAAATGATAAAAAATGATCTATTTTTTTACAAAATGAAGGAAATTAAGCGATTTTAGGCGCCTAAAATCACCTGAAATTCTATTTTATTCTTGCGTTAAAAGAAGATAATTTTAATTAAATAGCAGCTTTAATCTGCTTTCTGAGCTCATCTTCGTTTATCTTCCCTAATTTCGTATTGGTCACCTTGCCTTTGGCATTGATGATGACGGTATAGGGAAGGGCGCCTTGGGCGTTACCTAAGGCCTTACCAATTTTGCTACCCTGCAATCCACCCATGACAATGGGGTAAGAAACTAGGGTAGTTTCCAGAAATTGACGTATGTTCGATGGTGTATCGATGCCGATACCGATAAATAAGACATTTTTAGAGGCAAATTCATCCTGCAGATTACTCAAAGCAGGCATTTCTTCGACGCAAGGCGGGCACCAGGACGCCCAAAAATTCACCACCAACACCCGGTTTTGCCATTCAGTGGTGTTCACTGGCGTATTGTCTGGTTTCATCCAGGGATTGGCGAGTAATGCAGCAACCGACTCTTCACTTGCAGTGCCATCGCGGTAAATCCAGCTGGCAGTGATGAGGCCTGCAGCAAGGGCGCCCAAGCTCATTCCACTGATGATTAGCATTTGTCTTCGGTTCATGCGCACTCCTTCGCTAAAATTCAATCATGCATATACACATCTTGGGCATTTGCGGCACCTTTATGGGCGGCATCGCTGCCATCGCACGGCAGGCCGGTCACCGCGTAACGGGATGCGATGCCAATGTGTATCCACCGATGAGTACCCAGCTCGAGGCTCAAGGCATCAAGCTTATCGAAGGATACTCCAGCGAGCAATTATCGCAACTGGGCAGCAAGCCGGATTTATTTGTGATCGGGAATGTGGTCTCGCGTGGCAATCCATTAATGGAGGCAATTCTGAATTTAGGATTGCCTTATGTCTCTGGCCCGCAGTGGCTGGGTGAACAAGTGCTCTACGGTAGACATGTGTTGGCGGTTGCCGGAACCCATGGAAAAACTACTACCTCAGCAATGCTGGCATGGATTTTAGAATTCAATGGCAAAGAACCGGGCTATTTGATCGGCGGCGTGCCGCTAAATTTCACGGTGTCAGCGCGGCTGGGTAAAAGCCCCTACTTTGTGATTGAGGCCGATGAATACGACACCGCCTTTTTTGATAAGCGCAGTAAGTTTGTGCACTACCGACCACGAACTGCACTTCTCAATAATTTGGAGTTTGATCACGCCGATATTTTTGCTGATCTCGCCTCAATCGAAACCCAGTTTCATCACCTGGTACGAACGGTGCCGAGCGAAGGATGTTTGGTAGTGAATGGTGCCGAAGCATCGTTGGAAAGAGTGCTCGAGCGCGGAACCTGGTCGCCGGTGGCACGATTTGGTATGGATGCAACCAACACGTGGTCGATGCAGCCCCATCCCAATGATGATTTCACGGTAGTGCACGAAGGCAAGGAAGTGGCTACGGTTTGCTGGGCCCCGGACTCGGGCGTGATGGGTCGCCATAATCAACTCAATGCCCTGGCAGCAATTGCAGCCGCGCAGCACATTGGCATTAGTCCGCGCGATGCAGCCAGCGCATTAGTCCAATTTAAAAATGTAAAACGCCGCCTAGAAACCGTTGGCCAGCATAATGGCATCACGATCTACGATGACTTTGCGCACCACCCTACGGCAATCACCACCACCCTCGATGGCTTGCGCCGCCGGGTAGTTAATGCTCGGATCTTAGCGGTTTTAGAGCCTCGATCCAACACCATGAAGCTGGGCATCATGAAGGCTCAGTTACCGGCGAGCTTAGAGGCGGCCGATCGCATTTATGCCTATGGTGCCGCTAGCGGCAAAGAGGCTTTGGGTTGGAATTTGGCGGAAGTGCTCAGCCCCTTAAATCAGGCTCAGCCAGACCGCGCAACGGCATTTGATGATTTAGATGTGCTAGTAGATGCCGTCGCAAAGGAAGCCAGGCCAGGCGATCACATACTAGTAATGAGTAATGGTGGCTTTGGTGGCGTACATCAAAAATTACTGCAGGCCATGATGGCAGCAGCAAACTAAAACAACATAGAAAGTATTTTAATGCCAGCACGATTACAAGACAAGATTGCCATCATTACCGGCGCCGCCAAAGGCATTGGTTTGGCTACTGCCATGCGCTTTGCCCAGGAGGGCGCCAAAGTCATGCTGGCCGACATCAATTTAGCCGCGCTTGAAAAATGTGTCGCGCAGATTCCGAATGCGGAGGCGTATGCTATGAATGTGACCGACCGGGACAGTATTCAGGCGGCGGTCGATGCCATCATGAAAAAGCATGGCCGCATTGACATCTTGATTAATAACGCGGGCATTACCCAGGATGCACGGCTCGTGAAGATGACCGAAATGCAATTTGATGCAGTGATTGATGTCAACCTCAAAGGCGTGTTTAATTGCACCCAGTTGGTGGTGCCGCACATGCTCGAAGCCAAGCGTGGCGCCATCGTTAATGCGTCCAGCGTGGTCGGTTTGTATGGCAACTTTGGTCAGACCAATTACTCTGCAACCAAGTTTGGCGTGATTGGCTTTACCAAAACCTGGGCACGGGAGCTCGGCCCGAAAGGCATTCGAGTTAATGCCGTTTGTCCTGGTTTTGTGGGTACTGAAATGGTGATGGCAATGCCAAGCGCCATTTTGGAAGACATCGCAAAACGCACCTGGATGGGGCGCCTTGGCACTCCAAACGAAATCGCTAATGTGTATGTATTTTTAGCTAGCGATGAGGCTAGTTACATTAATGGCAGCACCCTCGAAGTTAGCGGCGGGATCTCCCTTTAATATGCACCTTCTTTATGAAGAGGGCGGCGACATTAAAGCTGCTACTGTGCAATCGACTACTGGTGAGGGTGATGCCCAGTCATGGCAGGCAACCGGTTTATCTGGCAAGAAACTCAAGCTGAAGGCCAAAGAAGTTTGGCTGCGCTTTGAAAAGCCGGATGCACAAAGCATGATGGACGAAGCCAATATCTTGGCTACTGAGATCGATTTGCAGCTGCTGTGGGATTGCGTCCCCGAAGGAGAGTTCGCGTTTACCGACATTGCTTCAGAGTATTTTGGTGGCCAAGCTAGCGCAGCACAACAGGCTGCATTAGCAATTGCCTTGCAATCGGCGCCAGTGTATTTTCGGCGCAAGCAGCGCGGCCGATTTATGCGCGCACCCAAAGAGCAGCTCGATGCTGGTATTGCAGCCCTCGAGCGCAAACAGCGTGAACAAGAACAGCAGGGGCAGTGGCAAGCAGAATTAATTGCAGGGCGCTTTCCGGAGGGCTTGGTATCGCAAGCTAAACAACTGCTCTTTAATCCCGATAAAAATACCCTAGCCTATAAAGCATTTTTAGCAGCCTGCAATGAGACTGGTGAGTCACCCCCGCAGCTCATGATGCGTTGCGGTACCTTGGAGTCGCCACTAGCCTATCACCAAGGAATGTTTTTAAAGGCGAATTTTCCAAACGGTGCAGGCCACCATGCGGATGCAATGATTACAGATGCAGTCTATGACGCAGCGATTGCAGCATTACCCACCGCTGCAGTTCAGGCCTTTTCGATTGATGATGCCGCTACTACCGAAATTGATGATGCGCTGTCGGTCACGGCCTTGCCTGATGGAGGTCACCGCATTGGCGTGCACATCTCTGCCCCGGGCCTGGTGATTAGTAAGGATGATTCGCTGGATCAGGTGGCGCGGGCGCGTATGTCAACGGTCTATATGCCGGGTGACAAGATTACGATGCTGCCCGATGCGGTGATTGCGCTTTTTTCCTTGGATGCCGGCAGTGCCAGGCCGGCGGTATCGATTTACGTTGATGTCGATGCGCATGGCGATTTAATCGCTCAGTCAGTGCAAACGCGAATTGAACTGGTACCGATTGCTGCCAACTTACGTTTAGAGCGTTTAGAAGAAGCCGTTAATCAATTTGCTGATCTTGAATATGCTCCTAAGACTGACAATGCCTTTGCGTTTCAAAATGAATTACTGATTCTATGGCGCGCAGCACAAAAATTGCATGCGAAGCGCCAGGAGCAGCGGGCAAAAAATGGCCTACGTGTAGAGCAGCTTGGCGTTGTCGATCCCAATGCCTTGCAACGGGATTTTCAGTTTCAGATTAGTCAAACGAATGGCGTAGAGCGGGTTGAGATCGAGCCACGATCACGGGGCTCGGTATTGGATACCATCGTCGCGGAGTGGATGATTTATTGCAACAGCACTTGGGGGCAGTGGCTCGCAGATCAGAGTTTGCCGGCCTTGTTTCGAACCCAGAAAGGCTGGGGTCCACAACGTACGCGTATGCAAACCACACCGGCGCCCCACGAAGGCTTGGGTTTGGAGTATTACGCTTGGTGCACTTCGCCTTTGCGGCGCTATTCCGATTTGGTTAACCAATGGCAATTGATTGCCTTGGCCAAGCATGGCGTCACGGCAAAAATGGTGGCGCCGTTTCAGCCGCGTGATGCCAGCCTAATGGGGATTGCTGCCGATTTTGAAACCTGCTATCAGTCCTATGCGGAGTACCAAGATCGCATCGAGAAGTACTGGTGTTTGCGGTGGTTGGCGCAGGAGTCTCTCCCGCGTACCGTCTTTGCGCGCCACCTCAAAGAGGGAATGAGTCGGCTAGAGGATATTCCGCTGCATTTGCCAATACCGGAGCTTGCGTCGCATCCCCGCATGACCCGCGCCGAGATTGCTATTTTAGAAACCGATCTGCTGCAACTCAGCGCCAGCGTACGCGTGAATCAAATTGAAAAATCCGAATCCGCCGCATCAGAAATGGATGCATCAGAAATGGATGCTCCCGAAACCGAGCCACTACCGGCAGATCCAGCCCCTGTAGGCGATACGCCGATTTTGTGAGAGTGGCTACATGCAAATGCGCTTGAAAGATCGCTTGCATTGGTGGTGGCGTCATCATCCATTTTGGTTTGCCCTGATCTTATCGCTGGTATTGCATGCGATTTTCTTATCCGTCCGCTGGAGTTACGGTGAAATCCAAGAGCGCAGACTTAATACGCCATTGAGTGTGGTGCTGGTGAACTCCAGCAGTCAAACGCCACCTAAAAAAGCAGTAAAACTAGCGCAGGCCGATTTACAAGGCGGCGGAGTTACCTTAGATCAAGATGCCAGCGCGATTCACCGGGCACGTTTGAGTGCCGAAGCACAGCTCGAGGTCTTGGAAAAGAATCAAAAGCAAATGCTCTCGCGCATGCAGGCTGAAAAAGATGCCGCTGCGGGTCGGCGAAGTGGTGAAGAGCAGCGGGTTGTCTCGCAGCTCAATGCCTTAGAGGCAGAGCTAGCCAAACGCATTCAGGCCAATGGCAAAGAACCGCGCCGAGCGGTGTTGACGGCGAGCAGTACCAAAGCGGTGGTCTTTGCCAGCTATTACGATGCGATGCGGCAAAAGATTGAGGCATACGGCAGTACATTTTTCCCGCGCGTCAATGGCAGGCCGCTGTACGGCAGTGTGGTCTTGGTCGTGAGTGTCGATGCCCAAGGAAGAATTGCCAATAGCACGAGCGGCAAGGAAGGCGTTGAAGTGCGACGCTCTTCTGGCATTCCGGATTTGGATCGCCAAGCAGTCGCGATTGTGCGGGCTGCTGCGCCCTATGGACCTTTTCCACCTGAGATGCGCAAGCAAATCGATGTACTCGATTGGGTATCCACCTTTGAGTTCACACGGGATGGGGCGATAAACCGTCTTGAAGGCAATCGTTTGGAGCTGCGCCCTTAGGCGGGCACGCACACCAATTTATTCGCTACACTCATAGCATGCCGTCTAATTTCATTTCATTGAGCCGCAGATGAGTAAGCCATCTGAACTGCAAATCAATCCTGCCGATTTTTCAGGAGTGGATGTCTATGCGGTTGTGGGCAATCCCATTGCCCACAGCAAGTCACCTGTGATTCATCGGCGTTTTGCGCAGCAAACGGCGCAAGCCATGCATTACGGCACACTCATGCCGCAGCTGGGTGAGTTTGCCAAGGCAGCAAAGGCTTTTTTTGCTGCGGGCGGTAAAGGCATGAATGTCACGGTGCCGTTTAAGCTCGATGCGCAAGACTTGGCCGATGTCTTGACGCCGCGCGCAGAACTGGCGGGTGCTGTGAATACCCTCTGGCAACAGGATGGGCTACTCTATGGTGACAACACCGATGGTGCTGGCCTGGTACGTGACTTGCAGGCGCAAGGCATTGCGCTAACCAATTCATCGATTTGCATCTTGGGCGCAGGTGGCGCGGCGCGCGGTGTGCTGGGCCCATTACTCGAGCAAAAGCCACAATCCATTGTGATTGCCAATCGATCGATCGATAAGGCGCGGGATTTACAAAAAGCCTTTCAGGCTTTAGCGGATACTCATGACGTCCTACTCACGGTATGCGCAGTCGATGCATTAGGGAGTCAGCCTCAGCACGCCACAATTGATCTGATCATTAATGCGACTGCTGCTGGCTTGAGTAATGACTCTCCTATCAGCGATGCGATCGCGCAACAAATTCTTACACCTACAGTATTCGCCTATGACATGGTGTACGGAAAAGTCACCCACTTTATGCAGCAGGCTATCAATCAAGGTTGCCGGGTGAGCGATGGATTGGGTATGCTGGTCGAGCAAGCAGCCGATGCGTTTTTACTCTGGCGCGGCGCAGACCTTGCGCAGCAATTAAACGCGCGGGCGGTTTTAGATGAGCTGCGCAAAGAGCTTGCTACTAAAGCACCGTAGCTCAAACACCACCACTCATGCGCTGGATCGCCTATCTGATTAAATGCTTTTTATTTGGCATCGTTGCCATGCAGATTTATTTTGCTGTGCAAATTGCAGCATGGGCTTTTTTGGACCCGGGCACCACGGCATTTCAGCGAGCCGAGCGCTGGCGTTTATGTACCTGGCATTGGTCTTGCCCGATCGAATCGCGTTGGGTGCCGTATGAAAATATTGCATCGAGTCTGAAGCGCGCTGTTCTAGTGAGTGAAGACGATATCTTTTTTCAGCACCCGGGTGTGCGCGTAAGCGATATGCAAAAAGCATGGGAGAAAAACCAAAAGCAGGCCAAGAATAAAAAAGCCCCGGTACTACGGGGCGGCTCTACCATCACGCAGCAATTGGGTAAGAATCTGTTCCTATCCTCTGAGCAACATTACGTGCGCAAGGCGCAAGAGCTGGTGATTACGGGCCTATTGGAGTTAATCCTAAGTAAAGAGCGTCTATTTGAAATTTACCTAAACTCAGTTGAGTGGGGTGAGGGTATCTTTGGTGTGGGTGCTGCAGCAAAACATTATTTTGTAAGCACGCCTCAGCTACTGAGCCGCGAACAAGCAGCAAGTTTGGCTTCAGCACTGCCCGCGCCTAAGTGTTTTGATAAGGCGCAGTATTGCCGCAGAGGCCGAATTGACTATGGCGCCCGCCAAGAATTTATCCTCGCCAATATGGATCGCATTACGCTACCAAAGGAAGCAAAGCAAACAAAGCAAACAAAGTAAGGGGTTTTATAAAGCGCTTGCAGTTCGCAGCGCATCGCACGTTTCAATAGCAACAGCACGCGCCGCTTCTGCAAAATCAGCCCCGCTGCTAGCATACAAAATCGCCCGCGATGAATTAATCATCATTCCAGTACCCGGCTTTCCTGAAATATGACCGGCCTTAACAGTAGCCTTGAGATCGCCGCCTTGCGCACCAATTCCCGGAATGAGCAGTGGCATCTCACCCACAATCGCGCGGACCTTGGCGATTTCATCGGGGAAGGTAGCGCCCACTACGAGGCTAATTTGACCGTCGCTGTTCCATTCCTTGGCGGCCAGGGTAGCGACGTGTAAATACAGTGGCCGACCATCGCTTGCGATATTTAAGAACTGCAAATCCGATCCGCCTGGATTAGAGGTGCGGCAAAGCACAATCACACCTTTGCCTTGGTGTTTGAGGTATGGCTCGATCGAATCCCGCCCCATATAGGGGTTGACGGTAACGGCATCGGCGCCATAGCGCTCAAACGCTTCGAGGGCGTAATGCTCTGCTGTGCTGCCAATATCGCCGCGCTTAGCATCCAAAATCACCGGAATGTGTGGATAGCGGTCTTTGAGGTGGCGGATGAGTTTTTCTAATTGATTCTCAGCCCCTTGGGAGGCAAAGTAGGCAAATTGGGGCTTAAAGGCGCACACCACATCGGCGGTAGCATCCGCAATATCGCGGCAGAACTCAAAAATACCCAAGGGTTTGCCGCCCGTGGAAGCGGGCATGCGTTTAGGGTCAGGATCAAAGCCAACGCACAACATGCTGCCTTGCAAAGCCCATGCAGACTGGAGTTGCTGGGTAAAGGTGTTTTGGCTTGAGTTCATTGGATTCGTGTTTATTTTCGCTAAGCTGTCATTATCTATAGGATAAACTAGCGCATTCCCTAGGAGTTCACCATGATTAACTTGTTCGTCCTGCAAAATGGCCGCCTCTCTCAAGAGCAAGTGGAAGATCGCAATGAGCTCCTAAAGCACGTTAATCCAATCTGGATTGACGTGATTGACCCCGAAGAAGAAGAATTACTCTGGATTAAAGAGGCTTTTGGCGTTCTTTTGCCTGAATTAGATGATTTGGGCGATTTAGAGGCCTCGGCTCGCTACTTTGAGGCGGACGATGGCCATATGCACATTCGGACCGATTTTTTGCTGGACGAAGAAGAGACCTCGCGTAACGTCCGCGTTGCGTTTGTGATGACCAAGCAAGTGCTGTTTTCGATTCATGATGAAGATTTGCCGGTATTCCGTTTGGTCCGCTTACGTGCCCGTTTGCGTCCAGGTTCAGTGAGTAACGCCAAAGACGTTTTACTTGATCTGTATTCAACCGATGCAGAGTATTCGGCTGATGCGCTCGAGGAAGTGTATGAGAATTTAGAGCAGGCCGGTAAGCGCGTACTCTCCGATGATATTAGCGACAACGATGCTGCTGAGGTATTAGAGACGATTGCTAAAGAAGAAGATACCAATGGCCGTATTCGTCGTAATGTGATGGATACCCGCCGCGCGCTATCATTTTTAATGCGCAGCAAACTACTCTCGGATGAGCAGCAAGAAGAAGCGCGTCAAATTTTGCGCGACATTGACTCCCTTGAGAATCACACCGCATTCTTGTTCGACAAGATTAACTTCTTGATGGATGCTACGGTTGGCTTTATTAGTTTGAATCAAAGCAAGATCATCAAGATCTTCTCGGTGGTATCGGTTGCTTTAATGCCACCGACTTTACTGGCGAGTATTTGGGGAATGAACTTCCAGCACATGCCCGAGCTCACTGAGACTTGGGGCTATCCAGTAGCTATTCTATCGATGGTCATTTCAGCGATTATTCCGCTGAGTTATTTCCGCCACAAAGGGTGGTTGGGTTAATCGCTTCGATTCAAGCAATCGATTGCAGTAAGCCGCGCAAGGCAAATAGAACTGCTTGCTGACGCACCGATTGACGGTCGCCTAAGAAGTGTGCGGTAGTCGTCCTGATCTGATTGCTGGCGTCCGTACGCTCTAGTGCCCAGCCAAAGCATACGGTCCCAACCGGCTTCTCAGCAGTACCACCACCCGGGCCGGCAATGCCAGTAATCGAAATCGCCGCAGTGACGCCGCTACCTAGCTGCGCTCCTAAAACCATTGCCCTAGCGACTGCCTCACTAACGGCACCTTCGGCTTCAATCAGTAGCGGTGACACCTCTAAGCAAGACACCTTTGCAGCGTTACTGTA
>JBIIGG010000167.1:0-2832 GCA_044236575.1 Polynucleobacter sp. | reverse complement strand
ACATAAATGGTTTTTGCTTTGGCCAAAATAGTGCTCTTTACTGTAACTGGGTACCTGCTTTATTTTCTTGTGCGCGACGCGGTGCATCTTTACGTCGCTCCTCTAGGTCTTCTGCTCGTTTTGCAGCGTCCACCTGCTTTTGTTCAAAAGCTCGCTTATTCTGCGCACGCTCTGCCTCTTTAGTAGGGTCGGCTTTATCCGCAATGCGCTTAGCGTCACGCTCATCTTTTAGAAGCCTACGTAGCTCCCGCTGTGCGGTATTGAGCTCAACCTCTTGCGCCCGAATCGGATCAATCTCTTTGCGATATTGAGCGCGAGTTTGACTAAGACAGCGATTGACTAAATATTTTTGATAACACTCGGAAGATGCTTTTTTCCAGCGGTAGTCTGCCCACTCGCGCTGTAGGGTCAGCTCGGCCTCGATCCTGTCCAATTTTTCGAGTTCGGCCTCTTGTGCCGGCGTTGCATGTGCGGCACCTACCCCAAGTGCGAGACTAATTGCCATCACAACAGAAAGACAGGCGCGAAGAGAAGATGTGCGAATCAAATTTCGACCTTTGCGCCCAATTCAACCAAGCGATTGGTTGGGATCTTGAAAAAGTCTGACGGTTTTGCGGCGTTTTGCATCATCCAAGAAAATAAGCTTTCCTGCCACAGCGCCATTCCGGGGGAAGCCGATGGAATGATGGTGTCTTTCGAGATAAAGAAAGAAGTATCCATCAAATCAAATTTCAGATTTTCTTGTTTTTCGAGCAGGGCTAAGATCGAATTAATATCTGGCGTTTCTTTAAAGCCATAGACCGCACGCACCAAGTACACCTGACCCCCCAGGTCGCGCATGGTGATGCGCTCGCTGTCATTGACATAGGGCACATCCCACGTACTCATCTTTAAAAAGAAAATCCGCTCGTGCATCACGCGGTTGTGTTTCAAGTTGTGCAGCATGGCTACTGGAACATAATCAATGTGCGCGGTTAAGAAGATGGCAGTACCTTCCACGCGGTGAGGTGGATGCGCCAGTAGACTGCTTACGAAAGCCTCCATTGGAATGGAGTTGCTAATCAATTTATCGCGGAGTAATTTGCGGCCTTTGTACCAGGTAATCAGGCAGGTAAAACAAATCAGTCCCAGTAGCAATGGATACCAACCGCCATCCTTAATTTTGATCAGTGTTGCGGTCCAAAAAGCCAAGTCGACTGCAAAGAAAAAGACAATCAGCAAGGCAATCAAAATAGGATTAATGCGCCATTCACGGCGCATCACAACCGAGAGCAAGATGGTAGTGATGAGCATCGTCGATGTGACTGAAAGGCCATAGGCCGCAGCCAAGTTCACCGATTCACCAAACTCGATAATGGTGACGATCACCATAAAGAGCAAGGCCCAGTTCACTATCGGGATGTAAATCTGCCCACGCTCCGAATCGGAGGTGTGAAGAATGTTCATGCGGGGTAAAAAGCCCAGGGAGATAGCCTGACTCACCAAAGAAAAAGTGCCGGAGATAACCGCTTGGGATGCAATCACAGTCGCCGCAGTAGCTAGCCCCACCATCGGCCATAGGGCCCATTCCGGCACCATCATGTAAAAAGGATTACGAATGGCTTCGGGGTTGGATAGCACCAAGGCGCCCTGCCCCAAATAATTAAGCAGCAAGCTAGGCAACACAATCAAGAGCCAGGCGAAGCGAACCGGGTTGCGGCCAAAGTGGCCCATATCCAAATACAGAGCCTCAACTCCAGTTACCACCAGCACCACTGCGCCCATCACGATATACGCCGTTAAGGGGTGGTCTGTAATAAACCGCATTGCGTACATTGGATTAAACGCCAAGGCAATTTCGGGGGCATTGCTGATGTTCCAAATGCCCAGCGCGGCAATCACCAAAAACCAAATTAAGGTAACGGGTCCGAATAAATTACCAACCATTGCCGTGCCGTATTTTTGAATTACAAAAAGGCAAAACAGAATGACTACGGCAATCGGGATAATGAATTGCTTTAACGCCGGCGTTGCAATCTCAATGCCCTCCACTGCAGACAATACTGAAATCGCTGGGGTGATGACGGACTCGCCAATCAACATACAGGCACCAAGCATGCCCAGGATCATCAAAAGAAAATATTCTTTCGTGCCGCTTTTAACCGAACGCAGTGCTAATGCCATCAAGGATAAAACGCCGCCCTCGCCTTTGTTATCGGCCCGCATCACAAATAAAACGTACTTGAAGGTCACTACCAAGATCAAGGCCCAGATCATCATCGAAATGACGCCGTAGAGGGCTTCAGGGTTGAATGCAATCCCATGCTCTGCATCAAAGCATTCTTTGAGGGCATACAGGGGGCTGGTACCAATATCACCGAAAACCACACCAATTGCCGCCAGCATGAGAACGCCTAAACCCTTCTTGTGTTCACCGCCATCACCGCTGCTATGCAGGTCAACGGGCTTGAGCAGGGTTGAGCTTGAGTATTCCGGATTACTAATGGACATGAAACTGCCTTAATTGGTGTTGCACGGCAATATGTTACTCCTTAGGGGGGTCCAAATGACCGAGAAATGGAAGATAAATTCGGTATGAAACAGCTCAATTCAGCAATAAGGCTCGACAGAGAAGGCTTAAAAATGCTAGAATTAGAGTCTCAGACGCGGGGTGGAGCAGTCTGGCAGCTCGTCGGGCTCATAACCCGAAGGTCACAGGTTCAAATCCTGTCCCCGCAACCAAACACACTAGGGTTTCAAAGCATGTCTGTCTTTGGAGCCCTTTTTCTTTGGTTGATGCAGTAACGACATTGCTGCGGCCCTCAATGCTCTAATTGGTCTTACTTGGGAGGT
>JBIIGG010000166.1:0-2900 GCA_044236575.1 Polynucleobacter sp. | reverse complement strand
CTGATGACCTTGGATCCACCTCAGGTCGCAGTCAATCCATCCAATAAAAACGAATCTGATTTACGGTTTTGCGGCAGCTTAGGTCATGACAGTTTTTTTGATGTGCGTTGCCCGGCCAATACCCAAGCCGCAGTAGTTCGGTTTACACCTGGATCCGGGGCGCTTCGCCTTGGCACACAAACGATGCAGTGCACTGTCCTTTGATCCGCCATGCCGAATAAAAATCCACTGAGCCCCAAAAAGTTATTGCTGACAAAGTGGACTGCTGTTAACCCCATCAAAAAGCAAAAGCATTTTTTAGTGAGCAAAGTCATTCTGCCCGAATTACCGCACGAGGCCATCCAGCACGTGGAAATTGAAGCCGTCTTTAGTAAAGAGGTGCGGCAAATTGATTGGCGTGAATTGACGGACGTCGCCATCTGGAAACAGGGCTGGGTTTAAATGATGCCATCGCTACCCGAGGGCTATCGCGCCCTCATCATCGGCTCATCGGGAACGATTGGGTCTGCTTTTTTGGAGTTGCTTCAGGCTGACCCCCGTTGCAGCCAAGTGCTTGGCATTCATCGGCACTCCAGTCCAGCCATTAACTACACAGATGAATCATCGATTGGAATGGCGGCGCAAGCCTTGGCGACCAGCGGCCCGTTTCACCTCATCATCAATGCCATTGGGGTCTTGCATACCGATGCGTGGAGCCCTGAAAAAAAGGGGGCTGATTTGTGTTTCGGGCAACTGGAAACCATCTTTAAGATCAATGCGTTTGGTCCTGCTGTAACCCTAGCGAAGTTCAGCGCCCTGCTCGCTAAAGACAATACCATCATGGCCGTCATTTCAGCTAAGGTAGGTAGCATTGAAGACAATCGCTTGGGCGGCTGGTACAGCTATCGCGCATCTAAAGCAGCGCTCAACATGCTGCTTAAAACGACGGCGATTGAATTACGACGTACACAAGCCAATACCAAGTTAATTGCACTCCACCCCGGCACTGTTAACTCACGACTCTCCAAGCCCTTCAAAGGCGAGCAAATTGGTCGACCTGCGATCGATGCCGCGCGCGATATGCTAGCTGTACTCAATCAATTGCCGCTGTCTGAATCGGGCAGCTTTTATAGTTACTCAGGGGAAAAATTGCCATGGTGATTCGGGCAGGATGCCAATTTTTTCAAAGCGTGATGGCCATATTAGTTACGCTTTGCCTCAGTACTGCAGCACTTGCCAACTTAGCTAGTCCAATGACCGACGGTCAGCACATTCTGTTGATGCGCCATGCGGATGCCCCCGGCTTTAGCGATCCTTCAGGCCATCGTCTCGATCAATGCAGTACGCAGCGTAATTTGGGTGAGTTTGGGAAAAAACAGGCTGAGCGCACTGGGCAGTGGCTGATCCAACAAGGCATCGAAAGCGCCAAAGTCTTTAGTAGTCCGTGGTGTCGCTGCATCGACACTGCTACCCTATTAAAAAAGGGGCCGGTCACCATCGATCCATCGCTGGGTTCTTTTTTTGAAAACATGGGCCTTGCGAATCAAAAAACGGAAAGTCTGCGGCTGCTGGTACAAAAAAGCCTCAAGCAATTTCCTAAAACGCCCATCATCATGGTTAGTCACCACGTCAACATCGAGGCATTCACAGGAGTCGTTCTTGGCTCTGGTGACATGGTCCTTGTCAAAATTGGGCCCAATGGCAAGCCGATATCGCATCAGGTATTTCCTGGAATGCGTTAACCTGCGGAGCAAGGAAACACCGGATTTACTGCTCCATTACCCTGCGCAGCTGTTCTAAAAAGAGTTCCTCGCCGTGTTGCACGCCCGTATGCCAATCGCTACCAGCGGAGGCATCGGCATCGTCCGTAATGTATTTGAATGAGCGCCATGGAATGGCGGCATCGTGCGCTACCGCGGCAATGGCAAAGAGTTCCATATCCACCACATCAATCGCTTGGGCAATTAGCCATGGATCAGACTCCGTTACAAAACTATCACCAGAGCCGCACACATACACTCCGCCATCGGATACATACGCATTCGGGCGCGTGGAAAATGGCACCTCTCCCCGCGGGGCCAACGGTTCTGCAAAAACATCCCGTTGTACTACCTTACCAATGTCAAGTAAGCCACTCACGGCTGGGTTAATTCGCCCTACGGTACCGAAATTAATGATCTCCCGTGGACTATAGGTTTGGATTGCTTTAAATGTTGCAATTGCCGCATTTACTTTTCCAATCCCGGTATACACCACTGCTGTTTCTGGAGGTAGTCGTTTTGGATCGAGCTCATTCTCGAGTGCAGTGATAATGACAAAGGGGTGACGCATCATGAAATTTACCTTGGGTAGCCTCTAGGACAGCACAATAATAAACAGTACAACCAAACTGATACATACTATGCAAATGCAATTACTCGATTATCTGCCAATCATTGCTGACTTTCCAAAGCCAGGCATTCAGTTTCGGGATATTTCCCCCTTACTCGGTAATCCGGCTGCGTTTGCACAAGCAATTGAGCGCATGGCTAGCCTTGCGCAGCAGCTTGATTACACCCACCTACTGGGCGTGGAATCACGCGGATTTATATTTGCGTCAGCACTTGCCTTGCATAGCCAAAAAAGCCTGGTGCTGGTTCGTAAGCCCAATAAGCTGCCGCTGGCCAGCCACCGAGAGTCTTATGGTTTGGAATACGGATCGGATGCACTGGAAATCCAAAGCACATCCTTGCCTGCTGGCTCACGGGTACTATTAATTGATGATGTGTTGGCAACCGGCGGCACCCTACTGGCCACCTCTAAACTGGTCAAGCAAGTCGGCGCCAATGCCATTGCCTCGATCTGCCTTCTGGAAATTGAATGCTTAGGCGGCAGGGCTAAATTAGAAAGCCATGGGATCGCTTCGCATACCGTTCTCAAAA
>JBIIGG010000183.1:0-2905 GCA_044236575.1 Polynucleobacter sp. | reverse complement strand
ATGGATATAACTGCCCTGCCTATATCAAAGCACAGGAAGCCATTCGGAACGAAATGCTTGGTTTCCGCTTGACGGCCAAGAGTGTTGAAAAGCTGTGTGACACCATGCGCTCCCAAGTGGATCAAGTATGGAAACTCGAGCGTGGCATTGTTAGTTTATTGGTAGACAAAATTGGCGTATCGCGTGGCGAAGTATTAAAAGACTTCCCCAAGATGTCCATGAATTTAAAGTGGACGGCTAATTTACTGAAAGACAACAAGTCCTACAGTGCACTCCTGGAGCGTAACGTTCCTGCTATTCAAGAGCTTCAACAAAAGCTGATTGATATTCAAACCAAGGTTGTTTTGCCTTTGCCTGAATTAAAAGAAGTGAATAAGCAAATGATTGCTGGCGAGAAGCGTGCACGCGAAGCCAAACGCGAAATGACCGTTGCTAACTTGCGTTTGGTGATTTCGATTGCTAAAAAGTACACCAACCGCGGCTTGCAGTTCCTGGATTTGATTCAAGAGGGCAATATTGGTCTCATGAAGGCAGTGGATAAGTTTGAGTATCGCCGCGGCTATAAGTTCTCAACCTATGCAACCTGGTGGATTCGTCAGGCTATTACTCGGTCGATTGCGGATCAGGCCCGCACGATTCGTATTCCGGTCCATATGATTGAAACCATCAACAAGATGAACCGAATTAGCCGTCAGATCTTGCAAGAGACCGGACATGAGCCCGATGCGGCAACCTTGGCCTTAAAGATGGAAATTCCGGAAGACAAGATCCGTAAGATCATGAAAATCGCCAAAGAGCCTATCTCAATGGAAACACCGATTGGCGATGATGAAGACTCCCATTTAGGCGACTTCATTGAAGACGGCAACACCTTGGCTCCAGCCGAGGCGGCTTTGCATGAATCAATGCGCGATGTCGTGAAAGACGTGCTGGATTCATTAACACCACGGGAAGCCAAAGTACTACGCATGCGCTTCGGTGTAGAAATGAGCACAGACCATACCCTTGAAGAAGTCGGTAAGCAGTTTGACGTTACGCGTGAGCGTATCCGTCAGATTGAAGCCAAGGCTTTGAGAAAGATGCGTCACCCTAGCCGCAGCGACAAGCTCAAGACCTTCCTCGAGGAAGATTAAGTAACCGAACTGCTATCGTGAGTCCTTAAATAAAAGGATTCACGATCTGCAGTCGTTTATCGATGGTTTGCCGGTGTTGCATGTCTTCTGAATACAGCCGCTCACATCCTGCCTGTAGTGCTGCAGCAATAATCATTGAATCGTAGTGCTGGTAGCCATATCTTCTCGATACCATTAAGCCAATCTCGAATGTCTCTAGGTCAAGCGACCGCACATTAAATGTCGCGGTGAATAAATCTAAAAATACATCAAGCTCAGTGTTCGTTAGCTTAATTTTTCTCAGGCTTGCTGACGTGAACTCATTAAGTACTTGAACGCTGATTACATTGGATTGTTGTAGATTACGACTGACCCAATTTGACTTATCCTCATCTGAGGAGAGAAGATAAAGTAGGGTATTGGTATCAAAGAATATCTTTTTAGCGTTCATTCAATTCAGATCGATCAAAGTGAAAATCGGCGGGCATGCGTCCACGGAATTTTCTCAAACCGTCAATCCTCTCTTGAAGAGATGGTTTCTTCTTCACTTGAAAATGTTTTTTATCGGCGACAAGAATTTCAATGTCATCCCCTTCTTTGAGCTTAAGATGCTCCACTACTTGAGAGGGCAGTCGTATGGCTAAGCTGTTGCCCCATTTCGATACGATCATCACTTTTCTCCCATAAGATATACATATAATAATGTATATCTAAATCAGTTAAAATGAAACCATCCCAAGCATCTAGCGGGCAAGGATCAGTAAGCGTTCAATTACAATGACAGATTAGGGCCCATAGCTCAGTTGGTTAGAGCAGAGGACTCATAAGAAAGAAGCCCTAGGGGTCTTGTCGCAAAGACCTCAATGATTTCAAGAAGTTAGTGGTCGATTAGGCGGTATAAATTGCTTACACACCGCTTACACACCAGAGCTTTTTTCATGGTGTGTAGTAAATGCGGTTTTTGTGTGGTTTTGAAGTAAAAAGCACCAGCATTAAGGTGTGTAGTAAATGTAAAGTTTTAGGGCCCATAGCTCAGTTGGTTAGAGCAGAGGACTCATAGCGAAAGTTGTGCCTTATGCGTGGAAACTGCATAAGGGATGGTGTCAAATTCGGAGAAAGCTAAGTTCAGCAATGAATACGCCAACGCCGAGCGAAGCTTAGTAAGAAATTACTTTGAACGTGTAGAGACTAGACGGCACCCATCTAAGTTGAGCAATCAATATGATGAAGGCATAGTCCAGGGAGTAGTGAAAGCTACACAAACCGGAATCCTTTGGTCCCAGGTTCAAGTCCTGGTGGGCCCACCAGAAAAGCAAACCCTCATCAGAAATGGTGGGGGTTTTGTCTTTTTTGCGTTACTTTAAGTAATGGTTAAGTTTCATTTAGACAGATAGAGCTCCTTATATCTTTTTCTACGACCTCTTACGCCAAGTCAACGCATATTGATGCTGTGTAAGTTCAAGCGTATGCTAGATTTTTTGGAGCAATATGAGCTGTGCAACGCTAGTTGATGGGCTGCCGAGTAAAAAAATGGGGTAAGTCATCTTCGGGTGCACACCACGCAAAAAATGGACCCTATTTTGGCTCGCATTGACTACAGTCAAGCATGTTTCAGACCTAGCTTTTTATGATTTAGTAAAAGGAGTAAAAAGAACACATGGAATTCGAAATACCAGAAACCCTGGCCGATGCGCTACTTGGAACGATCAATGAGGATTCTCTGCTTGCTAGGCGGCTGAGGGAGTACGGCCTTTCCCGAGGCAAACGTGTGGTGCCCAGCCGCCTTTTCGATG
>JBIIGG010000165.1:0-2952 GCA_044236575.1 Polynucleobacter sp. | reverse complement strand
GTAATTGGCGTCCTCAATGTCTAAAAGCGCTCGGGCGGTTTTCTTGGGTAAGTTCCCCGGCATCTTCTTGTTAATAAAATGAATTACCTGTTCTTTGATCGGCGGTTTGCCTACCGTTGCAGGTGGTGTAGCCGTTTGCTTTTTGGCGAAGCTGCGGAATAAATTATTCGCAATGCGCTGCGCTTTATAACCCCACTCGATCACTACTTTGCGCGTTAAGCGAATCGTATCGGGGTTGCTGGCATTCAAAAAGAACATTGATGTAGCTGTGCCGAGATTGAAACGCTGCTGACCCATCTTGCGCAGCAGGTTGCGCATATTCATGGTCACATCACCAAAGTCAATCTTGACTGGGCAAGGCGTAGCGCACTTATGGCAGACCGTGCAGTGCGCTGCTACGTCATCAAACATTTCCCAATGGCGGATTGAAATCCCGCGCCGGGTCTGCTCTTCGTACAAGAACGCTTCGATCAGTAGAGATGTTGCCAAAATCTTATCGCGTGGGCTATACAGCAAATTAGCCCGCGGTACATGGGTCGCGCAAACAGGCTTGCATTTGCCACAGCGCAAACAATCTTTCACGCTATCGGCGATCGCACCAATATCGCTTTGCTGCATGATCAAGGACTCATGGCCCATCAATCCAAAGCTGGGTGTATAGGCCATGCTCAAATCCGCATGGGGCATTAACTTGCCCTTATTAAATCTGCCTTCCGGATCAACCCGGTTTTTATATGCCCTGAAATCTTTTAACTCTTCCTCGGTGAGGTATTCGAGCTTCGTAATACCAATACCGTGCTCACCTGAGATGACGCCATCAAGGGATCGCGCCAAGGCCATGATTTGATCAACCGAGCGATGTGCATCTTGCAACATGCCATAGTCATCCGAGTTCACTGGGATATTGGTGTGCACATTGCCATCACCGGCATGCATATGCAGAGCCACAAACACCCGCTTACGCAAAATAGCCTGATGGGTCTTTTCCAGCTCAGCCAAAATCTGTTCAAAGGCAGCGCCACCAAAAATAATACGCAGCTCCACACGCACATCCGTCTTCCAAGATGCACGTAAGGTGTAGTTTTGTAACTCAGGAAAGAAACGATCGAGGTCATTCAACCAACTAGACCAGCGCGCCCGTACTTGCTGAATTAAATTCAGCGCGCCCTCAACGCGATCACCCAAGATTTCTGCGGGTGAGATGTCATCGTCTTCATCGGCCTTGCCCAGCGGTAAATTGCCTTTGCGTAAGAATGCTTCCAGCGCATCCAATAGCTGTAACTTATTCTTAAGAGAGAGTTCAATATTGATGCGCTCAATGCCGTCGGTGTATTCGCCCATGCGATCAAGCGGAATCACTACGTCTTCATTGATCTTGAAGGCATTGGTATGGCGTGCAATCGCAGCGGTACGCGCCCGGTCTAACCAAAATTTCTTACGGGCTTCAGGGCTAACCGCAACAAAGCCTTCACCGACGCGCAAATTGGCCATGCGCACCACTTCACTCGTCGTAGCGGCGACGGCCGACTCATTATCACCAGCGATATCGCCAATCAATACCATCTTAGGCAAGGTGTTGCGTTTGGATTTAGTGGAATAGCCCACCGCTTTTAAATAGCGGTCATCTAAGTGTTCAAGGCCAGCCAAGATAGGGCCACCCTCGCGACTTAAACCATCAAGGTAGGCTTTGATTTCTACAATACTTGGGATCGCTTCACGCGCTTGCCCAAAGAATTCCAGGCAAACGGTGCGCATGTATTGCGGCATGCGATGCAGAATCCAGGTAGCGCTGGTAATGAGACCATCACACCCTTCTTTTTGAACGCCCGGTAGCCCCGATAGAAACTTATCGGTAACGTCTTTGCCTAAGCCAGCTTTCCGAAAGCGACGGCCTTCGATATTCAGAGTCTCGCGACGCAATACTTTTACGCCTGGATCCTGCAAGCCATCGGACCAGATCAGATCAAACTGTGCCGAATCCGCTTCATGAATCTTGCCTAAGTTATGGTTGACACGAATCACATCGAGCCAATTTCCCTCGGGATCCACCATACGCCAGCTGGCGAGATTATCTAATGCGGTACCCCATAAAACGGCTTTCTTACCACCTGCATTCATCGCGACGTTACCGCCAATGCAACTGGCATCCGCTGACGTGGGGTCTACCGCAAATACCAACCCAACCCGTTCTGCCGCCTCGGCAACGCGGCGCGTTACAACGCCAGCGCCTGTGAAAATCGTTGGCACTGTCTCACTTAAACCAGGCAGCATTACTTTCACTACAGGATCAATTTGTTCCAGCTTTTCCGTA
Source organism: Polynucleobacter sp. (assembly GCA_044236575.1). GTDB lineage: Bacteria > Pseudomonadota > Gammaproteobacteria > Burkholderiales > Burkholderiaceae > Polynucleobacter. The sequence continues at coordinate 641 of JBIIGG010000165.1, read as the reverse complement.
TTGATGACTGCCGACATCGCGATCAAGGGAATTGCACCGCCGGTGTAGCCAGTACCGCCTCCGCGTGGAATGATGGTGAGCCCAAGCTCAATACAGGCCTTCACTAATCCGGGTATCTCTGCCTCTGTGTCTGGCTTCAAAACAACGAATGGATATTCGACCCGCCAATCGGTTGCGTCTGTCACATGAGCGACACGCGACATGCCATCAAAGGCAACGTTATCTAGCGCGGTATGGCGCCCCAATACTTTTAGCGCGCGTTTGCGTAATTGCGCAACCGTTTCAAAATTCTGCTCAAAGAGTTCAACCGCAGTCCGTGCTGCCCGGATCAAGATTTCAACTTGCTCGGCCGAATCGCCGGTCATTCTTTTTTCGACTTCGCCTAGGCGATGCCAGAGCGCGCTAATGAGCATGTTGCGGCGCTTGGTGTTATCTAATAAATCGTCTTGCAAATAGGGATTGCGCTGAACTACCCAAATATCACCCAAGACCTCAAACAGCATGCGAGCCGAGCGACCCGTCCTGCGGACACCGCGCAGGGAATCCAAGACGCGCCAAGACTCCGGCCCTAATAGCCGAATAACGATTTCACGGTCTGAGAATGAGGTGTAGTTGTACGGAATTTCCCGTAAACGGGGCTC
>JBIIGG010000040.1:0-10956 GCA_044236575.1 Polynucleobacter sp. | reverse complement strand
AACCAGCGGTGGGATAACGGACCTGACCAATCCCCACATTGCCAACCAAACTACGCATGTTGCGGGTACGGAATACGTCGCGTACCAAGCCATTGGCCTTGTGCATGGCAAATGAATTGCCATTCATCGTCGCAATACCAGCCGCATCCTGACCGCGATGCTGGAGTAGCAGCAATGCGTCATACAGCAACTGATTTACCGGGTAACGCGAGACACTTCCGACGACGCCGCACATATGACTTAACTCCCTGAGGGTGGTGGTGCAGAAATAACGCCGGCTGGCGCACGCAACTTCGCCGCCCAATCGGGCGGCAACCATACTTGAATTACTGCCATCGCGACATCAATTGCAGGACGCGTCATTGCCGCTTTCCATGCCTGTGTTTGGGGGACCGGCGTTAATACTGCCAAGGTCGATAGAACCACCACAACAAACGCACCGCGAACCAAGCCAAAGACCAGGCCTAAAAAACGATCCGTAGAACTGAGGCCGGCTGAGATGATCGCCTTTTGAACCATTGACCCAATGAAGTTGCCTGCAATGAGTGCCAAGATAAACAAAATAAGAAAGCTTAGGCCGAGTCGCAGCATCTCATCGAGCTGAAAAGCGGAAAGCCATTCGACCGCTAAATAGTTACTGTAGTGATAAGCAACCCATGCAGCCACAAACCAAGAGGCCAAGGCAAGCACCTCTTTAAAAAAGCCGCGATAAATTCCAACGAAGGCCGAAACCAACAAGATAGCAAAGACAAAATAGTCAAGCGAGGTCAGCTTTAGGGTGGCAAGAATATCCATGCGCTATCCAGTAAATGGGCGAGGGATCACTGCTTCCCCACTTCAATCACACGGGGAGTAAGGCCCATTGCCTTGATTTTCTTTTCAGCGGCTTCTGCTGTTTCTTTATCCGGAAATGGGCCAGCACGTAAGGCATACAATTTTGAGCCATCTGCGCCAGTGCGATTTAAAACATAATTCGGAATTTTTTGCTCTTTCAGTTTTGCAATCCAACCATTCGCACGCTCTTCCGACGCAAAGGCGCCAATTTGAATCACAAACTTCCCAGAGGCGCTTGGATTGGCGTTTGCGGTAGCAGACCCATTTGCATTTGACTTGGTCGCAACAACAATTTCTTCGCCAGCAGCCAGGCCCATTGTTTTGTCGGTTGAGCTTGGTGCAACTGCTTTTGCAGGAGATGAAGTTACTGGAGATGGCGGCGTTGATTTGCTCGATTCTTTAGCATCGATCGCAGGAGCTGGAGCAGTGACCGTTGGCGCGGCTGGTTTAGTTGCCGTTTTGGCTTCCTCGGATTTTGACTCAGCAGACAGTGGCAACGTTAACTGCGGCGGCACCACGGATGGCAAGCTACTCACAATGGTTACGGCGATGTCATTGCTAACAGACTTTGGTTTGCTGTCAAGGACGCGAGGCAAAACAATAATCGCAACTAAAACCAGTACCGCAGCACCAATGAGGCGATGCCGGGCTCGTTGGTGTTCTGGGTCTTCGGTTAGAACGGGATCATCGGCCGTTATACGGGAGCCACGACTACTGTATTTGTTATCGGTGCGTGATCGCATAGAGGCGTCACGTGATCCGTCCTCGGATTGCGAATCGCGCTTAAAAAGCTGGGAAAGACGAATCATGGATTAGTGCGCCTGATTGTTTCGATAAGCCATTACGCCTGCGACAGTATAGAAAGAGCCGAATACCACTATTCTATCACCCTCCCCTGCAGATAAAAGCGCCTTTTGGTAGGCATCTCCAGGGCTTGCAAAGGTCTGAATACCGCCATCTTGACCTTGATCGCGCTTAACTCCGGCGCCCTCTAGAATATGGGTAAGTTCTGCTGCGCTAGCAGCCCTGTTGGTTGGCAAATCAGTACAGAACCAGTGGTCCACAAGGCCCGCCATCGGACGGATGACACCTTCAATGTCTTTATCGGCCATCGCACCAAAAATGGCATAGGTATAGGGGTGATAACCCATCTTATCCAGGCTCTGCCCCAAGGTCGCAGCAGCATGGGGATTGTGTGCAACATCCAGAACAATCGTGGGCTGCCCGGGCAGAACCTGAAAACGACCTGGCAACTCAACCATGGCAAAGCCGTTGCGAATGTCTTGTGCGCTAACGGGTATACGTTCACGCAAAGCACTTAAGGCTGCAATCACAGCGGAGGCATTGAGTAATTGATTGGCGCCCCGCAGCGCGGGATAACCCAAGCCACTAAAGCGCTTGCCTCGTCCAGACCAAGCCCATTGTTGTTTATCCCCTTGAAAGTTGTAATCACGGCCCATCAGCCAAAGATCGCACCCCAAGGATTCGGCATGGGCGACTAAGCTATCCGGAGGCATCGGATCACCGCAGACCGCAATCGCATTGGCTCGAAATACGCCAGCCTTTTCCCGCGCAATTTTTTCTCGGGTGTCGCCCAAGAAAGCAGCGTGATCAATATCAATGCTGGTCACAATGGCGCAGTCGGCATCCAAAATATTGATGGCATCCAAACGGCCGCCCATACCCACTTCCAAAATAACGGCATCTAATTTAGCTGCTGCAAATAGACGCATAATGACCAGAGCCGTAAATTCAAAATAGGTTAGCGTGGGGGCATCAGGGAGGCTAACTCTGGCTGCTTCAACCTCAGCAAAATAGGTCAGCAACTGCGCATCGCTGGTATCCACGCCATTGATGCGTACGCGCTCATTGAATTTGAGCAAGTGAGGTGATGTGTGGCAGCCTACCCGATAACCCGCTGCCAGCAAAATACTCTCCAAGAAAGCGCAGGTAGAGCCTTTACCATTGGTACCCGCAACGGTAATGATGGGGCAATCAAAGTGTAGGTCAAGGGCAGCTTTAACCCGACTAATGCGCTCAAGACCCATATCGATGCCAACCGGATGCGCTGTTTCGAGGTGACTAAGCCAGGCCTCGAGGCTAGAGAAGGAAATTGGATCTGGGCTTGACTCGCTCAATGCTTTAGCGCGGACTAAGAGGAGGAGCCAACAAGAGTAGAAGCAATGGATGGCTCTGGTAGTTTTTGTAACAAGGCCAATATGCGGGCAATCTCAGCGCGCATGTTACGGCGATCTACAATCATGTCAACGCCACCCTTTTGCATTAAAAACTCGGAGCGCTGAAATCCTTCTGGTAATTTTTCACGAACGGTTTGCTCAATCACCCGTGGTCCAGCAAAACCAATTAATGCTTTGGGCTCAGCCATTACCACGTCGCCCATAAAAGCAAAGCTAGCCGAAATACCGCCCATGGTAGGGTCAGTCAGTACGCTAATGTAAGGCAAGCCTGCTTTCGAAAGCTTGGTTAACATCGAATTGGTTTTAGCCATTTGCAAAAGAGAGAGAAGGCTCTCTTGCATTCGCGCACCACCCGTGGCAGTAATGCAAATGAATGCACATTTTTTATCGATCGCCTCTTGCGCGCCGCGGACAAAACGCTCACCAACCACGGATCCCATCGAGCCGCCCATGAATTGAAACTCAAAACAAGCGGCAACAACTGGAATCGATTCAATCTTTCCGCCGAGAACCACCAAGGCATCGGTTTCACCCGAAACGTCTACCGCTTCTTTGATGCGATCGGGGTATTTTTTGGAATCCTTAAACTTCAGTGGATCAACCGGAAAGACATTCGCGCCAATTTCGTAACGCCCTTTTGGGTCGAGAAGGCTATCTAAACGTTGGCGCGCACCAATGCGCATGTGATGACTGCATTTAGGGCATACCGAAAGATTGGCTTCAATATCGGTACTATACAAAACCGCCTCACATCCAGGGCACTTAACCCACAAACCTTCGGGAACCGACTTGCGATTAGCCGGATCAGTGTGCTGAATTTGCGGCGGAAGAAGTTTATCGATCCAGCTCATGTAGTTTAGCTATCCAATGCAGTGCGAATCTCGCGTATGAAATGTTCAAGGGATTGTACCGCCTCACCCGGAGCAGCCTCTTCGAGTAAGCGAATGATACGGCTGCCAATCACCACGGCGTCCGCCGTATTGGAAACAGCCTTAGCGCTAGCAGCATCATGAATACCAAAGCCGACCGCAATGGGTATTGGAGTAGCCGCTCGAATCTGCGGGATGATGCTGGCCACATCTTGGGTATTCAGATTATTGGCGCCGGTCACACCGCGCAACGAAACATAGTAAATATAGCCCGAAGCGATTTTCGCAGCCTCTTTAATGCGCGCTGGCGATGAGGTTGGCGCCAATAGAAAAATGGGATCGACTCCAGCCGCGCGCATCTGCTGTGCAAAATCAACGCACTCTTCCGGCGGGTAGTCGACAATCAATACCCCATCCACACCGGCTGCTTTTGCCTCGGCTGCAAAACGGGCAGCACCCATTTGCTCAACTGGATTGGCATAGCCCATCAGCACAACCGGTGTATTCGTATCGGTCTCCCGAAATGCTTTAACCATACCCAAGCAGTGCCGCAAGGTAACGCCCTGACTCAGCGCCCTTTCGGAGGAGCGCTGGATCACTGGACCATCGGCCATCGGATCAGAAAATGGCACGCCAAGCTCAATCACATTGGCGCCACCACGAACCAGTGCATGCATGAGGGCAACCGTTAAGCCGGGCTCCGGATCACCGGCCGTAATAAAAGGAACTAAGCCTTTTTTGCCAGCCCGTTTTAAATCGCTAAATACCGCTGAAATTTTGGACATGGATGCGTTCTAAGCCTTACCCTTCCGATCCGGTTGCTTGGGCAACGGTATGCATATCTTTGTCACCGCGACCAGACAAGTTAACCAAAATCGTTTTATCTTTTGGCAAAGTAGCAGCGAGCTTGCATGCGTATGCTATTGCATGGGCAGATTCTAAGGCAGGAATGATGCCTTCAATTTGGCAGCAGTCATGAAACGCTTTCAGCGCTTCTTGATCTGTAATTGCCACATACTCTGCACGTCCAGAGTCTTTCAGCCAAGCATGCTCAGGGCCGACCCCTGGATAGTCCATGCCGGCCGATACCGAATGCGTCTCCGCAATTTGACCATTCTCATCTTGTAATAGATAGGTACGGTTGCCGTGCAACACACCTGGCTTGCCAACACACAATGCAGCCGAGTGTGCAGCCGTATTGAGACCATGACCAGCCGCCTCAACGCCAACCAGCTTCACTTCTGGGTAATCAATGTAAGGATAAAAAATACCCATGGCATTCGAGCCGCCGCCAACGCACGCCATCACATAGTCTGGCTGACGACCGATCATCTCCGGCATTTGCACTTTGCACTCTTCGCCAATGACGCTCTGAAAATCGCGAACCATCATCGGGTATGGGTGTGGGCCAGCAACCGTACCAATGATGTAGAAGGTGTCTTCCACATTGGTCACCCAGTCGCGCATCGCTTCATTGAGTGCATCTTTTAAAGTTTTAGTGCCCGACTCGACTGGCACTACCTTGGCACCCAAGAGCTTCATGCGAAAGACGTTTTGTGCCTGACGCGCCACATCGACTGAGCCTTGATAGACCGTACAGTCAAGACCAAAGCGCGCGCAAATGGTGGCAGTAGCAACGCCATGCTGTCCTGCGCCCGTTTCGGCAATGATGCGCGGCTTGCCCATGCGCTTGGCCAGCATGGCCTGCCCAATCACGTTGTTAATCTTGTGCGCACCAGTGTGATTTAAGTCTTCGCGCTTTAAATAAATCTGCGCGCCGCCCAGCATTTCACTCCAACGCTTGGCGTGATAAACAGGGGAAGGACGACCAACAAAGTGCTTGAGCTCGTAATGAAACTCTTCAATGAACTCGGGGTCGTGCTGGTAGCGTGCATACGCATCTTTCAATTCTTCCAGGGCAAACATGAGTGTTTCTGAAACGAAAACACCGCCGTAAGGGCCAAAGTGCCCGCGTGAATCCGGCTTATCGTACATAGTTACCTCTTTTGATTGGGTTACCGCATTTGTTTTTTGGAATCCGCCAGTCGAACTGCCTCAATAAACTGGGCCATTAAAACGGCATCTTTAATGCCTTTAGCGCTTTCAACGCCGCTCGAAATGTCCACGGCACAGGGTTGTAGGCGCGTAATCGCTTCGCCCACGTTGTGTGCGTTCAACCCACCACTCAAAACGACCCGAGGCGCGTTTGCGCTTACCCATGCTTCTGGAATCCATTGCCAATCAAAAGGAACGCCGCCCCCACCGTAGCCCTCAACCAGGGCATCCAGCAGGAAACCGGCTGCTTGCCTATATTGTAGGGAAAAATCGGCGAAAGCGAAGCCCTCACCCACTCGGCCCGCTTTGATCCAAGGATCGCCGGCCGCCAAGCGCTGGCATTCTTGCGGGCTCTCGTCCCCATGAAATTGCCACAAAGTAATGGGGGCATAGGCTCGAATTGCGGCAAATTCAGCATCGGAGGCATTTACAACCAGGCCAACAGCGTCTACACCGGCTGGCAAGCGGGAGATGAGCCCGGCTGCATGCTGCGGGCTGACCGCCCTTGGGCTGGGAGGATAAAACACAAAACCAAGTGCATCCACGCCAGAATTTACTGCAAAATCAACGTCTTCTGGGCGTGTAAGGCCGCAAATCTTAATGCGGGTCTGTTCTGGCGCGTAGTGAAGTAATCCCATGGCTAAATCATAATCCGCTTGGGCTGTTCAGGAACGGGCTCCTGCAGCAAAGCAATGACCTCAGCTGGAAGCCAGGAATGTGCAAGCCATGGCGCCGGAATCTGGTGCTCCAGCGGATAGCCGACCCGAGCCAAATAGAGACCGTCCGGTGAAAACGTTGGGGCAGCCAATTGGCGGCTTTTAGCCTCCAATACCTGAATCAACCAATCCGAAGGCTGCTTTCCTTGGCCGATGGCCAACAAACTACCTACGAGATTGCGAACCATGTGGTGCAAAAAGGCATTTGCCCGAACCACAATATAGACCCAAGGTTTCTGATCCAAAATCTGAATGTCGTACACCGTTTTAATCGGCGTCTTGCTCTGGCACTCGGATGACCGAAACGAGGAAAAGTCATGCTCTCCCAAAAGACATGCGGAAGCCATTTGCATGGCGTCGGTATCAAGCCACTTATCTGCGGCCAGCATCAAATATCCCGCACGCGAGGCTACTGTGGGCGCACGGCAAGGACCTACGTGTAAGGCATACACGTAACTGCGTTCAAATGCGGAAAAACGCGCATCAAAGGAATCATCGACGGCTTGAGCCCAATTCACCACAATATCGCTCGGCAAAAAACTATTGAGACCGCGCACCCAAGACCATGGGTCGCGATGCGTGTCGCAATCAAAATGCACTACCTGCCCGAGTGCATGTACTCCGGTATCGGTTCGCCCAGCAGCGGTGACTCGGACGGGATTGGTACGCGAGCCGGTATCGCCAATAAAAGCATTGATGGCCTGCTCTACCTTATCTTGTACGGTGTTTTGACTGGGTTGCGTTTGCCACCCCACAAACCGGGAACCGTCGTATTGCAAGCCCAGAGCAATACGCATCATCTACTTGATCTGGCAAACACGGGTTCGCATCCCAATTAGCTGCTTCGCCGATCGATGTCCGATAGCATGGCTTTGGCGTCCGCAAGCAGGGATCCATCTACTCCATTGGAGGGATCAAGGCTCAGTTGGATGATGTCGCCCAGGCTCTGCTTCGCAGCAGCGAAGTCTTCAATCGTCATATACGCTTTTGCAAGATTGAGTTTGACGCGCAATGCATCATTTCGTATAGCCGGGTCGTTTTTATTCGGCGTTAAATCGAGGTCAATGCCGGCAAACAAATTTTTCGCTCGCACCGACAGATCTTCTCTGGGTGATTCCAGATTTTCATCGCCCCGATGCGGTGCAGAGTCAAGCCGATCGGCATGAACCGGCGCTCTGCGTTCCGATTGGCGGGCATGCCGTGCCATCAACCACAACACGAGTGCAGTTAGTGCGACCACACCCAGCAAAAGCAAAGCCTGGGCCCATGCGCTTTTCATCACATCGGGCTTGGGGTTAGAGCCCGATGCAGATTGCCCCTTAGCTGCATCCAGTAATTTTTGTAAATCGGCAATGTTTTTTTCAATCTCAACAATACGGGTACGTGTTTGTTCCAGCATTTTTTCTTGAGCAACGATCTCTTCGGTATAGCGCCGTTGATCCGAATTACTATCTGCACCGGGTCCAATGGTTAAGCGATCTTTTGCGACAGCAGGATCGTTCGTTGCCTTTGCGATATCGCTTGATTTAGTAGTAGCTGCCTTAGCCGAACCACCGTGGGAATCAACCCAAGCTTGATTGGCTTTTTCAACAAACTGGCTTGCCTGCGTCGGCATAATCGATTGCATCAAGGATTGACTTGGCTTGACTAACTCAGCCCCAGCAGGTAAACGATGAATGCTACCGCCAGCAAAGGCGTCGGGATTGGCTTTATACAAAGCCATGATGGTTTGATCTAAGGTGGCGCCATCCAGAAGCGGTGCCATCTGCGCCGCAATCTCGCTTAAGGTTTGGCCAGGGCGCACAGTGACTTGATTCGGGTCGCCCAAGAGTAAGGAGTAATTTTTCGTGAGCTGACCGGAAGGCCATTGCAAGCTAACGATCAGATCAATGAATGGATCTTGATTAAGCTGCGCTGCGCTCATCATCTTTGCGGTCTCGAGCACAATCACGGTGCGATTGCCATCTCGGCGATCAATGCGCAGCTGCGGCTCAAGCTCTACTATTGCAGAAGAAATACCAAGGCGCTCGTAGGCGTCCTTACTCGCATTAATCACCTCCAAGCTACTGATCTGCTCTTGCTCTGCAGCAGACACTCGTAGGGGAATTTCAGCACGAATAGGCTGGCCAGGCTGCGAGAGTACTCTAGGCGTACCTAATGAAAATGCGCCAACGTTTGCGCTCCAAGCAATGCAAATGCTCGCAATGACTCCCGTTAGGCTATGCAGTACTCGAGTAGGCGCATGTACTTGCACGTTTAATGTTCCAACACGATGCGCAGCATACGGCGCAAAGGTTCAGCAGCGCCCCACAGCAATTGATCGCCTACCGTAAAGGCGCCCAAGTACTCTGGTCCCATAGCTAATTTGTGCAGTCGTCCGATCGGTACCGTTAAGGTGCCACTAATTTTGGCGGGAGATAACTCGCACTCCGTTGCTTCGCGTTCATTGGGTACCACTTTGACCCAGGCATTATCGTTGGCAAGCATGGCCTCAATCTCGGCCATGGGAATGTCTTTCTTGAGCTTGATCGTCAAGCCCTGAGAGTGGCAGCGCATGGCGCCAACACGCACACAAATACCATCAATCGGAATGCTTCCCGGCGTTCTAAAAGGGGGACGTCCTAGAATCTTGTTGCATTCTGCCCCGCCCTTCCACTCCTCTTTGGTCTGGCCGTATTCGACTGGCACATCAATCCACGGAATCAAACTACCAGCGAGGGCTGTATAACGAAAATTCTGTGTTGGAAACTCAGGCGAGCGCATGGTTGCGGAGATCTTGCGATCAATATCCAAAATCCAGGAGGCCGGGTCATTTAATTCGGTATTCACGCTATCGCGCAATGCACCCATTTGCAAAAGCAACTCACGCATGTTTTGAGCGCCCGCACCGGAGGCAGCTTGATAGGTCATGGCACTGATCCACTCAACCATATCAGCTTTGAGTAATCCGCCCATGGCAATCATCATCAAGCTCACGGTGCAATTGCCACCAATCCAATTCTTGCCCCCAGCAGCCAATGCACGATCAATCACGGGTCGATTGACTGGATCTAATACGAGCACTGCATCATCATTCATGCGTAATGCACTGGCAGCGTCAATCCAATGGCCCTGCCAACCGGCCGCTCGCAGTGCTGGAAAAATGGCCTTGGTGTAGTCGCCGCCTTGGCAAGTCAAAATAATGTCGCAGCGGGCAAGCGCTTTAATGTCATTGGCGTCTTGTAACTTCGTTTCGTTTTTGGTGATGTGGCGACCATTAATCGCAGGCACATCACCGCCGGCATTGCTGGTACTAAAAAACACAGGCTCGATGAAATCAAAGTCACCCTCCGCCAACATGCGATCCATGAGGACGCTGCCCACCATGCCACGCCAGCCGACTAAGCCGACTAGGGGTGCGTTTGTAGAGTTTGATGTTTGATGTGTTGCCATAAAATTACGAATGCCTTACCTTCCGATATCAATCAATTACGCTAGTGCTGCCACTACCGCATCGCCCATTTGCACTGTGGATACCCGCTGGGTCCCTTCAGTGAAAATGTCGGCTGTGCGTAAGCCCTGCTGCAATACCTTCTGAACTGCTTTTTCAATTCGATCTGCCTCTCCTGTCATGCCCAAGGAGTAGCGCAGCATCATGGCTGCAGAGAGGATGGTTGCCAATGGATTGGCAATCCCTTTTCCAGCAATATCGGGAGCGGAGCCGTGACTCGGCTCATACAAGCCTTTATTGTTCTTATCTAAGGATGCGGATGGCAACATGCCAATCGAACCAGTAAGCATCGCAGCCTCATCCGAGAGGATGTCGCCAAAGAGATTTCCAGTAACCACCACATCAAATGCCTTGGGCGCCTTAACAAGTTGCATGGCTGCGTTATCAACGTACATATGCGATAACTCGACATCGGGATAGTCGGCGGCTAGCTTAGTCATCACATCGCGCCAAAGCTGCGATGTTTCCAGTACGTTGGCTTTATCCACGCTACATACTTTTTTACTGCGCTTGCGTGCTGCTTCAAAAGCTACCTTACCGATTCGGATCACTTCGGGCTCGCTATAGTGCATGGTGTCAAATCCTTCGCGTGCACCTTTAAACAGAGCATGCTCTGAAGTTCGAATACCGCGCGGCTGACCAAAGTAAATGTCGCCATTGAGTTCACGCACAATCAAAATATCCAAACCGCCAACAATTTCTGGCTTCAAACTGGAGGCGGCAGTTAATTCGGGATAGCAAATTGCCGGACGAAAATTTGCAAACAAAGCCAAGTGTTTACGCAAACCCAGGAT
>JBIIGG010000039.1:0-10964 GCA_044236575.1 Polynucleobacter sp. | reverse complement strand
ATCTCGGGTTTTGCGGGTTTTGTTTTGACGTCTGCTGTGCTCATATCCATCTCCTAACTGATTATTCGATGGACGAAACCGGGTACCGGTTTTGATGACACTCCCCACGCCAGCATTATCTGGATCGGGTAATAGGGTCTTTCTCAGCGCCACCAGTTACGGAGGGCACCCCTGTTTCATCCTTGTATGCATTTAACCATGAAATGCTCACAGGGACTCTGACGCAAATCAATAGTGGCTAATTCATGAGCCATTTCGTGATTCTGCTTAGGTAATGTTGCGTCGCAAAATAAAATCAGCGGTCACCAGGGCGGCGTCTGCCGTAAATTCATCGGCCAAAATACGAGCAGCCGCTTCACCATGAGAAACCGCAATAAAACCCGCCACTTCGCCGTCGTGGTTGGTGGGCAAGAGATTGCTGGGGATTAAGAGGTCATAAATAAAAAGGGATTCCACATGAAAGCCTAATGGTGGGGTTGGTCTGCGCATTTCCATGCGGCCAGCCGGCTGAATGCCTGCCGCAATCTCCGGTGGAATACCTGCCTCTTCCCACAATTCACGGCGGGCGCAAACCCAGGGTGTTTCATCGGCAGCAATGCCGCCGGCACTGAGGTTATCGAGCTTACCCGGGTCAATGTGCTTGTTTTCACTGCGGCGACCCAGCCAAATTTGGCCGCTTTCCGTAAAGCCATTCATGTGACTGGCCATGCTTTTGAGACCCAAGGTCCGAAACGCAGCCCGCTCGAGCTGAAATAGGGCGTGCCCTTGCTGATCTAGAAAGGCAAATTCCTCATTGCGCCAGCCGGGTATAAATCCCCCTTCGCGCATCCGTTCGGCTAAGGCATTCCAGGTTTGGCTGAGCAGGACGGGACGCTCCCCGCTAATGAGCAATCGCTGGGCTTCTAGGTAAATGCCGGCGATGGGATTGGCCTGAAGGGATTGCTTGATGAAGGCAAAAAAATCGCCTTGTAAATGACCCACTGTTTGACCCAACTGACTAGCAGACGGAACCGTCAGGTAAATTGGCACATAGTCGGCAGGTACAGAGCGTGCTGTGTTCTGGAGCATTTCCTCTAGGGCTGCCAAGGTGCTGGGTGTAAGTGCATTCATGGGATTTAGTGTACGAGAAAATCAGCTGTACGTGGCAGATAGCTGTGCTTGGTAACTGCGACTACTTTAGTAGTTATCGATCAGTTGATTGAATAAAAAATAAGGCACTACACGACTTTAAAATTAAAAGTCAATAGCTAAATAAACTAAAAAAGAAGGAATAAAAGGCTGCTTATTTTTTAAGCAAGCCAGCTCATCCTATAAAAATTCAATACTTAGGAACACTTTTAATAATTTATCCACATTGGCTGTGGATAACTTGGCATCAAATAAATTGATTGACATTTAAAATCACTTTGTAGTGAAAAATTTCATTCACTTATTAATACGCTTGTGGTCCCGCCGACAGGAATCGAACCTGTATCCCACGCTTAGGAGGCATGTGCACTATCCATTGTGCTACGGCGAGTAATCGCTTTAAAGGCAGGCTCTTAAAAACCGCACAGCGCCCAAACTGTATTCGTTAGCGCAACCATCATATCTGGCCTAAAGTAAGCCATAAATGTAAGAGCAAGTACAGCAAGAACGAGAGTGAATAAAGCAAACTCTTGCCATCGTCGTTTTCGAGGGGGTTGCGTAAATAGGTAGCGCATGCTCAATTGTACCCAGCTATACCTGGCGTGCCAGGAAGCCTAAATCGACTGGGGGCGCCCAATAGCACGCTCTTGAATTGGCAAATTAATCAATGCAGCAAAAATACCCAAGCCAATCGCAATCATCCATACCAAATCATAAGTGCCAGTGCGATCATATAAAAGCCCGCCCAAATAGGCGCCACAAAAACTCCCCAGCTGATGGGAAAAGAAAACCAGGCCAGACAACATGCTTAAATATTTAACACCAAAAATCTGCGCCACGATGGCATTGGTGAGGGGTACGGTCGAGAGCCACAGAAATCCCATCACTGCTGCAAAGAGGTAAGTTGAGAGTGGCGTGATTGGCATCAATACAAAAAGGGCGATGGCAACAGCACGGCTCGCATAGATGCCAGAGAGTAAATACCGTTTCGGAAAGCGCTGTCCTAAAACGCCGGCATAAAAGGTGCCGAATACATTAAAGAGGCCAATTAAAGCGAGAGCCGTGCTAGCAACTGCAGGAGAGCCAACTGATGGGACTGCCTTGGAGAGGTCGCTGAGGTAAGGTGCCAGATGCACAGAAATAAAAACCACCTGAAAGCCACAGACAAAATAACCTAACGTGAGCAACTGAAAGCTGCGGTTTTGCATAGCCTCACCTAGCGCCTCTGCAATGGTTTGATTTCCGAGTTGTAAATGAGTCGATCCTGCTGGCTCTCGCAACTTAAAGGCGATTGGCAGCATCAAAGTTGCCATTAGCCCCAATAACAGCAACGCATCGCTTGCGCCAAAGTGGGTAATGAGGCCTTGCTCCACCGGAATCATCAGGAACTGGCCAAAGGACCCGGCTGCCGCTGCAACCCCCATTGCCCAAACCCGTTTTTCAGCAGCTACATTGCGACCTAAAATTCCATAGACTACGCTGTAGGTGGTGGCAGTTTGGGCTAAGCCAATCAAAAGACCGCCCGCGACTGTGAACGGAAGAATATCGGTTGATAGGCCCATGCCCACCAAACCTAAGGCATAGAGGATGCCACCAGCTAGCATGATGCGAAAAGCGCCAAAGCGATCAGCGAGGGCGCCGGTAACGGGCTGCAGCGCACCCCAAACTAAATTCTGCAGGGCAATTGTCAGCGCAAAGGTTTCGCGATCCCAACCATTAGCTGCAGTAATGGGAAGATTAAATAAACCAAAGCCATGGCGAATGCCCATCGACATGGTGACTAAAAGGCCGCCATAAATAAGGAGGTGTTTGAGCGAAATAAAGGCTTTGGATTGGTCGCTTGCCATGCGATGGAACGCTTAGATCGCCTGCTTTTGGCGTAGCGCTGAAATCGCTTCAGCACTCAGGCCAAGCCGTTCGCGCAGCACCTCGTCGGTATGTTGACCTAATGTCGGTGGTGCCATGCGAACTTCTACAGGGGTTGCCGATAACTTCATGGGGCTTGCAACCAATTTCATGGTGCCGGCAGTGGGGTGAGGTACTTGCAATTCAACCTGACGCGAGACCACTTGCTCATTTTCAAATACTTCTTTCAAATCATTGATGGGTCCGCACGGTACGTTGACCTTTTCCAGAGTAGCAATCCAATCTTTTTTGGTTTTGGTTTTCGTCATTTCCGTGAGGAGCGGAACCAAGATAGAGCGGTGCGCCACGCGCGCTGGATTGTCGGCAAAGCGCGCATCGTCTGCTAGCTGTTCTTGTCCGCCGGCTTTTACAAATTGACGAAACTGGCTGTCATTACCAACGGCAATGATCATCCAGCCATCGGAGGTGGGAAAGGTTTGATACGGAACGATATTGGGGTGGGCATTGCCCCAGCGTCGCGGAGCAGTTCCGGTACATAAATAATTGCTCGAGATGTTGGCCATGACTGCAATTTGGGTATCCAATAAAGCCATGTCGATGTATTGACCTAGGCCAGTGCGGTCGCGGTGAATCACCGCAGCGAGAATGGCTGAGCTGGCATACATCCCGGTAAATAAATCGACAATCGCAACCCCAGCCTTTTGCGGTCCGCCGCCCGGTAAATCATCGGCTTCACCCGTCACGCTCATAAATCCACCCAGGCCTTGAATAATGAAGTCATAGCCAGGGCGCTGAGCGTAGGGGCCAGTTTGACCAAAGCCGGTGACGGAGCAATAAATCAGATCGGGTTTGAGTAAGGAGAGGCTATCGTAATCAAGCCCATATTTTTTTAACTGGCCCACCTTGTAGTTTTCAATCACCACATCGGATTCGCAGGCTAGTTTGCGAATGATGTCTTGACCCTCCGGCGTGCTGATGTCGACGGTTATTGAGCGTTTATTGCGATTGATTGATATGAAATAAGCAGCTTCTGCCGTATCTTCGCCTTGTGGATTTTGCGCAAACGGAGGGCCCCAATGGCGGGTATCGTCGCCAACATTGGGGCGCTCGACTTTAATCACATCTGCGCCTAGGTCGGCTAAATTTTGGGCACACCATGGACCCGCAAGAACCCGGCTGAGGTCTAAAACCCGAATATGACTAAGTGCACCCATTGCGCAATTTTGGCATGAATGGGCAAATATTCGCGCCTAAGCACCAAAGATCGCCTCAAAATACGCAAGCAAAGCCCGTATAACGGTAAAAAAAGAAGCCAATCTCAGACATGACTACAATTTCTGCGCATGGCAACCCGTAAAACCTCCGAATACAGCGAATCATCGATTCAAGTTCTCAAAGGACTTGAGCCCGTCCGTCAGCGCCCTGGAATGTATACCAGGACGGATAACCCCCTCCACATCATCCAGGAAGTGCTAGATAACGCATCCGATGAGGCTCTGGGCGGCTTTGGTAAGCAAATCATGGTGACTTTGCATGCCGATGGCAGCGTCAGCATTGAGGATGATGGCCGCGGCATTCCGGTAGGCATGCACCCCACCGAAAAGTTACCCGTGGTGCAAATTGTCTTTACCCAGTTGCATGCAGGTGGCAAGTTTGAAAAAGGCAGCGGCGGGGCGTATGCCTTCTCCGGCGGTTTGCACGGCGTTGGGGTATCGGTAACCAATGCCCTTTCCAAGCGCCTTGATGTCACGGTATGGCGTGAGGGACAAATATCTACCCTCAGCTTTGCCGATGGCAATGTGATTGAGAAACTCAAAACCAGACCTGCCGATAAAGGCGATAAAGCCCACGGTACGCGCGTCCGGGCCTGGCCTGATGGTAAATATTTTGACAGTGCTGCCATTCCAATGGCGGATCTGATTCGCCTGCTGCGCTCCAAAGCAGTATTGCTGCCTGGCGTGAAAGTGACCTTAATTCAAGAAAAAAGTGGCGAGACGCAATCCTGGCAATACGCGCAGGGTTTGCGTGGCTACCTCAATGAAGCCCTAGCGCAGGCAGGCCACAGCGCTGAAGTGATACCCGCATTTGAAGCAGAGCAATACGCCACCGGCAAAGCCGATGAAGATACTTTTGCTGAAGGCGAGGGCGCTGCCTGGGTCGTGACATGGACTGAAGATGGTCCACCGGTTCGTGAGAGTTATGTGAATTTAATTCCGACGCCCGCCGGCGGCACCCATGAAAGCGGTCTGCGAGAAGGCCTCTTTAATGCGGTCAAAGGCTTTATCGAAATGCATGCCTTGCAACCCAAGGGGGTGAAGTTAATGCCCGAGGATGTGTTTGCGCGTGCTTCCTTTATTTTGTCTGCCAAAGTACTCGATCCGCAGTTCCAGGGTCAAATTAAAGAACGCCTTAACTCCCGCGATGCGGTGCGTTTGGTTTCCGGTTTTTCCAAATCGGCACTCGAGCTTTGGCTAAATCAGCATGTGGACTATGGCCGCAAATTGGCTGAGCTGGTAATCAAGCAAGCGCAAGCCCGTACCCGCGCTGGACAAAAAGTCGAAAAGAAAAAATCATCGGGCGTTGCGGTGCTACCAGGCAAGTTGACGGACTGCGAGAGCCAAGACATTGCACTGAACGAACTCTTTTTAGTAGAGGGCGACTCTGCCGGTGGCTCAGCCAAAATGGGCCGTAACAAAGAGTACCAGGCCATATTACCCTTGCGCGGCAAGGTGCTTAATACCTGGGAAGCAGAGCGCGATCGCTTGTTTGCGAATAATGAAGTGCATGACATAGCGGTGGCGATTGGCGTTGACCCCCATGGCCTCAATGACACGCCGGACTTATCCAATTTACGCTACGGCAAGATCTGCATTCTGTCGGATGCCGACGTGGATGGTTCGCACATCCAAGTTTTATTGCTCACCTTGTTCTACAAACACTTTCCGAAGTTACTGGATGCCGGGCATGTGTATATCGCTCGGCCGCCACTCTTTCGAGTAGATGCGCCTGCGCGCGGTAAGAAGCCAGCGCAAAAGATCTATGCCCTTGATGCCAGTGAACTTAATGCAATAGAAGACAAGTTACGTAAAGACGGTGTTCGCGATAACGCTTGGCAAATTTCCCGCTTTAAGGGCCTTGGCGAAATGAGTGCGGAGCAATTGTGGGATACCACCCTCAATCCCGATACACGCCGCTTACTCCCAGTTACCTTGGGTGCATTAAGTGAGCAAGATACATTTAAAACCATGGACATGCTGATGGGTAAATCCGAATCTGGTGCAAGGCGGGATTGGCTTGAAGAGCGTGGCAACGAAGTAGAGGCGGATATTTAATGGCAACGCGCAAACCCTCAGCAGCCAGCATGCAAGAGCAGGCTGATTTGTTTACGATCGACGCCGCTGGCTCAAATTCACCTCCGACTCCACCGCGCGCATCATCGGGCGGTATGGATGGCGATGGAGGCGATGGAAGTGAAGGCTTAACGCTGGCAGTCTATGCCGAGCGAGCCTATTTAGACTACGCGATTAGCGTAGTGAAGGGCCGCGCTTTGCCTGAAGTGGCCGACGGCCAAAAGCCAGTGCAGCGGCGCATTCTCTTTTCGATGAGCGAGATGGGCTTACGTTCGGATGCAAAGCCAGTGAAAAGCGCTCGGGTAGTTGGCGATGTATTGGGTAAATTCCATCCGCATGGTGATCAATCGGCTTACGATGCCTTGGTTCGATTGGCCCAAAGCTTCTCATTGCGTTACCCCTTAATTGATGGCCAGGGTAACTTTGGTTCACGCGACGGCGACGGGGCTGCAGCAATGCGCTACACCGAAGCCCGTCTGACTAAGATTGCGACGCACTTGTTGCTGAGTGAGATCGATGAAGGTACGGTTGAATTTGCGCCAAACTACGACGGCTCGTTTCAGGAACCTAAATTACTTCCGGCGCGCCTGCCTTTTGTATTACTCAATGGCGCCTCGGGTATTGCGGTTGGCATGGCCACGGAAATCCCATCGCACAATTTACGCGAGGTAGCGACAGCCGCCATAGCGCTCATGAAGTCGCCCAATATGAGCAGCACTGATTTGCTGGCGATTTTGCCGGGCCCAGACTTTCCGGGTGGCGGTCAAATTATCTCGTCTGCCAGTGATATTGCGCAGATTTACGAGGGCGGTCGTGGCAGTTTAAAAGTGCGGGCACGCTGGTCGGTCGAAGAATTGGCGCGCGGTCAATGGCAAATTGTGGTGAATGAGTTACCACCAGCCACCTCAACGCAGCGGGTACTGCAAGAGATTGAAGAGCTTACTAACCCCAAAATCAAATTGGGCAAAAAATCATTAACGCCCGATCAAAGTAATACCAAAGCAGCGATTTTGAATGTACTCGACTGCGTTCGCGATGAATCTAGCAAGGACGCTGCGGTACGTTTAGTGTTTGAACCCAAGAGTAAGAATGTGGAAGTCAATGACTTCGTTTATTTGCTGTTGGCACACACTTCACTTGAATCGAATGCGCCAATTAATCTCGTGATGATTGGTAATGATGGTCGTCCACGCCAAAAGAATTTAAAAGACATTATTTCCGAGTGGGTTGCCTTCCGCGTTGCAACGGTAACGCGCCGCACCGAGCACCGCCTTGGTAAGGTTAATGCCCGCATTCATATTCTGGAAGGCCGCCAGATTATTTTGCTCAACATTGATAAGGTGATTAAGATTATTCGCAATAGCGATGATCCCAAAGTCGATCTAATCAAGGCTTTTGCATTAAGCGATCGCCAAGCCGAAGATATTTTAGAAATTCGCTTACGCCAATTGGCACGGCTGGAAGCAATTAAGATTGAGCAAGAGCTCAAAGAACTCCAAACCGAGAAAGCCGATTTGGATGGTCTATTGCAAAGTGATAGCACCTTGCGCAAACGCATCGTGAAAGAAATTGAAGCCGATGCAAAAGAGTTTGGCGACGAGCGCCGTACGTTAATTCAGGAAGATAAGCGTGCAATTGCAGAAGCCAAAGTGATTGATGAGCCAGTCACAGTCATCGTGTCACAAAAGGGTTGGGTTCGCGTCCGCCAAGGCCATGAGCACGACGCACAGCAGTTTTCGTTTAAGTCGGGTGATGCGCTATACGCCACCTATGAGTGCCGAACCGTTGATGTGATGCAAGGCTTTGGTAGTGATGGTCGTGTGTATACCGTCCCCGTTAGCGAGTTGCCCGGAGCGCGTGGCGACGGTGCGCCCTTGACCAGCTTTATTAACTTAGCAGCAGGCTCGCAAATGGTGGCGTATTACGCCGGCCAATTGGATGACTTGGTGTTGATTTCAACGCGGGCGGGTAATGGCTTCTTAGCGAATGTGGCCGATATGCTTACCCGTAATAAAGCAGGTAAATCTTTTATTGGCATCGATAGCAAGTTCAGTATTGGTGATGCGCCACTGGGACCCAGTAAGGTGCGCCCTGGCATGAAACAGGTCGCTTGTTTATCGGAAAGTGCGCGGCTGTTGGTGTTCCCGCTCGATGAGCTCAAGCGCCTACCAACCGGTGGTAAGGGCGTTATCTTGATGGGCTTGGATGACAAAGAGCGCCTTGCATCTGCCATTGCCGTGGGCCCAGATGGCGCCACTTATTCTGGTGCAGGCCGTGCAGGAAAGCCGACCGAGTTAAGCCTCGACAGTAAGACCTTGAAGTCGTTTGCGGGGAACCGCGCACGCAAGGGCCATTATTTAGACCCGCGTTTAAAAGATGGAAGGCTGAGCCCGAATTAAGTCACTGCTTTGGTAAAGAGAGAGCCATGCTGCGCAATTGTCAGCATGGCTTTTTACTGGACCTTACTCAATCTCGGCGATGAGTTCAATTTCAACACAGGCGCCAAGGGGTATTTGAGTTACTCCAAAGGCGCTGCGAGCATGTTTGCCGGCTTCACCAAAGACGTCAAATAAAAGCTCGGAGCAGCCATTCACCACTAGATGCTGCTCAGTAAAGAGGTCGGTCGAGTTAACCAGTCCCATCACTTTCACAATGCGCTTAACGCGATCCAATGAGCCAAGATGCGACTGCAGTGTGGCCATTAAATCGATCGCAATCGAGCGAGCCGCAGCTTTGCCGCTAGAGGTATCCATATCAAGACCTAATTTACCAACCCATGGCTTGCCCGCTTGCTTGGCGATATGCCCAGAAACAAAGACGGTAGAGCCGGTGGTCACGGCCATGACGTAAGCGGCAGCAGGGCTTGCAGTGGCGGGGAGCTCAATTCCAAGGTCTTTAAGGCGATCGCTAATGGGTTTGCTGGACATATATAAAGGTGCTTTTTAGGGACAAAGGGAAGGGTAGAATCTTACCGCTAAATGCTGTAAAAATGAGTAATTCGACGCTGTCCGCTATACTCTTGCAAGCAAATTAGTCTGTTTTTTATATATTGATGATTTCCATGAAAAAACTTGCCGTGAACCGTTTATTGTCCACACTGATATTCACTGTCGGTGTTGGATTTTCTGCACTGTCTCTTAATACGCTGGCACAGGACGTCAAAGGTTCTGCCGCCGCTGGTCAAGCCAAGGTTTGGCTCTGCACGGGTTGCCATGCCATTCCGGAGTACCGTGCCGATTACCCTCTGGTCTATCGCGTACCCAAAATTGGCGGACAAAATGCCGCCTATATTTACGCTGCCCTAGAAGCGTACAAGTCAGGGGAGCGTAAGCATCCCACCATGCGCTCGATTGCTGGCAGCATGACAGCTCAAGATATGGCCGATGTGAGCGCGTATTACGCCGCACAAAATTCGACCTCTCCCACAAATCCCTTAAAGTAATTTCGATTTAGAGGTCTATTTATGAAAGTCGCACTCCTTATTTCTCTTTTACTTTCAAGCATTGGTATCGCTCACGCCTCCAATCTTGCAAAAGGAAAAGAGCTAGTTGAAAAGAATAATTGTGCTGCCTGCCATGGCGCCAATTTGAATGAGCCTGTTGCCCCGGCATACCCCAAGATTGCTGGACAGTACTCCGATTACTTGTATTACGCCTTGCGCTCTTACCAGGTTTCAACGAACGCACAATTCGGTCGTAAAAATGCCGTGATGGTTTCTCAAGTAGGGCAGTACAGCGATGCCGATTTACGCAATATGGCAGCCTACATTGCCTCATTGCCAGGCACGATGGTAATTAAAAAGTAATTGAATAAAGCCTAGCGCGTGGCCTCGAGCCCGCGCGCAAGATGGGCCTGCATGGCTTCTTGTGCAGCAGTCCCATCCCTTTTTATCAATGCTTTCAGTATGTTACGGTGCTCATTTAAGGCGCTCTGTAATCGTCCAGACCGGCCCAACGAATCTCGACGTTGCAGTTTGAGTACTTTACGCAGGTCGCCAACAACCCCATTCATCCAGCGGTTGCCTGCAATCTCCATGATCAACTCATGAAAGCGCACGTTGATCTCGAAAAACTGCTCAACATCCCGATCTGCAGCGGCTTTTTCAAGCTTGAGGTGCAAATCATCCAATTGGTTGAGTTGCGTTTCGCTGGCTTTAATAGCCACTTCCTTGGCTGCAAACCCCTCTAATTGAGCTAAAACAGCAAAAATCTGCTCTAAATCCCCACGTTCCACCTCGGTAACGTAAGCGCCGCGCCTCGGCTTCATGGTCACCAAGCCTTCGGAGGCGAGCACCTTAATTGCTTCGCGCATGGGCGTTCGACTAATGCCAAAGGTGACAGCCAAGCTTTGCTCATCCAGCCAGCTGCCGGGTGGCAAGGTATGCGCAAAAATCTGGGCTCGGAGACGCTCGGCAACGTCATGGTAAAGCGGTCTGTTGCTTAAATTCATGGCATATTATCTGATATTGTATTCATAATTATGTATACAATATTTAGACAGAAGCCGATTTGTCAAGCAAAATACGAATTATTAAAAATGATGTCGTTACTAAGCCAACAGGAGTAAGTGGAATGAGTTCATCGAGTGCCAAGCCGAATTCGTGGCCAGATTCCAAAAAAG
>JBIIGG010000038.1:0-11035 GCA_044236575.1 Polynucleobacter sp. | reverse complement strand
TCTCGTACGGCGCACGCACTTTTTTAATCAGCTGCGTCATCGCGGGGTCAGCAGGCAAGAGATTCGAGAAGATCGGCAACAACTTGTAACGGAAATCAACCGCCTTACCGCCCTTCACATCAAAATCGAGTACACCTAAAAATTTACCGTTTGAACCAGCATTGGTCACTAAAGTGATGCCGCCGCCATTTTTTACTTTCACCGGAATGGGAACGCCATCGTGGGTGTGGCCACCAAGGATGGCATCAAGCCCACGCACACGGGAAGCCATCTTCAGATCCACGTCCATGCCGTTATGCGACAACAAGACTACAACCTTGGCGCCCTTGCCTTTGACCTCATCGATCATCTTTTGCAGATTTTCTTCCTGAATACCAAAGGTCCAATCGGGTGTGAAATAACGTGGGTTTGCAATCGGTGTGTATGGAAAGGCTTGACCAATAATCGCAACCGAAACGCCATTCATATTACGGATGGTGTAGGGGCTAAACACCTGATCACCAAAATCGGCCGTCTTGATGTTCTGCGCAATAAAGGAAACCTTACCCTGAAAATCCTTTTGCACAATTTCCATCACACGCTTTTCACCGAGGGTCATTTCCCAGTGCGGGGTCATGATGTCAACGCCTAAATTCAGGGCCGCATCCACCATGTCTTGGCCATTGGTCCACAAGGATGTTCCAGAGCCCTGCCAGGTATCCCCGCCATCCAGTAACAAGGCACCAGGTCTCGATGCTTTTAATTGCTTGACTAAAGTGGACATATGGGCAAAGCCGCCCATCTTGCCGTAGGTCTGCGCAGCAGCAGCAAAATCAAGGTAGGTGAAGGCATGGGCATCACGCGTTCCTGATTTAATGCCGTTGGCCTTTAGGAAGGCCTCGCCAACCAAATGGGGCTCTTTGCCATACTGCGAACCGATCCCTAAATTGACGTTGGGTTCACGAAAATAAACGGGTAACAGCTGCGCATGGCAGTCCGTGAAATGCAGTAAATGGACATTCCCGAATTTCGGTAAATTGTAAAATTTTTGAGCGGCGCTTTGGGCGCTGGCAAAACTCGATTGCAAACTCATTCCGCCAGCCGAGGCAAAAGCCAAGGCCTGCATAAACTCGCGGCGATTCAGTGACATTTTTGTTTTCCTATTACTAAAACAGGCCTTGCGGCCTGTTTTGATTTACTTATTGATTTACAGGCGATTTAGGATCCAGCAGCAAAGCCATCACATCTTGCATTTGCTTCTCGTTTAAGAGTTTGAAGTGTGCAAAACGGGGCATATTGCTACAGGCGTTGTAAGCCTTGGAATTGCTAATACGACCCCAGGTGTACTCAACTACCTCTTTGGAGTAACCGCGCATCTTGCCGTAATTCCACAAGCTTGGGCCAATGTTTCCGTGTGAAATCTCAGCCTTGTTGATCTGATGGCAGTTATAGCAGCCACCACCAACCGCTGAATCTGGCTTATCGGTCCAGGTTGCGCCACGACCACTCTGGGCAATTCGCTCACCGCTTTTCCAGTCACCAATGTATTTACCATCGGACGGTTGTTTGATGGTGGCCATATTGATTTTTTCGATCTCGGCGCGCTTTGCACCAGTCTTTTCATCGGTTAAGTTTTTCGCGTCAGAGCAAAACTTTTGGGTTGCATCCTGATTAATGCGATCAAGACCAGCCTGACCTTTGGCTTCAAAGCCAGCCTTCATCATCTTGTCATACGCACTTTGGGCTTGAGCCGAAGCAAAAGGCATCGCACATACTGCCGCAGAAATAAGTAGTAGTTTTTTCATTTTTTATATTCTCCGGCGAATTAACGCTTTAATCCTGGTGTTTCGACAGTACCGCCATTGCCCGTGTACGCCATATACATCGACAGCGCAATCGTGTTGTCGGAAATGTAAACGGGCTCTGGGAAGCGCTGCTGACGATAGCAATCGTTTAAGCGGCGCTGCATGGTCCAAAAGTTTCCGCTGGACACGCGATAGGCTGGCCAGTAACCCCAACCCAAGGCCGCACCCTTTTGCTCAGTAATGTTGGGCAAGTCTTGCAAGCGGATGCGTTTACCATTTTCTGCATGACACGACGCGCAGGAGAAGTCCATTGGGCCGCCCTGGAAGAAGAAGGACTTCTTACCCAGTTCATACATTTCTTTTTCTTTGGGGTGCTTGATCGATACCTTAATTGGCATTCCTTTGGAATTGGCAACCACGTAGGCAACAACTGCCTCAACGTCTTTACGCTTGCCTTTTTCAAAGCCGGCAGTAATGATTTCTTTGGCATCAAAGCCCTGTAATTGAACCATGCAAGTCACTAAGCGGGATTCAAGATCTTGTACTTTATTGGTATCTTTAAAGTAACGGGGCAATTCAGCAGAGGCGCCCTTCACCACACCAGGCCCCTTGCCTAAATCGCATTTCTGCAATGAGGCATTTTTAGGCCCCATGGGCTTTTTCCAAATCTCTTCTCCGGCCATCTCATATAAGTCGGCAGGATTACCATCAGCAATCATGGCACGATAACGTGCTATTTCATCGGTAGCAGAGCCGCTAGGTGCGGCTGCAGGTGCCGCTGCTTTGGGTGCTTCACTTTTTGTCGGGCTTGTACAGGCCTGCAAAAAAGCGAATGATGCAACAACAACTCCATAAGCAATGCGCTTATCCATGGTAACCCCTTCGTCTTAGTGCGAATGTATCAGTTAGATTAATAAATTAAGAAACCGTTGCCTCGTCGGTACGCTTAGCACCGCGGTTGTCAACCCAGCTTACGACTACTTTGTCGCCTTTGGCACCCTTGTACTTGAAATTCAAGAATGGGTCTTTTGATACGGCTGGGCCAAACTCACCCATGAATACATTTTTACCTTGGGCTTGAACAGTTACGGTGCTGATAAACCACTGAGGGATGGTTTTGCCCGATGCGTCTTTGCGCTGACCGGCTTCCATATCGTGCTTCATCAAAATTTTTACATCAACCACACCACCAGCCTCAGTTGCTCTAACGCGCATTGGATCAGCCATTTTGCTTCCTCTCTAATTATCTGTATATATATTGATTACGTTGGGTTTAGACGGGGATTAACCGCCGCAACCGCCCAAGGTAACCTTGACTTCTTTCATCGACATAAACCACTTGCCGTCGGCCTTAACCACAGCGTAAACGTTGGAGGTTTGACCCATCTTGACGCGGGTAGTTACGAATGGCTCAGTGCCAGCTGGAATAAAGAACTGGGCTGCCAGTGAACTGGGATTTTTTTCAACCAAAATGGCCATCTGCTCCGCTTTCAATGTACTTGTAATTCCAACCGGAACCACGGCACCATTTTCAGCAATATCAGGGGCTACCAAGGTAACCGCGCTTGAACTCGCAGGCTTGCCTGCATTCAGAACCTTGAATACATCGTCCAAGCTCTTGCCTTCAAATGCGGCTTTGTTCCACTCTTGTGCTTGGGCTTCTGAAATTAAACCGGCTGAAGCCATCAGGCCAAAGACCGCAGAGTACTTTAAAAGATTACGGCGCTGCTGATTCATAAAAACTCCTTTGTTCATCTGTTTCATTACTAATAATTAAAATGACATAAATACATTATTTAACACTGATTCTACTCACTTTTATTTCCCTGTTAGCATCCACACCACTAAGGCTTTATTGTCCGCATCCGATAGCTGATCTTGCGCAGGCATTGGAATAGCACCCCAAGCGCCTGCACCGCCTTTTTTCACCTTCACCATCAGTTTTTGCACTGCATCGGCCTGACCCTTGTATTTGGTAGCCACCTGCTCAATTGATGGACCCACTAGTTTTGCTGCAGGTGCGTGACAAGCAGAGCAGTTCTCTTTCTTAAAGAGCGCAGCTGGGCCTGTAGGTGCGGCGGCCATGGACGCCTTTACGATACCCGTAGCTCCAGGCCCTGGTAATTTGCTAAGAGGTGGCTTGGTGGAATCGGCACCCAGATAAGGACCATACTCGCGATTTTGCAAGGCAATGTTTTCATGCGCATTGCGTGCGTAATCCGGCAAAGTAGATCCAATCTGTACAAACGCAACGCAGTTATTCATGCAAGGCTTGGCATTGACATCGGGCTTGCCACTCACACTCCACAAACCATGTTGCTGCGTCATGCCATTGCGGTTGGGCATCATCGCTTGCGCTTGCTTCATATTGGCATTGCTCAAGACGAAGGTATCCGGAACAATCTCGCCCAAATACAGGATGTAGGCAACCAAAGCATAGGTGTCGTCGTAACTCAACGAACGCGGTGCATTCCAGGGCATGGCCCGATAGATATAGTCCCAGAGCGTCGAGATCGTTGCCACCTTCATTAAAGTAGTGCGCTGCGGCTGCTTGTTATCTGCTAAAGCAGCGACTCGACCCGTCTTGATGTCGTCTTTGGTCGTGCCGCCGGCAATCGGCGTAAAGACTTCATTTGACTCACCGAAAGTGCCATGGCAACTGGCGCACTGCGCTTCCCACACCGCCTCGCCTTTTTTTACTGAGCCCGAACCATTGGGCAAGCCCTTGAAATCCGGACGAACATCGATGTCCCAAGCGGCAACTTCGGCTGGCGTCGCCGCTCTGCCAATGCCAGGAAACTTTCCTGAACCCGATGCGCTACCCTGTGCATACGCAATACCTGCCGCCATCATGAGCGTGGCCATGAGACTGAAACACGAGGTTAATTTACCCAACTTGTACATTGCTCACCTCGCCATTGGAATCCAATTTCCACGATTGAATTGCGTTGTTGTGATAGATCGATCGCGTGCCGCGTATGTCGCGCAAGGCCTTAATGGTAGGTTGCACATAGCCCGTGTCATCCATCGCGCGCGATTGCATGATTGTGGGCGAACCATCCCAGACCCAGTCAATATTAAAACGCGTGACTGCTTTCGTTAGTACCGGCGTTTCTAAACGAGCCGTTCTCCAGTTGTTGCCGCCATCAAACGAAACATCAACGCGTTTAATTTTTCCGCGACCCGACCAAGCCATACCGGTCACGTTATAAAAGCCTTTATCCAACAACTGCTGACCACCCGACGGCGTTGTAATAACCGATTTGCACTCCTGAATCGAGGTGTACTGGCGATGCAAGCCATTGGGCATTAGATCAATATAGTGAATCGCTTCGTCTTTGGCGCCATAAGGCATATCGCCTACTTCCAGACGACGCAGCCATTTCACCCAACTAACGCCCTGAACTCCTGGAACAACTAAACGCAGTGGAAAGCCATTCTCTGGTCGCAGCATCTCGCCATTCATGCCCCAAGCCACAATGGCATCCTTAAGCGCGCTATCTAGATTGATGGTGCGGGTCATACCCGAACCATCGCCACCTTCGGCCAATAAAAATTTGCCTTTTTTCAGGTCAGCGCCGCATTCATCCAGCAAGACAGACAGCGGCACGCCAGTAAATTCACAGCACGACAACATGCCATGGGTGTATTGCACGGTGGGCACTGCCACATTGCCCCACTCCAGACCAGTATTGGCGCCACACTCAATAAAGTGAATGCGCGACACGGATGGCATGCGCATTAAATCGCTCATCGTAAAAATGCGCTCGCTTTTTACAAGGCCGTTGACCATCAAGCGGTGTTTATTGGGATCAACGTTGTACCAGCCTTGATGGTGGCGCTCAAAGTGCAGTCCATTGGGAGTAATCATCCCAAACAGTCCCTGTAGCGGCGTAAATGAAACCGATGCTGCTGATACTCGGGTTAAGCCGGGTGATTCACGGCGGACTAAATTCGACTCATAGACAGAAGGCAAACCATAAGGCATGGTCGCGACGTTTTTCCCCAGCGTGGTTTGCCATTCTTGTTTTTCTAAAATAGCAGGATCACCCGCAGCCGAAGCGAATGCAGCAGGGGCTGCAGCTAGACCAGCGGCACCGCCAATCGCAGATAAAAAGCCTTTACGTAAAAAACCACGGCGATTTTCATCCAGGCCATTTTTATTGACATCAGCAATAAAGTCTTCCGAAATAAAATGCTCCGGCGCTTTGCGAAGCCGCGTCTGCCCATTTGGCTTTTCAATGTATGGAATGTCTTCCGAATGCAGTTCCAGTTGATTCTTGTTCATTGGATTAATAGCTCATTCAATAATTCATTAATAAAACTACGTTTTCATCTCTTCGACAACCCGAGCGCATACGCTCTGACAAATACCCAATGTAGCCTCATCGCCAATCGAGTAATAGACCGTGACACCTTCTTTGCGACGCTTTAGTATTCCTTCGCGGTGCAATGCCGTTAAGTGCCTTGACACATTCGCCTGGCTCGAACCAGCCTGCTCGGTTATTGCATTAACGGATTGCTCGCCACCGCACAGGATGAAGAGGATCTTTAGGCGGGATGGCTCTGCCAGTAAGCTAAAAAATTGAGACACCTGAGCGAAAACCTGCTCCATTTGCGCTGGGCTAAGGTCTTTGGTTTCCAGAGGAACAAGTTTGTTCATTTGTCTATTTTTGATTACATAAAAGGTGTAAATATGCATCCTAACGCATTAATGCATATTTAACGCCTTAGGCAGGTCGCTGACTATAGTGAATTACCCTAGGTCATCCAGTCAGAAATACTGCACTTAGGCCCTAAAATTGGGGCGTGCTGGATACCGAAGCTATTTTTCTCTCATTTAAGTTAGCCCTATACACATTGGCGATCATGCTGCCCTTGGGTATTTGGTTAGCCCATCGCCTGGTTCGAATGGGATCTGCAAAGCCCTGGCTTGAGGCCCTTCTCGCTTTGCCACTGGTCTTGCCACCCACGGTTTTGGGTTATTACCTCCTGGTGGGCTTGGGCGATGTCAGTCTATTTGGGCACCCCTTGGTTTTCTCCTTTGAGGGCATCCTTTTGGCCTCCCTGATTGTTAATCTGCCATTTGCGGTGCAGCCAATTCAGCGGGCCTTGGAGTCAATCAGCCCCGAAATTCGAGAGGCAGCCCAGGTCAGCGGACTATCGCATTGGCAAATTTTTCGCCTGATCGAACTGCCTTTGGCGTGGCGTGGGGTTACCAGCGCTGCCGTCATGACCTTTGCCCACACCTTGGGGGAATTTGGCGTCATTTTGATGGTGGGCGGAGCCATACCCGGTGAAACCAAAACTGTCTCTATTGCGATTTATGACAAGGTTCAGGGCTTTGATATTGCCGGGGCAGGATTGCTTTCCCTCTTGCTACTCGGAACCTCCTTGATTGCCATTGCCCTGTCGTATGGTGTCCTAGGAAAACGCAAATCATGTTGAAGTTGCGCATATACCAAACCATACCAATGCCATTGCAGCTGGATATCGAATGCGCCAATGGAGAACTGCATGCACTAGTAGGGCCATCGGGTAGTGGCAAAACATCGGCGCTGCGCACCATCGCTGGTTTACGCAATCCGGCCCATGGTCAGATTGAATGCAATCGTGAAATGTGGTTTAGCGCCGATGAAGGTTCTGGGTTAAAGCCCCTTGCCTTATCGCCAGCGCAGCGTTCCTGCGGACTCTTGTTTCAGCAATATGCCCTCTTTCCACATTTGTCAGCAATCGACAATGTGCAAATCCCGTTGCAAAATACACGGCATACGCCAGCAGAAAAAAAAGCCATTGCGCAAGATTGGCTGAGTCGTATGGGCATTGGTGAACTGGCACAGCGCATGCCCAATCAACTCTCCGGAGGCCAACAGCAACGCGTTGCTTTAGCACGGGCATTGGCGCGTCAGCCCAAGGTCCTACTCTTAGACGAACCGTTTTCTGCGATTGATACACCAACCCGGCAAGGCCTTTATAAAACTCTAGCGGAATTGCGCCGCGATTTAGATATTCCAATTATTTTGGTAACCCACGATCTGCGTGAGGCGGGCTTGTTGGCTGATCGCATTACCGTCATTGATCGCGGTATTGGACTACAAACAGCCAGTCCGCAGAACTTATTCCAAAAACCGCGTAATTCCAGAGTGGCGGAACTGGTCGGCATCAGTAATCTATTCCAAGGGCGATTTAATCAAGGCAAGTTGCATTGGCAGGGCACCGATATTGCACTGGATGTCGTCGATAAAAATAAAATTCCGGCGGATAGTGTGGTTGCCTGGGTCATTCCGCAAAGCGGCATCAGTGTGGGCAGAACAAAAACGGCGCTCAGTCAGGCTGCCCTTGTCACTGAAATCAGCGCCATTGGGCAAATTGCCGTGATTCAATTTTCCATTCCAGGAAGCGATCAAACGGTCATTTGGGAGGCTTCTGCAGCCGAGGTACGGCGACTCGAGCTCGGAGTCGGCATCCAGGTTGAGCTTGAACTTGATGGCAAACAAATCCACATCATGCCGCTGCGACCCATCAATGATCCGCGGCGCTTTACAACGATTGCACCCAGCTAAAGTAGCTACAAAAACACTTTAATTGGATGCAAGCTGTTTTATGGTTTGCTATTGGTGTTGATACCCAAGAGCGGGTAGGCTGGACAAAAACGAAACGCGCCAGTCAATACGGGGACAATGCCAATCCACCCCCATATACCAATCGTGCCAGTAGCAGCAAGTCCAATTAAAACTAAACCTGCGATGATTCGGATAGCGCGATCCGCATTGCCTACGTTGCATTTCATAATGAACTCCTCTTTGTAATGAATCGGATCTAATTACGGCAATAGTGCTTGTAAAGCAATGTCATCACTTCAACCGCAATGGCACTGGATAAGGAGTAATAAATTAATTTGCCATCACGACGGGTCTCAACCAACTCTTCGTTGCGCAATACGGTCAATTGCTGCGACAGCGTCGGTTGATGGATATCCAATATATCTTCAAGCTCGCCAACACATTTCTCACCTTGACTGATTTCACAAAGCAATAGCATGCGGTCAGGGTTCGACAATACTTTCATTAAACGGCAAGCCTCATCAGCCGATGTGCGCATGCGTTCTAAATCAATGGTTGCTGGCATGGTGATCTGTTTTTCTTCTGGGTTTAAAGCGCGTTTAATGGAATTTTTAAATACGCGGTGCCATTACCCTCTGCTTTGGGCATATGGCCTGCACGAATATTGACCTGAATCGACGGCAAAATAAGTACGGGCATTTCGAGTCCAGCATCCCGTTTATTGCGCATAGCGACAAACTGCTCTTCCGTAACGCCATCATGCACATGAATGTTGCTCTTTTTTTGATCCGCCACAGTCGATTGGTATTCGGGCGGCCTCCCATTCGGAGGGTAATCGTGGCACATGTACAACTTAGTGCTGGGTGGGTACTTCAAAATAGATTGAATCGAGCGATACAAATTGCTGGCACTGCCGCCAGGGAAGTCGCAGCGCGCCGTTCCGACATCCGGCATGAATAAGGTATCGCCAACAAAGATGCTATCGCCGATTTCATAAGCCATGCAGGCAGGGGTATGGCCAGGAACATATAAAGCCTTGAACGATAAATTACCAAACGCAATCGGCTCACCTTCTTTGATCAGCACATCAAACTGCGAGCCATCCACTGCAACGTCGTCTAGGTTGAAAACACCCTTAAATACGCCCTGGACGGTTGTGATGTGATCGCCAATCGCAATTTTTCCGCCCAGTTTTTCCTGAATATAGGGCGCTGCAGTCAGGTGATCGGCATGCGCATGGGTTTCTAAAATCCAGTCGAGTTGCAAGCGGTTTTCTTTAATAAAGGCAATCACTTCATCGGCCGACTCTGTCTTCGTACGACCCGACTTGGGGTCGTAATTTAAAACGGAATCAATCACAATGCATGGCGACCCTTTCGATTCATACACCACATAGGTGTATGTCCACGTTTGTGGGTCAAAGAATGCTTTTACGGTAGCTTGGGTTGATGTGTTCATGTGACCAGTATAACATTATATTTAAATATATAATATAAATATGAATTTATTACTTGAGGGGAGATACTGAGCCATATGGATAGCATTAGTGTAGTTAGCGTAGGGCTTGGGGTCTTCGTCGGCATGATGATGGCCTTGACTGGGGCTGGCGGAGGCATTCTGTCGGTTCCGCTCCTGGTGTTTGGACTTAATCTCAGCGTTGCTAGCGCCGGCCCAATTGGTTTATTAGCGATTGCCGTGGCAGGCTCGCTTGGTGCTATCAATGGCCTGCGCACCAAATTATTGCGCTATCGCGCTGCGCTCGTGATGGCCACACTCGGCGTTGTACTGGCGCCCATCGGTGTGTACATGGCTCATCTCATCCCCAATCAGCCGCTGATGATTGCATTTGCCAGCATACTCATTATTGTGTCCGTTCGGATGCTGATACAAGCCCAGCAAGAAATCACTGGCAATGTTCCAAAAGAACTGCCTGCCCCACCCTGCAAACTAGACCAATCGATTGGTCGCTTAATTTGGTCAGTACCGTGTGCGCGTGCGCTCATGGGCTCTGGCGCAGTAGCCGGATTTTTATCTGGACTGCTCGGCGTTGGTGGTGGTTTCATTATTGTCCCCGCCCTAAAAAAATATACCGACCTGCCCATGCAATCGATTGTTGCCACTTCGCTAGGCGTGCTGGCGTTGATTTCGATTACGGGCGTCACGAGTGCCGCGTTAGCAGGTCACCTAAATTGGTCAATCGGCCTTCCATTTGCAGGTGGAGCTATTGCTGGAATGCTACTGGGTAGCGTGATTGCAAAACAAATCAGCGAGCCGCGAATACAACAGGCGTTTGCCATCTTTACTTTTTTTATATCTCTCAGTTTGTTGTATAAAGCCATTTCGTAGAGGAGCATTCAATGCAAATTAGCTGCCCCCATTGCCACAAGCAAAATCGCTTTCCAAGCGATCGCATTGCTCAAGATCCAATCTGCGGCGTCTGCAAGAAAAGTCTCCTATCTGCGCCGATTGAATTAAATCAAGGTAATTTTGCCGAAGTAACGGGACAAAGCCATTTACCTGTCTTGCTTGATTTTTGGGCGCCCTGGTGTGGTCCATGTACTCAGTTTGCCCCGACCTTTACAGCAGCGGCCCAGCGCTATGCAAACCAAGTAGTATTTGCCAAAGTCAATACCGAAGCAGAGCAGCAACTAGGATCGCAGTTTCAAATTCGCTCGATTCCAACCTTAG
>JBIIGG010000037.1:0-11036 GCA_044236575.1 Polynucleobacter sp. | reverse complement strand
TGGGGCGCCTTCATTACGGCAGTCAGCGCTTCAGTCGCGTATGCGGTTGGAAGTCGCATCGGCTAAGCAAATAGAAGTTATTTAACTCATGTTTTTTCAGCCCAAGATCCTGGAATGCTTTCAGGGCTATAACCAAAATCGCTTCGTTCGCGATATTTTTGCGGGCATTACGGTAGGAATCGTTGCCTTACCTCTAGCCATGGCATTTGCTATTGCTAGCGGACTAAAGCCCGAGGCTGGTATTTTTACTGCCATTATTGCGGGTAGCTTAATTTCATTACTGGGTGGTAGCCGCGTTCAAATTGGCGGGCCAGCCGGCGCTTTCATCATTATTGTGTTTGGAATTGTTGATCGCTTTGGGGTTGCTAATCTCTTGCTAGCTACCGCCATGTCTGGCGTATTTCTTTTTCTAATGGGTTTATTTCGACTTGGCACCTTAGTTCGCTTTATTCCAATCGCGGTCATTATTGGCTTCACCAATGGCATTGCTGTATTAATTGGAATGACCCAAATAAAGGATTTTTTTGGACTCTCAATGGAAAAAATCCCTGCGTCCTTTTTTGATTTAATACCTGCGCTATTTCATGCCGCAAATACCATCAATCCAGCAGCGCTTTGCATTTCCCTTGGAAGCTTAGCGCTTCTCATTGCATGGAAGCGACTTCAAACCCGCATTGCATTCAGTATGTACCTCCCTGGCACGGTGGTTGCCATGGGATGTGCAACCCTCATTACAGCGATCGTTGGCTTGCCCATTGAAACCATAGGCAGCCGTTTCGGTGGCATACCTGCCGCACTTCCTTCATTTGAGTGGATACCCATCACCTGGTCTAGCGCCCAATTTATGATCGTACCGGCGCTTACTCTCGCTACTCTTGGTGCAATTGAGTCCCTCATATGTGCGCGCATTGCAGATGGACTGATTCATGACCGCCATAAACCCAATCAAGAATTGATGGCGCAAGGATTTGCTAATTTTATTACGCCTTTTTTTGGCGGTATGCCAGCCACTGGCACCATTGCCAGAACGGTAACCAATGTCGATAGCGGAGCTACTACACCCCTCTCTGGCATAGTGCATGCTCTGACTTTATTATTTTTTGTTTTAGTTGCAGCGCCGCTTGCAGCCAATATCCCCTTAGCCTCGCTTGCTGCTATTTTGATTTACATCGCATGGAATATGGGTGAGTGGCGTAAATTAGCCGAACTCAAGCAATTCAAATTACCGTATCGCGTGACTCTACTGAGTGTCTTTATTCTGACCATTGTGGTTGACTTAACCGTGGCGTTTCAGGTTGGATTAATTCTGGCATTCATTACGTTTATCTATCGGATATCCAATCTCTCTCGCTGTGAGCCAGCCTCCCCAAGCGCATATCCAGAGTTGCATTCGCATGCAGGTGATATCAGTGCCTATCGCTTATACGGTGCTCTATTTTTTGGGGCAGTTCGCATACTCGATGCCATTGAAAATCAGCTTCCCAATAAAGCCCTTGTATTGGACATGAAAAACGTCATTTACATCGACTCTTCAGGAATCGATGCCATGGACGATCTGCACCGGCAATGCACTTCATCCGGCCTCACACTGATTGTGTCTGGCCTCTCCCATCAACCCCTAGAAACCCTGAAACGAAGCGGCCTTCTCGCGCGCATCAGTCCAGAGTGCATTTGCGATGACCTGCGTGCTGGTATCTCTGCCGCACTACACCAAATAGCAACCTCAGGAAATACAAAAGCCACCCTCTAATAGGGCTTGAGGTAGTGTCCAGGCGCGGTACAGGCCATAGATACCTGAGCTCATGAGTAAGGCAACGGCTAAATAACGCACCCAGGCGTAATGACTGAACTGCACTAAGCTTGCCGAGAAGCGAGAGATCAACAGTAAGTTGGGTAAGGTTCCCAGGCCAAAGGCCAACATGAGGCTAGCTCCCGAAAGTGGACTGCCGGATAAAAATGCCAAAGGCAAAACACTGTAAACCAAGCCACATGGAACAAGACCCCAGAGCATGCCACTAAACCAACGCGCTGGCCCGCTAGCCAGACTACCAAGGTGCTTTGACCAAACTTCTGCCGCCTTAAGTCCTAGCCAAGACAAAGACGGTTTGGGTTGTTGCTGGCGCCACAAGCGAATGGCCATCGCAATCAAAATCAATGCGCTCAAAGCGAATAAGGGTCGCTGAATTGGCACTACATTTTGTTGCCATACGATCACGCCAATTTGCCCAGCTGCAGCCCCCAATAGGACATAGGTCGTCAATCGGCCAAGGTGCATGATCAGTTGCTGATAAAACAGTACCGATTTAGAGACTAAGACTATTTCAGAACCACGTGGGCGCTCAATTGCTGCGGCAATGCCACCGCACATCAAAGCGCAATGCCAGCCACTAACGAGGGTACTCAAAAAAAGAGTGGCAAATAAACTGGTTGTAACCATGATTCCATTCAAAATGCATCAAAAATAGTGTACATCGATATAGAATAGGCCTTAAAGACCAAATGTAAAACATGAATCCCATTCCAAAAACAAGCCCACTCAACAAGTGCTCCACTTGCGTATTGGGTCAATTTTGCTTACCGGTGGGTTTAAGTCACGCGGATCTCGATAAGGTTGATGCGCTGGTAAAAGAACGAATCGCCTTAAAAAAGGGAGATAGCCTCTACCGCCATGGCAACCCAATGACCTCGGTCTACAGCATCCGCTTTGGCACCCTTAAAACAGAACACGGCCTTTCCGATGGGCGCTCACAAATTATCGGGTTTCATTTGCCTGGAGAAATTCTGGGGCTGGATGCCATCGGCGATGGCATCCATCAATCCGATGCCATTGCACTCGAAGACAGCGAAGCCTGCATTATTCGCTTTGCAGAATTTGAATCCCTTGCCAGTCAAATACCCACCTTACAAAATCAATTCCACCGCATTCTGAGCCGAGAGCTAACCCAAGATCAACGTCACTTACTTTCTCTTGGAAGCATGCGAGCAGAGGAGCGCTTAGCTGGTTTTTTACTCAATCTATCCGAACGACTCACTGCTAGGGGCTACACTCATCATGAATTCGACTTGCGTATGAGTCGCGAAGAAATTGGTAGCTACTTGGGGATTCAAATTGAAACCGTTAGTCGAATGCTATCGCGCTTTTCAGAAGCAGGATTAATTCAAATCAAACAGCGCCACGTTAAGTTAATTGATATTGGTGGCCTCTATGAATTAGCCGGACTTCCCAATCCAGAAAATAGAGGCTCCCTGCAGGCTTGCCTCTAATTTAGATCGGCCTCGTCAGAGCTGAGCTTAGGACTCTCTCCCGATTTTGGCAAAACAAATACAGTCAGTGCGCTGGATGCTGCACAAAACCCCCATATAACAAAAAAACCTAGGGTATAAATACCTTCATTTGAAATGGCCAAAGGTGCACCAAAGAGCAAAATTTCTTCAGGGTGAATGGCGGTAAATAAGACCGCTTCGGCAATAGCAGCGATCAAGAACGAGGGCCAGAGCACCCAAATGAACAGGCGTAATTTCATTTAGAAACCGCCTCGATTTTTAGGCCTCGCTTTGTAACTCCATCCCGAATTGGCTGATCGGCATGGTGTGTAAACGCAAGCCAAATAGTAATTGCGCATCCGACTGCTGCGAGCGCAGGCCCGCTAATGAGTAGCCATGGCCATAATTGCCTCCACCAGGGTTTCACTTCCGATTCAGTTAGCATCATCATCTCCCTTTCCTTATTTGCACTTAACGCGGCACGATAAACGTCGATTTTTCGTCTCGAACTCGAACAATAGTAGTGGTGCCCGAATCAATTTCAACGCCTTCGACTCCAAAATGAATCGGATAGTTACCAGGCGCTACCTCACCCAATACTGAACTAACGCGAATCGGAATCAGTTGATTGCTAGAAGGCTCGACCAATACATTATTTAGAGGCTTTCCTTGCGAAGTCAGAATTTGTAAATCAGGTAAGCCCGTCACCTTAAAATTGACGCGCATTGCATTCTCGGAAGAATTCATCACCTGAATACGATATACATTCTCGATGCGAGCGCCATCCACTTCTCGTGCCAAGGCGCCTCGATCTCGCATCACATCAGCACGCAAGGGATTACGGGTAGCTAGGGAAACTAGGAATGCGGTTGCCAAAACAAGAATTACCGAGGTATAAAAAATAATCCGTGGGCGAAAAATTTGACGTATTGCTTTTTCTGTAGGTGCGCGCTCGAGCATGGCTCGCTCCGTTGTATACCGTATTAGGCCTTTGGGGTAGTGCATCTTATCCATCACCTGATCACAAGCATCAATGCACGCACCACAGCCAATACACATGTACTGCAAGCCATCCCGAATATCAATGCCTGTCGGGCACACTTGGACACAAATGCTGCAATCAACGCAATCGCCTAAGCCCTGTGCGGCATGGTTTTCTGATTTGCTGCGGCTGCCACGCGGCTCGCCACGCAGGGTATCGTAAGTAACCACAAAGGTGTCTTTATCCACCATCACGCTCTGAAAACGTGCATAGGGACACATGTATTTACAAACCTGCTCGCGCATGAAGCCAGCATTACCCCACGTTGCAAAGCTATAGAAAAATAGCCAGAATGCCTGCCATGGTCCTAAGCTTGCTGTAAGAACCTCGCCTGCTAAGGTATGAATGGGCGTGAAATACCCGACAAAGGTAAATCCGGTTAAAAAAGCCACCATCAACCACAGCCCATGCTTTGTGATTTTGATGCGCCATTTAGCAAACTTCCAAGGCCACTCCTGCCCGTCTAAACGAATACGCGCAAAGCGATCGCCCTCGACTTTACGCTCGATCCACATAAATAATTCGGTATATACCGTTTGAGGGCAGGTATAACCGCAAAAGAGTCGGCCTGCAACGGCAGTAAATAAAAATAAACTCAGCGCAGAGAGTATTAATAGCAGCGTGAGGTAAATCACATCTTGAGGCCATAGCACTAAGCCGAAGATATAAAACTTCCGCTGTACTAAATCAAATAGTACGGCTTGGCGACCATTCCAGCTAAGCCACGGCAAACCATAAAATACGATTTGGGTAAGAAATACAAACACAATGCGCCAACGAGCAAAAATACCGGATACTGATCTGGGGTAAATCTTACGGCGTACCTCGTACAGCGATTCCTCAACGGATTGAATCGGAATTACTTTTGAATTGGGCAAAGCTTCAAGCACTATTTTTTAGCCTGATCGACGCGAATATTCGTTAGACTCCAAACGTAGGCGGAGATCAACTGCACTTTTTCAGGGGTTAAGATGGCATCGTGGGCTGGCATTTGGCCATTGCGGCCCTTTGCAATCGACTCCGTTACTGCAGCATCCGTACTGCCGTATAGCCAGATCTTATCGGTTAAATTCGGCGCTCCCATTGCCGTATTGCCCTTACCATCAACCGCATGGCAAGCAACGCAATTGCTAGCAAATAATGCACTACCCCGTTCTGCCTTTACCTGGTCGACAGACAGTCCTGATAAGCTGCGCACATAGCTAGTTAAGTCAGCAACATCTGCTTTACTGAGATGTGCAAATGCGGGCATCACCCCACTTCGGCCTTGCAAAATTGCCGTCTTAATCATCTCGGGACTGCCACCATAAAGCCAATCGTTATCGGTCAGATTGGGGAAGCCTTTTGACCCACCAGCATCGGATCCGTGGCACTGAGCACAATAATTTAAATAGAGTCGCTGCCCCATTTCACGGGCCTTGGGGTCCGCAGCCATTTGCTGCACATCAAGCTCCATATACTTTGCGTAAATCGGTTTCAGTTCTTCATTGGCCTTTACAACCGACGTAGTGTATGCAGTATCGGAGGTATAACCCAGTAGACCTGGGTAAGATCCAAGACCGGGATACAGCAAGAGGTAAACCAGTCCGAAGACACACGATAAAAGAAACATCCATGCCCACCAGCGCGGCAATGGATTATTAAGCTCACGTAAATCACCGTCCCAGACATGTCCAGTATCGGCAACACTGCCATCTGCATTTTGCTCTACCGTTACCTTGCGCTGAGACGCCAATAACCAGACGCACCACACAATACCAATTAAGGTAATAGCAGTAATGAATATGCTCCAGTAGGAATCGATAAAGTCACTCATTTCTTTTCCTTAGTAAATTCATCGGGAAGATCAAACGGTAATTCTGCTGACTCTTGGTTGGCTGGCTGTCGTTTAGCAGACCATGCCCACCAAATAATGAGAAGAAAGGCAGTTAACCCGAGTACTGTTGAGATGGCAGACAAATAAGGGGCGATGATTTCGATCATGTCTGTTCCCTTTATTTGCCAATGCTCACAGCAGAAGTGGTGGTGGCTGCTGGGTTGGTTGATCTGCGGTGAATGCCCAAACCTTGCATATAGGCAATTAATGCATCCTCTTCGGTTTTTCCCTCCAGCTCCTTGGGTGCATTGGTAATTTCCTCTTCGGTATAGGGGACTCCAAGTCGACGCAAAGCGCGCATATGCGACTGAATGGTGCCTGCATTGGCTGCTGCATGTTGAAGATAGGGATAGGCGGGCATATTTGATTCCGGAACGACATCCCGCGGATTGCGGAAATGAATCCGATGCCATTCATCCGAATAACGCCCACCCACGCGGGCTAGATCCGGTCCGGTACGCTTACTGCCCCACAAGAAGGGGTGATCGTAGACCGACTCGCCTGCCAATGAATATGGACCATAGCGCTCGGTCTCAGAGCGCAGCGTACGAATTTGTTGCGAGTGACAGCCCACACAGCCTTCCCGTTGATAGATATCGCGACCTGCAAGACTGAGGGCCGGAAATGGGACGATGCCTGGTGATGGCTGGGTGGTGGAGTGCTGAAAAAACAGGGGCACAATTTGTACCAAACCAGCAATCGATACAACAACAATGGTTGCAATGATTAACCAACCGACATTGCGTTCAAAGGTTTCATGGGAAAAGAATTTATATGGCTTAGGCATGATTTCTTCTCCTTTAATGAGCCATTGCCAACGGCGCCGGAATCGGTGCGTCAATGAACGATTTGTTTTTCAAGGTTTTATAGACGTTATAGGCCATCAGCAGCATGCCGCCGAGATAGCATATGCCCCCAATCAAACGAATGACGTAGAAGGGATACGTTGCCTTCACGGACTCAACAAAGCTATAAGTCAGGGTGCCATCTGATTCAAATGCACGCCACATCAGTCCTTGCATCACACCCGCGATCCACATGGCGGCAATGTAGATAACCACACCTAAGGTTGCAATCCAAAAATGCAACTCAATCATCCGAGTGCTATACATCTCCTTTTGGCCTACTAAACGGGGTATTAAATAATAGAGTGAGCCAATCGTAATCATTGCCACCCAGCCTAGTGCGCCAGAGTGCACGTGCCCAATAGTCCAATCGGTGTAATGGGATAAGCTATTCACTGTCTTAATTGACATCATCGAGCCTTCAAAAGTCGACATGCCGTAGAAAGACAATGCAACTACCAGAAACTTGAGGATGGGGTCTGTGCGCAATTTATGCCAAGCCCCCGAAAGCGTCATAATGCCGTTAATCATGCCGCCCCAGGATGGCGCAAGCAGGATAATTGAAAAGACCATACCTAAAGACTGTGTCCAGTCGGGTAATGCAGTGTGCTGCAAGTGGTGTGGGCCAGCCCACATATAGGTAAAGTTCAAGGCCCAAAAGTGAACAATCGATAAACGATAGGAATAAATTGGGCGCTCCGCTTGCTTTGGAATAAAGTAATACATCATTCCCAAAAAGCTCGTGGTCAAGAAAAAACCAACCGCATTATGACCATACCACCATTGAATCATGGCATCTTGCGTACCTGAATAAGCGGAATAAGACTTAAATAGGCTTGCCGGCATTTCAATATTATTGACAATGTGCAAGAGCGCAATCGTTAAGATATATGCGCCAAAAAACCAGTTCGACACATAAATGTGTTTCGTCTTGCGTTGCATGATGGTGCCAAAGAAGACCGCCGCATAGGCAACCCACACTACCGTAATGAGAATATCAATTGGCCACTCAAGCTCGGCGTACTCTTTCGAGGTACTAATACCTAAAGGTAAGGTAATTGCAGCAGCAACAATCACTGCCTGCCAACCCCAGAAGGTGAAAGCCGCTAATTTATCGGAAAACAAGCGCACCTGACAGGTGCGCTGGACAATGTAATAAGAGGTCGCAAACAGCGCACTACCACCAAATGCAAAGATAACCGCATTGGTATGCAGTGGACGCAAACGTCCGTAACTCAGCCACGCGATGTTAAAGGTAATTTCTGGCCAAATCAATTGCGCCGCCAGTATCACCCCAACGAGCATACCCACAATGCCCCAGACGATCGTCGCAATCGCGAATTGACTAACCACTTTGTAATTGAAGTGATCCTGGTAACTACCCACGGTGCTGCCCATGGCTTCTCCCTTATGCAAATCGTGGCGATAAGCTGCTCTAAATCGTGCTCAACAGTGCAATTGATTATCGATTTAAGGGTGTA
Organism: Polynucleobacter sp.; assembly: GCA_044236575.1. GTDB lineage: Bacteria > Pseudomonadota > Gammaproteobacteria > Burkholderiales > Burkholderiaceae > Polynucleobacter. The sequence goes on along the minus strand of JBIIGG010000037.1, from coordinate 2,528 downwards.
TTGCTGATTTGATCTATATCAAACGAGGCGAGCCTAATTGCTCTGGCGGGCTAACTTATTCGCAGCAACCAGGGATTGCTAGCGGGATTTAGGTTTTGACTTGAAATCAGGAAGCGGATTTAATTTTTCTGCTTTAGGCGCATCGTCGTCCATCAGAATGGCTTCGCCTGGCCCATTTAAATCATCAAACTGCCCGGTTTTTACAGCCCAATAGAAGAGATAGGCCAAAAAGGCAATGAGCAATAATGACAGCGGTATTAATAGGAGCAGGCTTTCCATTACTGCAGTCTAGCGTAACCCGCCTGCTGGATGGAAAATACGCTAGCAACCTACACTTTGCGCAGCCGCCACGCATTTAGGGTAACGGCCAGTGAGGATAAAGCCATGCCAATACCGGCAACCCAAGGATTAACCCAGCCCATCATCGCCACTGGAATTGCTACAACGTTGTAAATGAAGGCCCACAATAGGCTTTGCTGAATGACGGCTTTTGTGCGATCTGCCATCAAGAGTGCTTTGGCTAGTGGCGCCAAGGAGGTCGCGGTGAGGATGGCATCGGCACTAGCAGAGGCCAGCGGTGAGCCCGAGCCAATCGCTACCGAAACATTGGCCTTCGCTAGTAGGGGTGCGTCATTAATACCATCGCCAATTGCTAAACAGATTCGACCGTCGGCCTGAAGGGCTTCAATAAATCCATACTTGCCTTCGGGTGAGACGGTACTGTGGAACTGTGTAATTCCAAAATGGCTTGCCCACCAACTTACCGTCGCGGCGTCATCACCGGATACCATATGCACGGTAATGCCACGGCGCTTAGCCATAGCAAGCAATTCATTGACGCCTGCCCTTGGCGTATCTAAAAACACGAAGCGAGCAATTAAGCCTTGTTCATCGGCCAAAAAAACAGCCCCGTACTCCCCAGAATGTGGGTACATAGCCTCCTTCATATGACCAAGCGATTGCATCCAAGATTGACTACCTAAAACAAAGTTACCAGCGCGCACTCCAGAGCCCAGCTGATTATTGACTAGGATTCCAGGTGAATTGGGGGCAAGCTCTGCTTGATGCGCAGCACGAATAAATGCCAGTGCCAAGGGGTGGGATTGCCCTTCCTCCAGTCCTGCCGCAATCGCAAGCGCTATCGAACGATCGATACCAGCCCGAAACAATTCAACTTCTGTTAACTCAGGTTCCCCCATGGTCAAGGTGCCGGTCTTATCCAAAACAATGTCCGTAACCTTCACTAAACTTTCCATCACATGACCCCGTACGATCAGTAGACCCAGTTTAGTGACGGCCCCTTGGGATGCGGCCATGGCGGTGGGCACCGCGAGGGAGAGTGCGCATGGGCAGCTTGCTACTAATACGGCAACTAGAACTGTCCAGGCTTTAGTGGGATCAATCGCAAGCCAAACAGCCGTCGATAAAACGGCACTACCAATTAAAAAGAGAACAAAATGACCTGCCCATTTTTCAGCCAAGCCAAGAAGAGCGGGCTTGGCCTGCAAGGCGTTATCCAGCAAAGAGGCAATGCCGGCAATGCGAGTGGACTGCCCTACCGCCGTAATTACCATCACCAATGGATTTTGAATATTATGCGTCCCTGCATACAAAGTCTCGCCAATCTTCTTTTGAATGGGCTTGGATTCACCCGTCAGCAATGATTCATCGAGATTGCATTCACCCGCAACGAGACTACCGTCAGCCGGAATCACAGCGCCTGCCGGCACACGCAAATAGTCGCCGATTTGACATTTAACAACAGGTACCGATTTCAGCTCGGTCGATTCGGGGTAATGCGTAAAACGCTCACAAGTCGCAGGCAATTGCTTAGCAAGCGCCTCTGCCCCACCTTGCGCATCCTGGCGCGCTAGTAATTCGACATAACGTGCGCCTAGGATAAAAGCAATGAACATGGTGATCGAATCAAAATAATGTTCACCTGAACCATTGACTAAGTTAATGGTGCCTGCAATAAAGGCGAGCGCCAATGCCAAGGCAATCGGCACATCCATGCCTAGCATCTTGCTTGATCTAAAGAGCCGAACACTATGCCATGCGGATTGAAAGATAGGGCCTGCCGAATAGACCATCACCGGTATGGTTAATGCCCAACTTGCCCAATTGAGCAGCAGCTCGGATTCCGCACTGATGTCACTATCGCCTAGATAAGTAGGCCACGCATACATCATGACCTGCATCATGCCCAATAGAGCAACTCCCAAACGAGTGAGTAATTGCCGCCGCTCTTTCCTGGCTTTTTCAATCGCAAGCGAAGGTTCAAATGGCCAAGCGCCATAACCAATGCGCTCTATCGCGTGCAACAAACTAGCTAAGCTAGCTTGCCTTGGATCAAACTGGATGCGAGCCTTTTGCGTTGCATAATTAATTTGGACATCGTGCACGCCTGGTATGCGCCTGACAAAATGTTCGCAGAGCCATACACACGCAGCGCAGCGAATCTTTTCTAGTTTTAAGGTAGTTTCTAGCTGGGTATCGCTGATGGATTTAGTAAAACGTGCGAGTAA